>CAYOCM010000050.1:0-8779 GCA_964402515.1 uncultured Ruminococcus sp. | reverse complement strand
AAATGAAAAAAACGCCATAGTTTCGTGAATACAATTCGCTGTTTAGTAAATCGCTCTATGGTGATTTTTTTACATTAAACAGAGAAAAACTTTGCGGATCGCACAAGGATTGATTTTTACGGCTTGAAATTAGTGTGAATGGTGGCTGTGTGATCTATGATATTTTTTGTAAGGGTGTCCCGTTTTAGGACACCCTTACAGTGGCTATCTATTTATTGCATTTTGTAAGGACACACAATCTCAGCGTACCCTTTGCGTGACGGATAAATTTTTCGTTTAGTCTGCTACAAGGGAGGTACGCAAATGATACCCTAATATAGGGCAGAAAACACTCCCTAAAACATACAATTGCTGTTGTTCGTTACTTGCGGTATTGCAATATGACAAGAAAAATCAAAGGGCGCACAGACAAAGATTTTCCTGATATTCGCCCCGAAACAATACAGAAAATGAGCATAACCGTAGGTGTCGGCTATGCTCATTTTGAAATGTCAACTTATGTAGCAGCGTGTTTTCGCGTCAGCAATTCGATTATTTCTTTACACCATTTTTACACCATTTTGGCATGGAAGTGTATTGAGATTTATGAAGTTATAATTAGGTTGGTTAGACGAAAAACACGCTGAAATCAAGCATTATTGGAATATATGGGGAGGTATTGAGATATGGAATTAGGTGAGTCTCCCTCGATACCTAATTTCATTTTATTTGTTTTCTCCTTGATAAAAAACTCATTCAGCGCCTATATGATATCATATTGCCGATATTTTTTCAATATAAAATCGCATATAAAAATCGGTGTGCTTCGGCACACCGATCTCTATGATCAAATAATTATTCGTCGGTTTCGGTTTTTGCGGGGGTGTTGGTTTCATCCTCGCCGCCGTCAAGCAGTGCCTTTATCGACAGGCTTACGCGATTGCGCTCTGAATCGATGTCGGTTATCTTAACGGTTACCTTGTCGCCTATGCTCAAAACGCTTGCGGGGTTTGAAACGCGCTTAAGTGCGATCTGAGAGTTGTGTATAAGGCCGTCGATGCCGGGAATGATCTCGGCAAATGCGCCGAAAGGCATTATGCTTACGATCTGCGCTTCGACTACGTCGCCGACATGATATTTTTCGGCAAATATTCTGTGCGGATCGTTTTCTTCGGTCTTATAGCCGAGCGAGATGCGGTGACGTTCTGCGTCGATCTTTTTAACATAAACATCAATGGTGTCGCCTACCTTAAACAGATCGTGCGGTGATCTGAGTCTGCCCCACGAGAGCTCGGTGATGTGAGCCATGCCTTCAACAGGTCCGATGTTGACGAAAATGCCGTAATCGGCTACCGCGCGAACGGTGCCGGTGAACTTTTGACCGACCTCAAGGTTTGCATAAAACTCATCGATAGTCCTCTTGCGCTCAATGCGGGCCGCATTACGTATAGAACCTACGGCTCTCTTGTGCTGATCATTGGTCTCGATGATCTTTACGGGCACCGATTTGCCGAGCAGGGTACGCATATCGGCATCTTTTGCAATGCCGGTATGTGATGCGGGAACAAAGATCTTTGTTCCCGAAACATATACGATAACGCCGCCTTTGGTGACCTCGCGTACCGTACCGTTAAGAATAACGCCGTCTTGTTCTGCCGAAACGATATTAACCCAGTTCTTATCTGCGTCAAGGCGTTTTTTGGACAGCTGAACCGTTCCGTCGGAATCGCTGAACTTGAGACAAACAACCTCAATTGAGTCGCCGACATGATATTCGGCAGTAAGATCTACGCCGCTCTCGGATGTAACCTCATCATACGGCAATATGCCTGTATGCTTAGTACCCAAGTCGACATGAATTTCAGCGGGACTTACCATTGAAATTATGCCGGTTACCTTCTCTCCTGTATGTAATGTCTTAAATGAGTTTGCGAGCAGTTCTTCAAAAGATTGTTCTTGAATGATCTCTGCCATAGTTTTGGTTACCTCCTCTATAATGCTGCTCGGAGTCGATGCTCCGGCAGTTATGGCAATTTTATCAAGCCGCGTTATACCTTGAGGTATAAGGGCTTTAAGTCCGCGTGCGTTTTCGGTATAAACCGCCGCACGACAGTGTCGTTTTGCTATTTCAAACAGCTTTTTGGTATTTGAACTCGATCTGTCACCTATAACAACAGTCATATCGCATATGGTACTGAGCTCAAGCGTTTCTTTTTGGCGTTCTTCGGTCGTGTTGCAGATAGTATCGAATATATCCTTCACACCGTTTTGCATAAGCAAATCGCGACATCTTGTCCATTCGTGAATATTAAATGTCGTCTGTGCCGCCGCCGCAAGTTTTTGACCGTGATATTCTTTGCTTAAATATTCGGCTGCTTCGTCATAGCCCGCAAATACGCGTACCGCACCTTTTGCATGGCCGACTATGCCTTTAACCTCGGGGTGTGACGGATCACCGAATATTATGACTTCCGTATGCGGGTCAAGCCCGTCGAGTATCGTATGAATCTTTTTTACAAAAGGGCAGGTGCCGTCGTATATAACGCAACCGCGCAGGCGCAATGTGTCGATAACCGACGGCGGCGCTCCGTGCGCTCTGATGAATACCGTTGACCCCGCGGGAAATTCAAAATTTTCGTCCTCTATAACAGATACACCGCGAACCTTAAATGAATCTGTTACCGCCGTGTTGTGAATAAACTGCCCGAGTGAATAAATCCGTTCACCTTTTTGCACCAAGGTGTCGAGCATTTCTATTGCGCGTTTTACGCCGAAACAAAATCCCGCATGATCGGCTACTATTATTTGAGGTTTAACGGTTTGCATCTTTTAAGCGGTATGTGTCGTCAAATTGCCGAGAAATGCGTTCAAAACAATAATCTGCTATCTGCTCTCGCGTAGGTCTGTCGGCACACGACATATATTCGTCATAGGATATAGGTTCGCCTATAATTATCGTTGTTTTGCGAAATATGCCGGGTTTTAAACGTTTTGTGACTATTGAAACGGGCAAAAGCGTGGCGTGCGACATTTTTGCTATTGCGGCAAATCCGGGTAAAACATCGGTCGATGACGGAACTTTATAAGGTATCCGTGTGCCCTGAGGGAATATGCCTATGCTCTCGCCGTGATCGAGAATGCTCATCAACTCCCGTATACCGGTCATATCCTTGCCGTCGCGGTTAAGAGTTACGCAACCGAGATGTTTGAATACAAATCGCAAAAAAGCATTTTTTGTCAAATCCGCTTTTGCGGCAAACCTCACGGTCTGCTTTAAAGAAACGGCTATCAAGAGGGGATCTATAAACGAACTGTGATTGGCATAAACTATATACGGCGTGACGGGTTCGTTTGCGGCACCGATCTTTTTAATGCGATAAAAGGGAAACAGTATCGGCCTTAATAATGCACGTGCGAATCTGTAAAAATCCATATTATGCCGTTGCCTCCTCTATTATGCGCCTTGCGGCATCAAATGTGCCGTCGATATCCAACAGCGTGTTGTCGAGTATTACGGCATCATCTGCGGGTATTGCCGGCGCCGTCTTGCGGTTTTTGTCGTTGTGATCGCGTGAACGCATCGACTCAAGCACTTGCTCTGTCGTGACATTTTGTCCTTTGGCCAAAAGTTCTGCCACGCGTCTCTGGGCGCGCACCTCGTCCGAAGCGACCAAAAATATCTTTACATCGGCATTTGGCAATATCACCGTGCCTATGTCGCGGCCGTCCATTACTACACCGTGCGTTCGGGCAATGCCGCGTTGTGTCTCGAGCAAAAACGCCCTGACCTCTGGTATTGCCGAAACGTCCGAAGCGTATTTTGATATCTCGGGAGTTCGTATCTCTTGCTCCAATTTTTTGCCGTCAAGGCAGACCGCGCCTTTGCCGTCTTCAAGTCGCATAGTGACGTCTATATAAGGCAAAAGCGCAATAACGCCGTCTGTGTCGGTCGACGCGACCCCGGCATCGCGAATATAAAGCCCTACGGCTCTGTAAAGTGCTCCGGTATCAATGTGAATAAGTCCGTATTCTGTCGCAATGCGGTCGGCAAGCGAACTTTTGCCCGAACCCGAAGGCCCGTCTATGGCTATTGTCAAAATGCCGTTCTTCATTTGATACAACGCTCCCAAACAACAAATATCATAAATCGCATAAAAAGATATTAACACATCGGACTGTCAAATGCAAGAGTTTTTTGCGGTGCGCGGGCAATTATTTTTAACAATTATAATGTATAAAACAGTTTAAGCCGCACGGCTTTATCGGCAATGCGGCTTGGGGTTATTCGGATGCGTGCGTGATACGGCACAACTCGTCGGTCAGCAACGCGGTATTACCGTTTTCGGCATAATGTTTCAGCATTGCCACGGCGTTGTTTACGGCTTCTTTGTCAAATGTTTCGTAAGGCATTACATAAACACCGTCGCGCTGTGTCTTAAAGGCATTTTTTGTCACCGCGGTTTCATAAAGTTTTTCGCCGGGACGTATGCCGGTTTCGATTATGTCGATGTCTCGGTAGGGTGTCAGCCCGAATAAAATTATCAGTTTTTCGGCGATGTCGACCGTCTTTACGGGCTCACCCATGTCAAGTGCGAATATTTCTCCGCCGTTTGTCATTTCGTGGGCCTCAAGCACCAGACGCACCGCTTCGTGAACCGTCATAAAATAACGCGTCATTCTGCGGTCGGTGAGCGTTATCGGGCCGCCCGAAGCGATTTGATCGCAAAACAACGGTATGACAGATCCCGCCG
This sequence comes from uncultured Ruminococcus sp., assembly GCA_964402515.1. GTDB lineage: Bacteria > Bacillota > Clostridia > Oscillospirales > CAG-382 > Coliplasma. Next base: position 4,049 of record CAYOCM010000050.1, on the reverse strand, counting down.
AACACATCACGTTGCCGAATCTGACCGCGGCAAACGACGTTTTGCTTTTTGCTCGACTTTGAATTATCATCTCGCACAGACGTTTCGACGCACCCATATATCCCGCGGGATCCATTGCCTTGTCGCTGGATATGAGCAACATTTCGGATACGCCGTATTCTTCGCAACAATCGGCAATGTTAAGCGTGCCGCAAACATTGTTTTTTACGGCTTCGTCGGGCGCGGCCTGCATAAAATGAACATGCTTGTGCGCGGCGGCGTGAAATACAATATCGGGTGCGTATTTTTTAAAAACACGCATCATTTTTTGTCTGTCGCGTACAGACGCTATGACGGGCACGATATCAAACCGCGTGCCTTTGCCCGTGCATCTCGATATCTCTTGTAGCACGTCAAAAACACCGTTTTCGTTAATATCGAGTATTATAAGTTTTTTCGGCTCGAGCTTTGCCGTTTGCAGGCAGATCTCCGAGCCTATCGAACCGCCGCCACCCGTAACAAGCACGGTTTTGCCGTGTATTGCCTTTGCCGCTGCGAGCGATATTGTCTGTTTTGCTTTGCGCCCCGTCAATGTCATCAGTGCGTCGTCGTTAAGTTGTTTAAACATCTTTTACACCCCGTGCATAAGCGCAAAAATAAAAAAATAAGCGGGCGACGGGAATCGAACCCGCACGGTCAGCTTGGGAAGCTGAAGTTCTGCCACTAAACTACGCCCGCATTTGATGTGATATTATATTAATTATATCACGATTTTGTTTTCTGTCAAGCAAAAAAAACGCATATGTTGCAATGACGGTATCGTTGTTTTAAAATATATGTCAAATTGTTTATTTTGCATATGATTTAGCCTATTGACAATTATCGCGTTGTGAATTATAATAACGACAGAATAAGCCAACGGCTTAAAAAATGTGGAGGAATAACATGAAAAAACTTCTCAGCATCATCATCGTTGCTATCATGTCGGTTGCTTGCCTTGCCGCTTGCACACCTGCCGAAAGCATCGACAAAGTTCCCGAGTCACCCGACGGCAAATATCAAATCGCATTTGTCACCGACGTCGGCCAATTGCTTGACAAATCGTTCAACCAGGGCACCTGGGAGGGCGTTGTCAATTATGCAAAAGCTTACAACGAAACCGCCGCAGAAGGCGCAAAAAAGTATTACAAATATTATCAGCCCGCTAACGGCGATAAGGCTACCGACACCGACCGTTATGACGCCATGAAGGCTGCCATCGATAACGGTGCCGAGATACTTGTCTGCGCAGGCTATATGCAAGAGAACGCGCTCAGACAGGCCGCTAACGACTACCCCGACATCAAGTTTGTCTTTATCGACGGTTATCCCGTAACCAAGTCCGCTGACGACAGCACCATACTTACCAATATCGCTCCCATCAGCTTCCAAGAAGAGCAGTCCGGCTATCTTGCGGGCTATGCCGCAGTTAAAGAAGGCTATACCAAACTCGGCTTCTCGGGCGGCGGCGGCGGCACCAACCCCGCGTGCTGCAGATTCGGCTATGGCTTCGTTCAGGGCGCAGACGCTGCGGCCAAAGAACTCGGCGTTGACGTTTCCGTTAAATACAGCTGGCTGCACGGTGCTTCTTTCTCGGCTTCCGACGAACTCCAGACCATGCTTAACGGCTGGTACAGCGGCGGCACCGAAGTTGTGTTCGCTTGCGGCGGTCAGATGTGCAAATCCGCTTTCGCGGCCGCTTCCGCAAACAACGGCAAAGTTATCGGCGTTGACGTTGACCAATCGGCAGAGTCTTCTACCGTTATCACCTCTGCTACCAAGGGCCTGCAGAGCGCTGTCAAGTTTGCTCTTGACAAATTCTATGCCGGCAAATTCGACGACATAGGCGCAAACGAGACCAAACTCGGCGCTACCGAAGACGCAGTAGGTCTGCCTACCGACGGCTGGAAACTTACCAAGTTCACCACCGAACAGTATAACGAACTGCTCGGCAAGATTAAAGACGGCTCTGTTACCGTTGATGCCGACTACAACAACCTCGAGACTGCTACTTACGAAAAAGTTTCTCTCGAAGTAATCAAATAATTCTCCTTGACACGGGCGGCCGCTGCACAGCGGCTGCCTGTGTTTTATAAAACGCTTGTTTGGATCTCCTTATATATTTTTCGGTGCACGCAAAAAGCCTCTTGATGTTGCCAAGCAAATATCGGGGACTTTTTGCGTTTTATGCAATTATTTGCTATTGCAATTTGTCAAATTTGGTTATATAATAAAGTAACAAATAAGATGGAGAAACGCTTATGCAGAATGACTTTATCATCGAGATGCGGCACATCACAAAAGAGTTTCCCGGCATTAAGGCAAACGACGACATTACCCTGCAACTCAGACGCGGCGAGATACACGCGCTTTTGGGCGAAAACGGCTCGGGCAAGTCGACGCTTATGTCGGTGCTCTTCGGACTCTATACTCCCGAGCAGGGAACTATCTTAAAAAACGGCGAGCCCGTTAATATCAAAGATCCCAATGATGCCACTGCGCTCGGCATAGGCATGGTGCATCAGCACTTTAAACTTGTCGACGCATTTACCGTGCTTGACAACATAATTTTGGGTGCCGAGACCACCAAAATGGGATTTTTGCAAAAAAAGCAGGCGAGAGAACGCATCAATCAACTTTGCGACACATATTCGCTGCATGTTGACCTTGATGCCAAGGTCGAAAATATATCTGTAGGTATGCAGCAGCGTGTCGAGATATTAAAAATGCTTTATCGCGACAACGAGATACTGATTTTTGACGAACCTACCGCGGTGCTTACCCCGCAGGAAATAGACGGCCTGATGGAGATAATGCGAGGCTTTAAACGCGAGGGCAAGTCGATATTGTTCATTTCGCATAAACTCGGCGAAATAATGCAGATATCCGACCGTGTCACCGTGCTTCGCAAAGGCAAGTGCATAGGCACTGTCAACACGTGCGAAACAAACGCGGCGGAACTTTCGCAGATGATGGTAGGCAGACCGGTTCAGCTTACCGTTGATAAAAAAGAGGCGGTCGTCGGCGATGTCGTCCTTTCGGTAAAAGACCTCACAGTCGCATCCGGCCGCGGCAAAAAGAATGCCGTATCTTCTGTAAGCTTTGATGTCAGAGCGGGCGAAATAGTTTGCATAGCGGGCATAGACGGCAACGGTCAGTCTGAACTTGTATACGGTTTGACCGGACTTTCCAAGGCAAACGGCGAGATAAGTCTGTGCGGCAAAAATATATCTTCATTCGGTGTCAAAGGTCGCGGTGACGCGGGTATGAGCCATATACCCGAGGACCGTCACAAACACGGCCTGGTGCTTGATTTTACGCTTGAGCAAAACCTTATATTGCAAAAATACGGCGAAAAGCAATTTCAAAAATTCGGTTTTATACTTTTCGGCGCAGTAAGAGAATATGCCGATAAACTTATAAACGAACACGATGTCAGATCGGGCAAAGGCGCCCTGACCGCCGCACGCAGTATGTCGGGCGGCAACCAACAAAAGGCTATTATTGCGCGTGAGATAGACAGAGACAAGCCCTTGATAATTGCGGTACAGCCCACGCGCGGACTTGATGTCGGTGCTATCGAACATGTCCACAGGCAACTTGTAGATAAACGTGATGAGGGCAAAGCGGTTTTGCTTGTTTCTTACGAACTTGACGAGGTCATGAGCCTTGCCGACCGTATACTCGTTATGTACGGCGGCGAGATAGTGGGTGAATTCAAGCCCGATGAGGTCTCGTTGCAAGAACTCGGCCTGTATATGGCAGGTGCAAAACGTTGCGGACAGGAGGATAAGGCATGAAAAATTTGAGCAAAAGCCTGCGTTCGATATTCTTTTCGGTCGACGGCAAACCCGCAAAAATATCCTCGGACGGCGGACGCACGCTGATAGCGTCGCTCGTTTCTATCATCGGCGGATTTTTAATAGGCGAACTTATAATACTCATCGTCGGATTTTCATCCGGCAGCACTCCCAAGAATATCGGTGCGGCAGCCGAACTCGTTTTGCTGGGACTGTTTAACACCGGCAACG
>CAYOCM010000049.1:0-9101 GCA_964402515.1 uncultured Ruminococcus sp. | reverse complement strand
GCTACCTCCACCTTGGCAAGGTGGCGCTCTACCAAATGAGCTAAATCCGCATATTTAATTGTGATAAATATGAGATCAAGTCGTAAAACCGATCCGGACGGGACTCGAACCCGTGACCTCTAGCGTGACAGGCTAGCGTTCTAACCAACTGAACTACCGGACCAAAAAGCGGATTACGGGGGTCGAACCCGCTACCTCCACCTTGGCAAGGTGGCGCTCTACCAAATGAGCTAAATCCGCAAAAGGCGCCACCCGGAATCGGACCGGGGTTGAAGGTTTTGCAGACCTCTGCCTTACCGCTTGGCTATGGCGCCAATTAAAAATGCACTAACCCAGCGCGCTTGATTATAATACCACATCATTATTGATTTTGCAATACCTTTTTGCAAAAAAACCAAAAAAATTTTGCGTATATGATTTTTTATTTTATGCGGGCCTTTTTATATTTGCAAAAAAGGCCCGCAATAAACGTTATTCCGCGTCTTCAACCTCAACCCAGTTGCTGACACCGCCGTTTGAATTGCCCAGGATAAGATAGTCGATGCTTATCTGTTCTGCCGAATAAGGCTCTACCGTTACGGTATAGCACAGCGAGCGCTCGTCGTGAACATCGCAAAATGCTCTGCCGTCAAGCGTTTTAAACCAATATCTGCCGTTTTTAAACACAAGATTGTTTTTGTCAACGCCCGCAAACGCTTCATCAAGACTGCCGAACGAATAAGGCTGCGTTTTAAACATCGAGTTTAATACTTTGCCGTTATAGTCTCTTACGATTATTGCCAAAGCACCGGCTGTTGCGCCGCGCTTATAAACTTTAAACGTGCGTGCTTTTGAACCCGCGTTGATAAATGTCATGTTATCGGTATATTGCACCATCCAGTTGCCTGTGTTTGCGGGATCGCCATCGCCGTCGGCATGGTTGTTGTCTATGTTAACCGTCTTGCCGTCTGTGGTAATGCACTCAAACGTCATCATGTCGGTGCCTATCGCCTTGTCGGCGGTGTTAGGGTTAAGTGCGGTCAGCCACGAATTGCCGTATTTGGTAATCTCGGTCATGTTATATTCGGCATAAGGCGTGTTTTTTAAGGCATATTGCGTATCGCATTGCTTTTTATATTCAACAGACAATTTGCCGTTTTTTGTGCTGTCGGTGACGATAAATGTCGGGCAACTCTCTATAAGTCCCTGATGATAGTCAACGCCTTTATATTGCGCCGAATAGTCGATGTCGTTTCTCCATACTATATATCCTTGCTCGTCGGGTTCTGCTTTGACTTGCGACGGGTCGGTGTAAAAATAGAATGTGCCTTGCATCTCGCCGCCCTCAATGTCAAACTTTACGGCGCCGTTGACGCATTTGCCGTGATATACTTTTTTGTCTGCTGTGCCCGCAACGTTTATGCCGTTGTATGCATCCGACGTAGTGCCGCCCAAAACATATATATATTCTCCCGCGGGAACGGTATACGTCTCGGCAACGCTCTTTTCGGGTGTGTATTTTACATAGTCACAGCCGACGTATGCGGGATTTAATTTGCCGTCCGACAAAAAATAATCTTCCGGCAATTTAAATTCAACGCCGAAATAATCGCTCCACGAGCGTTGTCCCAACCATTCGCCGTCGACTTGCAGTCCTATATTGGTTATTGTGACCTTAACATCGGTGTCGCCCGTGTTTTTAAGCTGATAGCCGAAATATCCCGTCTCGCCTGTGCGGTTGCTGTGCTCAAACGTAAATGTATATGCTCCTTGCATATTTTTTGTGCGTAAAAGTGCCTGGCCTATATCCTCGGCGGCAAGCATCTCGGGGTTGTTTGAATAAATCCATGCACCGCCCTCGCGTTTTGAATAAGATATCTCGGTGCGTAACGCCGTGCTCTTGGTAGGATCTATCGTATAAACGCGTTCGGTTTGATCGAATATATTCAAAAACGGCTGTGTCAAGTCGGCATCGGTGCGGTCTTGCGCCTTTGGCGTGTATGTGACGGTATATGTTCCGTCGTCGTTGTGCTTGATGTTCATGGTATAACTGTCCTTTTCGTTTGTTATTTCGGTAAAATCGGGTGGTAATGCGTCGGATGATTCACTGCCTTGCGACATGTCTGTGCCGCCGATATCGCTTTGCTCGGGCACCGAACTTGTATCGCCTTCTGCGGCAGAACACGAGCAAAGAATAAGTGCCGACAACAAAACAAGCAAAATTCTTTTTTTCATAAACAAAAGACCTCGTTTTTAATATTGATAGCCAAAATACCAACGACCGCCTATCTGCACGCAATAGCAATTGCTTTTTTGCACGGCACTGCCGTCGACATATACCGTAATGCCGATAAGCGTTACTTTTGATATAACATCCGGGTTTGCAAGCGAAGAATATGTTGCCGTAAATTCGGCACCTTCACTTGAATGTATATCTATATCGCGTTCTTGGTTTATTTTAAACTTGATTTCTTTGCCTTTATAGGTGCTTTCGGCATCTGCATAAAGCGTTTTTAATTTATCAAGCAATTCTCTGTCGGACGAAAGTGTGCCGCCGTTTAAAGTTGCCTTTGTATAGTCGCTTGCGTTGTTTACCATGCCGTCGGCATCGTGCAGCATTGCGGCCTTAAGATAAGCCGCAGCAGCCTCTTTTGCCGATCTTGCACCTCCCGTAAGCCCTATGACCAGCGCTATCACGGCAGCTGCCGCGGCAAGTCCTATGACGACGGGCAATAATACCGTTTTGATCTTTTTCATCACCGACCTCCTTTTAAAAGCATTATATCGCATATTTTGTTTTATGTCAACAAAAAAGCCGCCGCACTTTAGACCGACTTAAATCGGGCGCGGTGGGTGATTATTTGTTATAATTAACATTCATTCCCAAAGTATATCCGTCGCTTTGATTTGCTTCTTTTATAAAATCGCGTATGTCATAATAATTATATCCGAGTTGTTTTAAAGCGAGTTCGGCCGCCTCTGTACTGGTGCAATGAGTATAAATATATTCTTTTTGCAGTTGCTTTGCTTTGTTTCTGGCGACCTCGTATGCCGTCAGGTTGGGCTGTTGTGTGCTATTGCGTATCGAACGGTAATATTCGGATACCCATCTGTCAAAATTATCGGCTGCGGTAGCGGCGGCCGCACGGCCCTCGGCTTCGGGCAGAGACATATCGACATAACCGTATGAGGCAAGCAGGCGCGAAAGATCGGCTTTATAATCGTCGTCAAAGCCAAATTCGTATTTCAAATTTTCAAGCATCACTCTGATATAAGCCGTTTCTGTCTCTGTTTTTACCGATTTGCCGTCACAACAGGCGGATATGATGTTTTTTGCCATTTCTTTTTCGGTAAGCAGATCTTGCTTTGATGTGCCGCTTAAAACATCTCCGCCTGCATATTTGCCGTTTTTGCCGTCGTGCGCGGCCTCTTCTTTTGCGGCGTGCTCATATGCCGCCTCATTTCGCTGTTCGTATGCGCTTTGCTCTGCCGTCTCAAGTTTTTGTTTTGCCTCGATGATCTGTTTTGAGATCTCGGATTTGCCTTTTTTTAGTGTTTCATATGCGCTTTTGTCGGCGTTTTTACGTTTATTGTCGGCTTGTTGCATTGCGTTTGTATAGCGCTTTTCAATCACGCCGTCCTCGGTGTCAAGTGCATTTTTGCCTAACATTGCCGCGCGTTCGCTTTCACCTGAATTTGATAATCCGCGTGATGCGAATATCTGGTCGTTGCTTTGCTTTTGCTTTAAAGCTTCGGCTGCCGCCTCGTTTCGTTCGGCATAGCGCGCGCTGTCAAGGTCGGCACTTGTGCTTTCATATTCTCTGCGGCTTTGTTCGAGCGCTTGCTTATAGTTTTTTTCAAGTTCTTCGGCCGATTCGCTGTATCCGCTTATTTTTTTACGCAGTTCGTCGGCGTATGCGTTATAATCCATATTTATCGTTCCTTCCTTTTGTTTTTGATAACAGCGAGATGCCGCATATCGTGTCATCGGCGGCAAATCCGTCGGCGGTCAGTTTAAGTCCGACTTTTGATATGCGCTTGCGGTGCGTTCTGAATGCTTTTACCGACGTTCCCGGCGCGGATATCAGCGTTATGTCGTTTGAAGGCCGTGCCGAATTTTCGTCGAATAATTCGACCTTAAGCAGCGAACCGACAGTGCATTCAATCGTCAGCGATATCTCGTCAAGGTTTTTGCGTCTTTCGGGTTCGCCGAGGTCATAAAGCGGCGACACCCAATATGCGTTTATCGCATTTGCGTCGTCAACCAAAACGCCGTCGTCAAGCTTCATTATTTTTTTGCCTTGCGCAAAATAGGTGTTACCTTTGTATTCTATCATTATTTCCGGCATTATTACCGAATACCGATACCATACTTTCAGCGCATAGTTATAAACAAAGCATTTGTCTGCCGCAACAAGATACATTTCGCGTTTGCTTTGTCTGTCAAATATGCGTATTTTTGAATAATCGGCATTTTTTAATGCTGCCGACAGACTTTTTGATATGCGTTCGGATATGACTACCGCGTTTTTTTCGTTGCTGACCGATGTCGATACCCAACGGTTTACGCCGTCTTCGCACAGTGTTACGGGATCGTTGTCGATTATGCAGGGATTGCCGTCTGTTAAACAACCTTTTTCGCCGTTGAGGTTATATACGGGAAATGACGTGTAATAAACTCCCTGCGCATTTTTGCGAACTTCACAGAGCGAATAATATGCTCTGTCTTTGGTAAATATCAACTGCCGGTCGTACTGTTGCACCATACACGTTATGCCCGTGTTGCCTATAACCGTGTAATTCTCTGTCGGAAAATATTCAGCCGACGGTTCGCCGTCGGCAAGTTCAGAGTGAAATCTGGTGCATTTTTGCTCGTCGTTGCCGTATAAAAATACTCTGCCGTCAACATTGCCGCCGAAAAGCATTGCAAATCTGCATGAGATTATAAGATGTCGGTTGTTGTCTGTTTTGCTATAAGTTACCTCAACATTGTTGAGTCCCTCGGACGGTATGGCGCTGTCGGCAAAGGTCAACGTGCCCGTCTTGAGATCACATACATATTTGTCTGTTATCTCTTTGTCAACCGTTACCGATGTTATATCGTCAAGATTTGTTTCGAGCAACCGATAAACACGGCTTGTGCCGTCGGATGAAAATTTTTGCCGCCTGTATGGTGTTAAAAGATTTGCGCCTTCATACAGCGTTCCGTTGCCGGATGGCGTACATGAATGTGCCAATATGGGAATATATCCTTTTACGGCAGACAGTGCCGAACCGTCATAGCTGTAATATTCGGCTCCGGTAAGAATATACAGTTTGTCGCCGAATTCAAAAAAGCGGCATTTGCCGCCCGATATATTGCCTATTTCGGATTTGGTGCAATCGGCGGTGTTAAGTTTATAGAGCTTGTTTGCCTCGGCAAACACAAATATATTGTCGCCGCCGAGATATCCTGTCCACATTCCGTCTATATCGGCATTGCCCGCATACATATTAAGGCTGCCGCCGCGTTTTTTCAGTTTGCCGTCGGATGTTATGCAAAAATCACACATATCGGGCGAAAAACCGTTGCCGTCATCTTGTGTACAGTGCTCGTTTAAGCCCGTAAATTTTTTATAAGTTATCTGTCTGCTCATATCAGTATATTTCTTTTATCTCGTGAGTGCGCGCTTTGGCGTGCTCAAAATGTCTCAAAGCGGTGTCGGCAAGTCGCCTGAATGTTGCGGCAAGTGCCGAGTCTTCATCTTCTATAAGGCTTGCCGCCAACAGATACGGTATTACCGTCATGCATAAGCCGTCCGAAAGCGAAATTTCGCTGTCTAAAGTCAAATCTGTCGGCGCATCCGCCGATTTGTTGCCCGCCGATTTGTTGCCCGCCGCTTTGTCGATAAACGCATATTCGGCCGCTATCGTGCAAAGCAGGCTCGGAGTGCGTTGTATCATGTCATCGCATGATGCGGGAATACCGCCCGTGCCATCGCGCAGACCGCACAGATCAAGAGCGATGTTTAAAATCTTTTCAACTTTCATTATGTCAACTCCTTTTAAAAAAACAGCAGGCAGTCGTGTTGCGACTGCCTGCCGTAAAAATTCAGTTGTTCCGTGTAAACAGTTTTTTGACTATGCCTATTTCGATTTCTTTTGACGAGAGATCGGCGCTTGTCGCAAGTTTAAAATGAGCCTTGCCGTTGCCGTCGGTGATCTCGCCGCTTGATAAAAATACCAACGATGTCGAATAGCTTCTTGCTGTTAAAACGATCTGCTTGCCGCACACGCCGGTTCCGGCCTCAAAGACTATGTCTGTGTCGTCACCGATGTCGTTTGCGTTTATTATCATTATTATTTCGGATGCGTCGCAAAGGTCGATCTCAAAACTTTGGTCGGCGCTGTCTATTGTTTCAAACGAAACGGTTACAGCGTCAAATTCGTTGTGCACATAATTGTCGTTAATAATTGTCATAGTGTTTCTCCTTGATAAGTATTATTTATCGTCGCCGCCGTCCGAAACGGGGCAGCATACGAGTTCGGTGGGTTTGATGACTTTGGCGCCAAAAACAATGCGGCCTCTGACAGCTTTGTCAAACGAGTTTTCCATGCGGTCGATTATCTGTGTTTCAAGCACTTGCTCGGCATATGCAATCGCCGAATAAGAACCGCCGAGCAACATAGTATTGCCACTGTCGGTTGCAAGTTGGTTTGAAACAAATATGTCACAGCCGAGTTCATCGGTAAATCCTATAGCGCCGGTTCCGTTTATGCCGTTGTTTATTTGAAATTTAATGCCCGCAAGCATCAACTTTGTCTTTATAAACGGGGGAACGACTATCCATGTTCTGCCGTCGGGCACGTTGTTTTCTTCAAGCTTTTGCTTAAGCTTTGCTATAACCGCAAGCACGTTTGAGGGCGTGCAAGCCACGGCATCAAATGTGTATCCCGCTTCCGTATAAAGTCCGAATACGTATTTGTCGACCTCGTTTTTAAGCAAATACGATGCCCTGCGCATCTGACTGTCGGCAAGTCCTATCGATGAACGCAGTTCTTCGATATCGCCGACCTTAAACGAAAACGCCTTGTCGTTATCGACATAAAGCGTTACCGAACTGTCATTTATATCGTCATATGTCAGTTCGCCGGTATAGTCGTATACCGACGGGTCGCCCAGACCGACAAACGTTACGCTGTCGCCTTTGTTTTTTATGTCGCCCACAAACGATGTGTTGCATATCCTGTCGGCAAGCAGATTGTCTTCGTTTGTGCGCAGAATTTCGGTGCTGATGATCTTTTCAATCGAATGATAATTGCTCATGGATTATTATTCCTTTCGTTTTTAAAAATACAGATCACATTTTCCATCTTTTTACAGATGCGATAATGTCTTTAAAATTGCGTTTAATATCCGAGCGGTTCATACTTTCTACCGCTTCGGGAGTATAGATTTCGTCGCATTCTCCTTTTGAGGCGGGTGCGGCGGCTCGGCTCTCGGCGTCTGCGTTGGCGGCATCGGCGTGATTGATTTGACGTTCAAGATCGCAAACATAAAGCGCATAGGCATATTTAAGCGCAGTGCCGCTTATCACCGTTTGCCATACCTCGGGCGGAATATCGTCTGCCGATATATCGGGAAAATGCTCAAGCAGTTCTTTTATATCGTTTTTAAGTGATGCGTCGCGTTTTTGCTGCAACTCATTGCGCTTTTGCTTTATGCGCAGTTCTTTTGCAGCAGATAACTCGTCAAGCACTCCTTGCGGCAGACCGTCATAGCGAGCGTTGTATCTTTCGTCGCATGTCGAATGCAGCAAAGCTATATAATCGCCTATATCCAAGCCTTCGGCAGCGGCAAGATCGTAAATTTCGTTTATGATTTCTTTTTCGTTAAATGTCTTTTGTTGCATTGTTATATGTCCTTTCGGACGAGGCCGTGACCTCGTCGATCAATTGCTGCTTTGCGGGAATAATATTGTCCGGCAAGCGTTTTAGATATTGCAAAAACGTTATGTGCCCCTGTGCCAACAGGTTGTCAAGTGTGTTTAAAGCGGCGATCTCGGACCAATAACTTGAGGCGCCGACATCGACATTGCAGGCAAAAAGGCATTCTTTATATTTCTTAAATGCAAACGGTTCATATCCGCCTTCGGGTGTTGCAACCAATCGTTTGCTGTCATAATAGGCAAACATAAAGTCAAGCCATATCATGCCGATGTCTTCGGCAAACGAATAAAGCGCCCGTTTTATGTTTTCGAGCGGCATGTTTGACGCATTTTGCAAGGCAAGTATCGCGGATGTGTTTGTGGGAGCCGTTTCGCCGAGTGCCGTATCGGTAGCCCCCATAAACTCTTTTGTAGCCGATATCGCCATGTTTATCACATCAAGCATACCCGATTGCATTTGACCGGATGTTATAACCTTGGCAACGTTTTCTACGGGGCCGTTTACCGCTACCGCTTCTCCCACACGGTTTGACCATTCTTCTATCACCGTGTTGTCGTATACCACCTTTGAAAACGCCGTATCCATCATATGCTTCATCACCATTGCAAAACTTTTGTTGATAAATATCTGGTTTTCGGTAAGTCCTGTCGCAACTGCTTGGCCGTGCCACGAATTTTTTACGGGCGTCCAATTAAAAAAGGCAATGGGATATCTTGTCAGTCCCGTGTCGGTAATATCCGTTATCACGGCTCCGCGCGTGCTTTTTCTGAAATAAATATGTCCGTCATCGTTTTTCCAGAGTTTTATAAGCGATATGCACTTGGTATTTTCGTTTTCATACTTTGCCATATCGCCCGACTGTTCGGCGGTTTCGCGGTCGCTGATTATTTTTTGCGTTGTGCTTGCGGGTGCGCCGGATTTTTGCGCCTGTTTTATAAGGTCGCTCACCGTCTCGCGCTGAGCAATTAGGATATACGGCTGTTTTTCTGTATTTTTGCTGTTTGGGTTGCCGAAAAACACATTGGTGTTGTCAAGCAAAACGGTTACAAAATCGCCTTTTATCATTTGCCCCGTGCGAACGTCGGGATCCCAATAGGTATAGGCTATGGCGTCTCCGGTTATTGCCGCGTCGGTTATCGCGTCGGAAAGCAGAACATCCATTTTAAGTTTTTCCCATCTTTGGTCGGCGATGC
>CAYOCM010000048.1:0-9123 GCA_964402515.1 uncultured Ruminococcus sp. | reverse complement strand
ACTTCGAAAGAGGCACTTAATTTATTTGATTCATTATGTTCCGGCAAAATTGATTCGGCAAGTTTTATAATTGCTTTGCAAAAATACGATCATATCACAATAGATATGAGATTGTTTACAACTAATCATTCAAACTCAATACTTTTTATTGTCGCGATTCTAATATTTAAGTAGGGCATTTTAACAGCATAATGCTTTTCGAAGATTAATATTATTTATCTGCCGTAATATCTCTTAACTTGAATAGTTAACATTGACCTATCACCATGACAGATACCACCTGCCACCGAGAAAGCATAATGCTCCCTTGGCGGCAGGTGGTCTTTCTGCCTATTTCAGCACACAACACAAGCTGCTCTTAATTTCACACAAGAAACCCGTAAAGGCATAGCGGTGGAATATATCCAGAAACCGCTGTCGGCATAACAAAAAAGAGCAAGGCTCAAAAACTTGCTCGGTACATATAAGTTGAAACGAAAGACAGATAAAAGAAAATCGAGTATTCATAAATAAAATCTCTTATGAATACTCGATATAATCTGAGTGACTGGATTTGAACCAGCGGCCTCTACGTCCCCAACGTAGCGCGCTACCAAACTGCGCCACACCCAGATATCTTCGGGGGCTCAACGTTTCGAATTATATCATCAAAAAATTGATTTGTCAATAGCAAAAAACGCTATTTTTAATTTTTATTTGCAGTTGATGCAATAATTGCAAGAATGTTCCCCGCAGTGTGCTTATTTATATTCAAACTGTATTTTAATCATATCTTTTAACTCGTCACTCAGCGGTTGATATGGGGATAAAAACAAAGCTTTTCCGATAGGCACGGGTGCAACGGGCAAAGCGAATCCTATGCGCATAATGCGGTCGTCAACTCCCTCAAAGCCGCATATGAATTGCCAATCGATATTGGCACACATCATTTCAAGCATGGCAAGATCAGAGTGTTCGCTGTCAAAAGTATAGTCTTTAATAACTTTGCGGTCGTTATCCGAACCGCCGAATTCTATCGAAATGCTGAATACGGCGCGATCTCCGAGTCTCAAAAGCGATATATACATTCTGTCATTGCGCGCAAAAGACGCTGCGCAACCCGCTGCGGCGGCGACCATCAGGTTATATTCTCTTGCCGAAACGCGAGCGCACACAAATCCCTTTTGCTTAAAAATCAGGTTGAATCCCATGCGCCTTAATTCTTGCTCGACTATATGATATACGGGAGCATCCGATAAGTTATAAGGCCTGTACACCGCTGACGATATTGTGTTGATAAGCCTTATCATCTCAACAAAATGCGATCTCGTGCGCTGTGACCTCATCGCGGGTTTAAAACCATCAAGGTCCACCTGTATATTGCCGCGCTTGCCGAGAGCCGTATAAAGTTCGCCCGCTATACCTATATGCCTTACCGTATATCCGTCGTCTGTGCGCTTGACAAAGGCAACGCCTTTTTCCGATGCGGCTATCTCGGCACATATGCTTTCGCCGTCGCGCAGAGCGAGTATCTCTTTAATATCGCGAGGATAAAACATTTCTCGCGCATTGCCGCGCTTTTTGTTAAATATCGGCGACGATTTTGTTATAACAAGGTCTTCGTTGAGATATAGGTCGCATTCTTGCATTTTTTGATATATCATTATTTGCTCACTGTTATTATATGCTGTGCATATTATTGTCTTAATCAAACATATTGTAACTTGCATATCATATTTTGTCAAGACGTCGATGCCGATTATTTACCCGACTGCATTTTATGCCGCAATATATTTAAAGAGCCGACATCGTCGGCTCTTTTGACTTTTTATCTCTTTATCTTGTTGGTGGATGTTTTTTCAAACGGAGTATCGCGTATAACGACCTCTTTGACTACCTTATACGAAGGCAGTTCGGCAAGTGCCTTTTGAATCAGACGCAACAAAGATGCTTCGTCAATCTCAACCTTGTCGGCAAGGCATACTTCGGCCATCAAGCCGGTCTCGTTGCCTTTGTCGTTTTTGATGCCTCTTACTACGACCTCTTTGACCTCGGGCAGATTTTGAATATAGTTTTCGATTTCTTCGGGGTAGATATTTTTGCCGTTTG
The DNA here is from genome assembly GCA_964402515.1 of uncultured Ruminococcus sp. Classification (GTDB taxonomy): domain Bacteria; phylum Bacillota; class Clostridia; order Oscillospirales; family CAG-382; genus Coliplasma. Next base: position 7,035 of record CAYOCM010000048.1, on the reverse strand, counting down.
AAAGCACTATGATGTTCTTTTTTCGTCCCGTGATGACTATCTGATCGTCGGGGGTGATATATCCGTAGTCGCCCGTATGGAACCAGCCGTCGATTATCGCTTCGGCGGTCTTATCGGGCTGTTTATAATAGCCTTTCATGACCGTTTCGCCTTTGACGCATATCTCGCCGACACCTTCGGCATCGGGTTCTTCGATACGCCAATCTATGCAAGGCAGCCTGTGTCCCGCGGTATCATAACTTATCGTGCGTTCGTGGTTGACCGAAACGAGAGGCGAGCACTCGGTTATGCCGTATCCGCCGGTAAGGTATATTCCTATGCTGCCAAAGAATCTGCCCATCTCGGGCCTTATGGGCGCACCGCCGCAGACTATCTTTATCAGGTTGCCGCCAAAAGCAGCATGCAGGTCTTTAAACAATTTGCGGCGCACGTCTATGCCGACGGCAAGCAGACTTTTTGAGATACGCAAGCCTTTTTTAAGCGTCTCTTCTTTGCCTTGCTCTTTGATGTTGTTAAGAATTCCGGCATACATAAATTCCGCAATCGCGGGCACGAGATAAACATATTGAGGCTTATAATATTGCAGGTCTTTTACAATGTCGCGTAAAGATCTGTTTATGCACAGCGTTGAATGGAAATGTATCGAAACAAGTATGTCGCATACCGCTTCATATGTGTGGTGGTAGGGCAGTACCGAAAGTCCGCGCTCGTATATCTGGCTGACTTTAAGGCCGTTGTATACACATGAAACAAGGTTGTGCTCGGTCAGCATAACGCCTTTTGCTATGCCTGTGGTGCCCGAGGTATATACCAAAAGTTTAAGGTCGTCAAAATCGCTTTGCAAAGCGTCATAATCGTCTTTTGCAAGTTTTGCGCCCTGCTCGAGCATCTTTTTGTATGACAGTATATTGCCGTCATCTTCGGTTGCGCCGAGGCATACAAACAGCGAGATACCGGGCAAGTTCGCCATATTCTCACGCACCCATTTTTCATACTTGCCGCTAAAGAAAAGCACTTCGGCTTCTCCGTCGGTGAGAACATGCAATTTGCCCGATGTGGGCAGTTCTTTGTCAATAGGCACAAAAACTCCCGCCGACTTAAGTACGGTAAGATATACGCATATCCAATCGTAACTGTTTTCGCCGAGACATGCGATGTGCGATTTGCCGTATCCCATTTTTGTGAGCACGGCACCGAGGTTTTCGGTGGTGTCGTTAAACTCGGCAAAGGTAATGCTGTTATCGCTGCCGTCGTTGCCGCGCCACATATACGCAACCTTGTCGCCTGCTTGCTCAACCGCGAGCTGCATCATATGGCGTATAGAATTGAATTTTTGCGGTTCATAATGCTTTTTGTTGATCATATCGACCTCTCGTTAAATAAAGATTAAGGTTTATTTTAGGTCAAACTCGCGTGCAATGCAACTGCGAGCGTAACCGAGGGTGGTTTCGTTATACGGCATATATCCCGAGTTGATCATCAGTGCCGCGCCGAACATAAACGACCTGACGGCATATGTTTTGCGCACACGGTCGTCATCGTTCATATTTACCGATTTGCAATACCGGTCGATGATATCCTGCGTTGCCGATGTTATGCCTGCTTTCGCTTTTAGCTGTTCGGGAGACATTGAGTTATCGTTTATCATAAGTATAGTTTGATAATCGGGATGATCGCACATAAATTTTATATGTGCCATCGTTATTTCGGTCAGTTGTTGCCTGAGATCGTCTGTATTGAGGCCGGCTATAACTTCGCCGAGCGTTTGACGCCAACTCTCGTTAACAAATTCAAACACGGCTATTATTAACTCGTTTTTGTCCCCGAAATGTCTGTAAGGCGCGGCGGGAGATGTGCCGCACAGTTCTGCCACACGTCTTACCGAAAAGTCGGCTATGCCGTGACTTTTCATCTCTTCGATGGCGGCAAGTATAAATTTTGTTTTAGTTTGTTGATTTGGGGTACGCATTGCCGCATCCTTTAAGTAAACATTGTTTACATTAAAGCATAACGTACACGATTTGTCAATAGCTTTTTTTATTTTTTTGATCTTGTCATCAAAAAAACAGTGCCCCGGCGTGTGCCAAGGCGCTGTTATAATAAATAATTATCTTAATTTATACGGATTTGTGCTTACAACAGGCGTTTCGGTGCGGGTTATCCATTTGCCCGATGTAAAGTCGGGAATAGCCTGCGGCATTCCTCCGGTGGCTATCGATTGCTCCGAAAGCACCGAAATGCTCATCATTGTTGCGGTGTCGTATGTGTCAATGGGGGGATAACTGTCGTTTGCGACATAGTCTATAAAAGCGTTGTATACAAGCCAGTCCATGCCGTCGTGCCCGCCAATGGGATTTTTGCGGTATTCCCGCCATATGGGGTGCTCAAATTCGTCCTCGTATTCTTTTGCGTTGCCTGCGAGTTTTGTTATAGGGTCTTCGGGTTTGCCGTTGATATAGACATAGTCGGCATCCTGATTATACATACCTTTGGTTCCTCGCACGGTAAACCCGCGCGAATAAACGCGCGGCAGGGTGGTATCAAGCGTTAAAACTATCGTTTGACCGCCGGCGCACTTGATGATTGTCGTGACGATGTCGCCCTGGTTAAAATCGCGGTCTGCCAAATGAGAACCTTTTGCCGCAAGGTATTCATGCATTCCGGCCGAGCAGGATGCGACAGACGAAAGCGTGAGCAGTCTGTTGCCGTGGTTTATGTCAAGCACACTCATGATAGGGCCGAGCTCGTGAGTGGGATAATTTTCGCAACAGCGGTTTAAATAATTGCGCAGTCTGTAATGACGGTTTTCTTTGCCGTCTGCGATCTCATATCTCAGGTCGTGCTGATAGCCTCCGGAGCAATGAACAATTTTACCCAAAAAACCTTTTTTGACCATATTGAGCACCATCAGCTCGCGTCTGCCGTAACAGCAGTTTTCGAGCATCATGCACTGGATTCCGGTGCGTTCGTACGCATCTACCAAACGATAGCAGTCGCCTATGTTATATGCGCCGCCGACCTCGGTGCCGACTTTGATGCCGCGTTCCATGCAGTACAGCGCGATCTCGACATGCGATTCCCACGCCGAAAGTATCATACAGCAGTCGACATCCGCGCCGAGAGCAACCTTATAATCACTGCTGCACAGGGGACGTTTGCCCGATGCGTCGAATATGACGTCTGAGGCCATCTGCATACGGTCGTCATATATATCGCAAACAGAAACTATGTCAAGCAATCCTTGCTTTATCATCAATACAAAAACATTTTTAAGCATAAACTCGCCGCGCGCGCCGAGACCTATTAAACAGGCTTTTGGTTTTTTTGCCATTTTGTTTTGTTCCCCTTTACTTTTAATATTGCTTATGGTACAATTACCATGCGTATGATTTTACATTAAAATGTCCCGAAAGTCAATATTATAATAGCTTTATGTTGCTTTTATAAGCACGGCAAATATTATGTTCGGCATATAATTTAAAAGCGGTCAAAGCATTGAGGCACTTAAATACTTTTTAAAACATCTTAATAAACAGAGGTGATATTAAATGACGCTGGTGGTTATGGCTGCCGGAATGGGCAGCAGATACGGCGGATTAAAACAGATCGATCCAATCGGCAAAAACGGCGAGTTTATCATAGATTTTTCTGTATACGACGCAATAAAAGCAGGGTTTAACAAGGTCGTTTTCGTTATAAAAAAAGAGAATCTCAAAATCTTCAGAGATACCGTGGGCAAGCGTATTGAGGGGCATATAGACGTTGAATACGCATTTCAAAGCATATTGGATTTGCCGTGCGGATACACCGCGCCCGAAAACAGAACGAAACCTTGGGGCACGGCACACGCGGTGCTTGCCGCAAAACAATATATAGACGGCAAATTTGCAGTTATAAATGCCGATGACTTTTACGGTGCCGAACCGTTTAAACTGATATATGATTTTTTATCGGCAAGCGACAGTCAAAATAGTTATTGCATGTCGGGCTTTGTGCTTAAAAACACATTGACCGAAAACGGTTCTGTCGCGCGCGGAATATGCAATGTGGATAAAGACGGCTTTTTAACCGACATCACCGAACGTACAAAGATAATAAGTACCGCAGAAGGCATAGCGTGGACCGATGACGGAGACGTTCATCCGCTTGACGGCAACGCGATAGCATCCATGAATTGCTGGGGTTTTTCGCACGATTTTGCAGATTACCTGCAACAGGGTTTTAAAGATTTTTTGATCGCCAACCGCCACGACCTTTCAAAATGCGAATATTATTTGCCCACAGCCGTCAAAGAACAGATGAATAACGGAGCTACCGTTAAGGTGCTTAAAACAAATTCAAAATGGTACGGTGTAACTTACAGCGAAGACAAAGCAAATGTCTCGCAAGCCGTTAAAAATATGCAGAGCGAAGGAGATTATCCCGTAAGATTATGGAATTGAAATATATTGCACAGTCCTTTGATATCAAAGGCAACATAACCGACATCAAAAAAATAACTATGGGGCATATCAACGAAACATACAAGATATGTTGCGATATGGGCACCGACTATATATTGCAAAGAATAAATACCAACGTGTTTAAAGATCCGTATGCCTTGACAGATAATATTATAGCGGTTACAGACCATTTGGGCAAGGCTATCGATGCGCGCGGCGGCAACAGAGAGCGTGAGGCTATGACACCGGTGCCGCTAAAAAACAAAAAATATTTGCTTTGCAGCGGCAGCGATTTTTATCGCATGTACATATGCATATCAAACGCAACCTGCTATAATTCGGCAGAAATAAGCGGTCTTTTTAAAAACTCGGCAAAAGCTTTCGGCAGGTTTCAAAATTTGCTTTCCGATTTTCCCGCAGAACGTTTAAACGAGACGATTCCCATGTTTCATAACACGCCCAAACGTATGAGAGATCTTGAGGCGTCTGTCACCGTAAACGCTTCGGGCAGACTTTCCGAGTGTATGGGAGAGGTCGGTTTCTTTTATGCGCGCCGTGAGTTTTGCGATAAGATAGTTTCAAAACTCGGCAGCGGAGAATTGCCGCTCAGAGTAACGCATAACGACACTAAACTGAATAATGTTATGATCGATAACGATACACATGAGGGCGTTTGCGTTATAGATCTTGACACCGTTATGCCGGGCTCTGTGCTGTATGATTTCGGCGACAGCATCAGGTTCGGCGCTTCTACTGCCGCCGAAGACGAAAAAGACTTATCAAAGGTATCGCTGTCATTAGATTTGTTTGAAGAATACGTCGACGGATTTTTGTCCGAGGCAGGCGATTCACTTACAGATCTTGAATTTGATATGTTGCCGATAGGCGCGATAATGATGACGCTTGAATGCGGTATGCGTTTTTTGGCCGACCATATTGACGGCGACAGATATTTTTCGTTGCATTATGCGGGGCAAAATCTTGATCGTGCTCGCACGCAGATAAAACTTGTTGCCGATATGGAGCGAAAAATGGGCGCAATGCAGGCGATAGTTAAAAAGTACAGAGGATAACCGAATGAGAATAGGCATAGATATCGGCGGCACGTCAATGACAGCCGCATTGGTTGACGGCGCGTCTGTAAGCTTTAAACAGCGTTCCGCTACGGCCGGACTGCGCACCGAAGATGCGCTGATAAACACCGTCTTTGAGACGGTTGACAGGCTTTTTGCCGAAAGCGGAATAAGCAAGTCGAATATTTCGTCAATAGGCATCGGTGTGCCGGGCAGAACGGATATTGCCACGGGCACCGCGATATTGGCGGGTAACTTGCCGGTGCGAAATACTTGCTTTAAAAAACTGCTTGAAGACAGATACGGCATCGTTACATATCTCGACAACGACGCAAATTGCGCCGCGTGGGGCGAATATTCCGAAGGCCGAGGCAAAGGACTTGACGATATGGTTATGGTCACGCTCGGCACCGGTATCGGCGGCGGAATAATCATAGGCGGCAATATATTGCACGGACAAAAAAACCGTGCGGGCGAGCTCGGTCATCAGGTGGTTGACATTCACGGCAAACGTTGTCCCTGCGGACGTGTGGGCTGTTGGGAGACGGTCGCTTCTACAAAAGCCATGGCGGCACGTGTCGCTCAAGAGGTAATGGCTGTTCCTTACGGAATTCTCGCAGATGTTGTCAATGAAAACGGCGGCAAGATAGACGGCCGGACGCTGTTTATCGCATTAAAACGCGGCGACAGAGTCGCCATGGATCTTTTTGACGAATACATCGAGATGCTTTCGGTCGGCATAATCAACATTCTCGAAGCTTTCAGACCGCAGATGCTGGTCATAGGCGGCGGCGTAAGCAAAGAGGGCGACACATTGCTTTTGCCTTTGCGCAAACTGATAGGCGAAACGCCCTGCCGCATCGAGACCTCGGCTCTTGCCGACGAGGCGGGACTTATAGGTGCCGCACTGCTTGACCTTTCAAGACAATAAAAGGCTGAGTGGGTTTATTAAAAAACTTGTATGAAAAGACTTGCAAAATATTTAAAAGGTTATAAAAAAGAGATCTGCCTCGGGCCTGTTTTAAAACTGCTCGAGGCTTCTCTCGAACTGCTTGTTCCTCTGGTAGTCAGCCGCATAATCGATGTCGGCATTCCCGCAGGGGACAAGGGTTATATATTAAAAATGGCGCTTTTGATGGTGCTGCTCGGTCTGCTCGGACTCGGTTGCACCGTTTTGGCGCAGTATTATTCGGCAAAGGCATCTGTCGGGTTCGCATCGAAATTAAGGCACGGCGTGTTTGCGCATATCCAGCATTTTGATTATCGCACGCTCGACAATGTCGGTTCGGCAACGCTTATCACGCGTATGACCGGCGATATAAATCAGATACAGACCGGGCTTAATCTCGCACTCAGACTGCTTTTGCGTTCGCCTTTTGTCGTGTTCGGTGCCATGGTGATGGCATTTACAATCGACGTACAGTCGGCGCTGATATTCGCCGTGGCGATACCCGTGCTTGCGGCCGTGGTATTCGGCATAATGCTTTCGTGCATACCGCTTTATAAAAAAGTGCAGCATG
>CAYOCM010000047.1:0-9304 GCA_964402515.1 uncultured Ruminococcus sp. | reverse complement strand
TTATTTCACGCTCGATCAGAACGTCCTGTATGACCTGATCACTGTGTGAACTGTAATCGTATTCGTGTTCGTGTGACATTTTTTACCCCCTTATACGTCAAGATTGCTGACATATTTGGCGTTTTGCTCGATAAACGCGCGTCTGGGCTCGACTTTGTCGCCCATCAGCACCGAAAACAGCGCGTCTGCCTCGGTAGCGTCTTCGACCGTGACACGCTTTAATATGCGTGTTGAAGGATCCATAGTTGTCTCCCAGAGCTGGTCGGCATCCATTTCGCCCAAGCCTTTATATCTTTCTGCCTGTGCGCCCTGTCCCATCTCGGCAATGATAACGTCGCGCTCTTCGTCGCTGAATGCGTATCTTTGCTGCTTGCCTTTATAAACTTTATAAAGCGGAGGCAATGCGGCATAGACATGTCCTTCGTCGATAAGAGGTCTCATATGTCTGAAGAAGAACGTAAGCAACAGCGTTTTGATATGAGCGCCGTCGACGTCGGCATCGGCCATGATTATTATCTTGCCGTAGCGCAGTTTTGATATGTCAAATTCTGTGCCTACGCCCGTACCGAGCGCCAGAATTATCGGGATAATCTGTACAGAAGAATAGATGCGTTCGAGTCTGCTTTTTTCGACATTCAATATCTTGCCTCTTAAAGGCAATATAGCCTGAAACTGCGAGTCACGTCCGTCTTTTGCCGTGCCGCCTGCCGAATCGCCCTCGACCAAATAAAGTTCGGTATATTCTACTCTGCGCTCGTTGCAATCGGCGAGTTTCGAAGGCAGTGACGACGACTCGAGCAATCCCTTGCGACGTGTAAGTTCTCTTGCGCGTTTCGCAGCCTCACGCGCACGTGAAGCGGCGATGGATTTTTCTACTATAATTCTTGCCGACGAAGGGTTCTCTTCGAGATAATTTGTAAGTTTTTCGGTAATTATGCTCTCGACAAGCACACGTATCTCAGAGTTGCCGAGTTTGGCTTTTGTCTGCGACTCAAACTGTGCGTCCTCGAGCTTGACCGAAATGACGGCGGTAAGGCCTTCTCTGACGTCGTCGCCGGTGAGTTTTTCGTCGTTTTTGAGTATATTGTATTTTTTGCCGTAATCGTTTAGGACTTTGGTTATCGCGGTCTTAAATCCGGTTTCGTGCGTGCCGCCGTCTATGGTATGCATATTATTCGCAAACGACAGAAGAGTATCGTTATAGCTGTCGTTGTATTGCATTGCCACTTCGGCGATAGATGTGCCGCGGCTGCCCGAAATATATATGATGTCGTCGTGTATCACGCCGACACCTTTTTTTTCGTTGATATACGCGACAAACTCGCGTATACCGCCCTGATAACAGAAATTTTCGCTGTAATCGTCTTCGCATGTGTTGTCGGTAAGCGTTACCGATATGCCCGCATTTAAAAACGCCTGCTCGCGCAATCTTGTTTTGACTATCTCGCGATCAAATATTACCGTCTCGAATATCTCGGGGTCGGGCCAGAAACGTACGGTAAGACCGTGTCTTTCGGTATCACCCACCTCATGAAACGCCTCGGCAACACCGCCTTTTTCAAAAACGATGCGATATTCTTTGCCATCACGGTAGTTAGTGACTTCCATACGGCGCGACAAGGCGTTGACGACAGAAGCGCCGACGCCGTGCAGGCCGCCCGCGATCTTATATCCGCCGCCGCCGAATTTGCCGCCGGCGTGCAATACCGTAAATATAACCTCGAGCGTAGGCTTTTGTTCGGCCTCGTTTATGCCCGAAGGAACGCCTCGACCGTCGTCTATTACCAGACAGCTGCCGTCTTTTTCAAGCGTGACCTGTATATGTGAGCAATAACCCGCCAAAGCTTCGTCGATGGCGTTGTCCACTATCTCGTATATCAGATGATGCAGACCTTTTACAGACGTGGTACCTATATACATACCCGGACGTTTACGCACAGCCTCAAGACCTTTAAGCACCTGTATCTGACTGTCGTCATACTGCTGCATATTGTTTTCGATCTGTTCGTTCATTTGCTGTTTTAATCTCCTGTTTCCGACCGTTTTTTAAGCGTTCGCGGCGAGAGCGAAGTTATATAAAGCGTTTCGCTCATCTCATCCTCAGCCAAAACAAGACTTTTTGGCAGGTCGTCCGCAAGATTAACGGTCATTTTTGCATCCTGCAAACGTTTTATAAATTCTCGGCTCGATTCGCCGGTCTGGGTGTTTTCGATATCCAATATCGCCACTATCTTATCAAAGCGGCATGATTCGCTTTTACCTAAGTGCAGATACATATGTTACCGTCCTCGACTTTTATCAGTCTGCCTTTGCCCAGTGTGTCAAACGCGTTTTTTTCGCAGCCGGTTATCAGTACCTGACCCGCACTTATGCGTGACAGAATAAACTTTTTACGACCGTCGTCAAGCTCGGATAAAACATCGTCAAGCAAAAACACGGGATATTCGCCTGTGAGATCGGCACTCAGTTTGCCCTCGGCAAGTTTCATTGATATTACCGCAGACCTCTGCTGCCCTTGCGAAGCATAACTCTTTGCTGTCTTGCCGTTTATAAGCACGGCAAAATCGTCTTTATGCGGCCCGTAAAGTGTAACACCTTTAAATATCTCGCTGTCGCGTTTTTGACGCCATATATCGCGGTATGCAGCGGCTATATCGTCTGTCGCAACGCATTCTCCGACGTCTGTCTTATAATTAAAAGTTATGCTTTCGGTGCCGGAGGTCATATCGTCGTGAAACGGTTTTACCGCTTCCGAAAGCATATTTAAAAACTTTTTACGGTTTTGCGTTATGACCGCGGCAAGCACCGACATTCGCTCGTCATATATATCAAGCAACATACCGTCTGCGCCACTGTTTTTAAGCATTGCGTTTTTTTGATTTAAAACACGGTTATATTCGCTTATCGCCGCCACATATCGCGGATAACTTTGACATATAGCCATATCTATAAACCGTCTGCGGCATTCGGGTGAACCTTTTATAAGGTTCAAATGATCGGGTGTAAATATAACGGCTCTGAAAATACCCAAAAACTCTGACATTTTTGTCAGCCTTATACCCTCACGGTATATTTCGCGGTGAGCGTTTTTGCTTATTTTTACGGCAAAATCTTTTTTGCCCGCATTGCTTTGAAATTTAAGTTCGACAATTGCACTGTCACAGCCGAATTTTATCATTTCTCTGTCGCGGCAACCCCTAAAACTTTTGCCCGCGGCAAACATAAATACAGCTTCAAGCAAATTTGTCTTGCCGGCGGCGTTTTGACCGCAGATCATATTGATACCGTTTATAAAATCTATATCGCCGTCATTTTCGTTGCGAAAATTTTTAAGTGACAGCCTGTTTATAAACATATTTTATCAGTCCTTGAGTCTGCAAGGCAAAACGAGGTATAAAAACGTTCCCGTTTCACTTTTTGTCGCGGGGGTAAGCACCATAGACATAAGAGGTGAAGACATCGAAACAACTATATCTTCGCCTTTGCATGCACGCAAAGCATCAAGCAGATATTTGTGATTAAATCCTATCTCTATATCGTCGCCGGTCTTTATTATATCGGTATTATCGTTTACGCTGCCGTACTGAGTTTTGCAGTTTATAGTCAGCGTATTGCCGTCAAAACGGCATCTTAAAGGTGTGCGCAGTTTTTCGTCCACTATCAACGACGCACGCAATGCAGAGTTTAAAAACTTTTCGGACGAAACATTTACCGTTATCTTGCTTTCCTTGGGCAATGCGCGTTCGTAATCAAGATATTCGCCGTCAAGCAATCGACAAAAGAATACCGTATCGCCTATCATAAATATGATGTGCTTATCGGTAAATTCAATACGCATCGTTTCGTCATCGTCTGATAACAATCTGCACAGTTCGTTTAATGTCTTACCCGAAACAACAAGTTTAAAACTTTTATCGTTGCCGAGCACGGCGTCGTATTCCTGACGCATTGCAAGCCTGAAATTGTCAAGCGCCACTACGGTTATTTTTTTGCCATCTACTTTTATCAGTTCTCCGCAAAGAATAGGCCTTGAATCAAGTTGCGAAACGGCAAAACTTGTTGATGTTATCATCTCTTTAAACACGCTTTGGCTTATAGAAAAACTGTTATCGCCGCCGAGCATGGGCAATGACGGAAATATATCGGCACCGAAACCGTGTATCACAAAATCGCTGTCACCGCCGTAAATGCGCACTATGTTTTTTTCGTCGGCTTCAAACTTGATGTCACAATCGGGAAACGATTTTACTATATCGGCTATTTTTTTTGCGTTTACTATTACCGCGCCCTCTTCTTTGGGAAACACGGTGGCTTTTGACGTAACGCCTTTTTCAAGGTCATATCCGCACACCGTCAGTGTGTTTTCTTTAAGAGTAAAAAGCAATCCCTCAAGCGCCGGCAAAGTGCTTTTGGTTGATGTTGCGCCAAGCGCGGGCATTATAAGCGATAAAAAAGTTGTTTTGTTGGCGGTAAATTTGATCGGCATTTTGTATCCTCCTGAATTAAATCAAAATAGCGATAGCGGAATAAATATAGAAATAATATAGTTAAAAGGAATAGTAGTATTTGTTATAATTAGCACTGTGGAAAATGTGTAAAACCGCGTCTTTATCAGCAGCGGCTTAAAAAATAACCGTGTTGATAAGTGTATCGAATGTGGATAACCGTTGTAAAAAAGCAAAACTTGTCCACATTTGTCGCAAAGTTTTACGATATACTGCTTGATATCTCGCAGATCATAGACTCTATATCGCGTTTAAAACCGGGATCTTCTTTCATTTTGTTTTCGATAACGGTTATCGAATTCATAACGCTGGTGTGATCTTTTCGGCCGTACTGACGCGCAATCGATTTAAGCGGCATCTTTGTAAGCTGTCTTGTAAGATATATCGCAACATGTCTGGGAAACATTATCTCGATCGTGCGTTTTGCTGATCTCAGTTGCTCTTTTGAAACGCCGTATCTTACCGCGATAAACTTAAATATCTTGTCCAGTGTGCTTTCGTCGTTTTCGGCGGTGCGCAATGTATCGCCCAAAACCTCTTTTGCCATTTCAAGATCTATGGATTTGCCGCTGATAAAACTGTTTGCTTTAAGTTTTTTTATTGCGCCCTCGATCTGTCTGATATTTACTTTTATATTTTCGGCAAGGTATATCAGCACATCGGCGGGAATAGAAATGCCCATATCGTTTGCCTTGCGCTTGAATATCGCAATTCTGAGTTCAAGGTCGGGTGATTGTATATCCGCAATAAGACCGGCCTCAAAACGCGATTTTAAACGCTCACCGAGGTTGTTGATCTCGCGTGGATGTCTGTCGGCGGCTATTATCATCTGTTTGTTGGCGGTATACAGTGTGTTAAAGGTGTGAAAGAATTCTTCTTGCGTAGAATATTTATCCTCTAAAAACTGTACATCGTCTATCAGTAGCATATCAACGCCGCGATATTTGTCTCTGAATGCCGCCATCGTCTTTTTGGGAGTATTCGGTGCCGAATCTACATAGTCTATGGTAAATTCTTCGCTCGTGACATAAAGTATTTTAAATTTTGGATAAAGCTTGCGCGTTTCGTTCATTATGGCAAAAAGCAAATGTGTTTTGCCTATGCCCGACGGACCGTATAAAAACAACGGATTGTTAAGTTCGCCGGGGTTTTTTGCCACCGCAAGCGACGAACGTTGTGCCAGTTCGTTTGATTTGCCGACAACAAAGTTTTCAAAAGTATATTCGGCATGAAAACGACGTTTGTATTCGGATATATCCTCTTCGGGCTCTTCATCTTCATGCGGAATATTGCGGTTTTTGCTGATAAGGTCGGTTTCTTCCGCGGCAATAAATGTCAGCTCTGCGTTAAAACCGAGTATGTCTTGCAGCATATCCGAAAGAATCGGCGAATATTGCGTTTTAACAATATCGCGTTTAAACGTATCAGGCACTATAAACGTTATGTTTTTGCCGTTCATCGAGGTTATGGTCATATTGGCAAACCACAGGTCAAATGTTATATCCGAATATTTTTTGTGCAAAGCCGCTTTAAGCGGCTCAAGTATCATATTAAAGTCTTTATTAGGCAAGTTAACCCCCAAAAAATCAAGCTAAGAGATAAAAGCAAACGGCAAAAATATTATAAAAACCGTGTGATACACCGTCGGCCGGGCCCTTAACCGTAATATATATATTATATATAATTATATTATACTATACGCGCGCGAGAATAAGTTAACATATTGTAAATTTTTATGAATAAATTTATAATTATACATTTTGTGCAAAATAATCTTGACTTTTCGGCATTTTTGTGATTATAATGTGTTTTGCCTTGCTGTGCACGGATAAAACGCGGTGTATCGGCGCAGTCGGCAAATATTATTGACTATTAATTATTATCGGAGGTACAACCGTTATGATGATGGGTACTACATACCAACCCAAAAAGCGTCACAGAAAGATGGAGCACGGCTTTAGAAAAAGAATGTCTACCGCCAACGGCCGCAAGGTTCTTAAGAGAAGAAGACAAAGAGGCAGAGCTCGCCTGACTTATTGATTAAGTCATAACAAAACGCAAACATTTTTAAAAAACGGGTGATCTGATCTGTATGAACGAGACTAAAAAGATTTTGGCTATCAAAGACAGCCGTCTTTTTGGTACGGTCTACCGCAGGGGGGCGTGCTATCCGGGCAGGTATATCGTGCTTTATGTATTGCCCTGCCGCGGTGGACAGCAATCGCGCCTTGGTATAACCGTGTCAAAAGAACGCGGCTGTGCCGTGGTGCGCAACCGTGCAAAGCGCATCATCCGTGAGGCATATCGCCAAAATTATCCGCTGATAAAAGCAAAAAGCAATATTGTGATAGTCGCCAGACAGGCATGCACCTCGGCTGACAGCACCGCGGTCGGTGCGGAGCTGCGTGAACTATTGACCGCGGCGACGCTTTTATAAACCGTTTAAACGGCAACGGATATGTAATAAATCAATGTTATGATCAAACGTTTTTTTATTGCGGCGGTAAAGTTTTATCAAAAAAATATTTCGCCGTACAAAAAGCCATGCTGCAGATTCAGTCCGACATGCTCGTCATATGCCATACAGGCGTTTAACGAATGGGGTGCGTTTTGCGGTCTTTTTCTGACGCTGTGGCGTATTTTACGGTGCAACCCACTATGCAAAGGCGGCTATGACCCGGTTCCGCCTCGCAACAACCACAGGAGAAAATAATGAGTTTTATTTATTGGCCGTTTGCGTGGATCATGAAGGGCTGTTTGTTTATCAGCGGCGATTTTTATGTTGTTGCTTTGCTGTTTTTTGCCCTGGCGATGAAACTGTTGCTGTTGCCGCTTGCGATCAAACAGCAAAAATCTCAGATCGAAAACGCATCATTTGCACCAAAAGAGATGGCGATACGCAAAAAATATGCGGGTCGCAACGACAAGGTCACGCAGCAAAAGATGCTGACCGAAATTCAAGAAGAAAAACAAAAAGCCGGCATCAGCCTTACCGCAGGATGTATGCCGATGATATTGCAGCTCGTTTTGGTCATAATTCTTTATGCCATAGTACGCGCTCCTATCACTTATTCGTTTAACTTTGAGTCAAAAGAGCAATATGATCTTTATAAACAGAGCATAGAGCTTATTCAAGAGTATAAGGACGCTGCGGATCCGAGCTCCGAAAATTATGAAGCTTTTATAACCGAGCTTACTCAGTTGCAAACCAAACTCGGCGGCGTTTCGGCTGCCGAAACAGACGAAGAAAAAGCGGCAAAAAATCAGGTCTATCATATCGATTCAAAATACAGCGCAGACACATTGCCCTCGGGTTATGAATATGACCTCGCAAAAATGCTCAAAGATGCCGATGCATTGCAAAAAATCGCCGAAAAACACGGCGTAACTTTAACAAAAACAGAGTTTGACAATGTTATCGATCCATTATACGGCGAAAGACTACCCAACTTTGACTTTATCGGCGATACATCGTTGCTCGATGTTCCTTCGATAACATCGTTCAACTGGCTGCTCTTGATTCCGTTGCTTGTTTTCGCATCGCAGTTCTTCAGCACACGCATCACTCGCAAACTTTCTGCTCAACAGCTTGACGCCAACGGCAAGCCCGTGGGCGGCGGACTGTTTATGGAACTCGGTATGCCGCTTATAAGCACTATATTCAGCTTCAGTTTCAGTGCGGCGATAGGCGTTTATTGGGTATGGCAGACATTGATAATCATTTTGCAGTCTGTTATTTTGGCAAAGGCAATGCCGTTGCCCGTGTTTACCCCCGAGCAATATGCCGAGGCAGAACGCGAGCTTAAAGCAAAGACCAAAAAGAAAAAGCGCATCACCATCGAGATCGACGAAGACGACGATTCGTTTAACGACTATAAGGTTGTCGATGACAATGCTCCCTCACAGGGCGGCAACAACGGCAGATATACATACGACCAAAAGGTCGAAATGCTGTCGGGCGACGATATTGACGATTCAGACGACGGCTCGAGCGGCGAGATGCTGTGATCTATTTATTTAGTTGGAAGGTATAATATCTGATATGTTAAAAGAAGTTATATCAAGCGGCAAAACCGTTGCCGCAGCAGTTCAATCGGGCGCCGAACAGCTCGGTAAGCCCATAGACGACATAGATTATGTCGTTGTCGAAGAGCCTAAGACAGGTTTTCTCGGCATAGGCGCTACCGATGCCGTCGTAAAGGTATTTATCAAAGAAACTCCCGCGACAAAGGCACTTGATTTTATTCAAACCGTTATCGGCGATATGGGCATCGAAGCCGAGATAGTTATCGATCAACAGGATGACGAGGGCGCATTGATCAATGTCAACGGCACCGGACTCGGCGTGCTTATAGGCCACCACGGCGACGTGCTTGATTCGTTGCAGTATCTTGCGAATTTGGTAGCAAACAAAGATCTTGACGATTTTTATCGTATAACCGTTGATGTTCAGGGCTATCGCGCAAAGCGCGAAGAAACATTGCGTTCGCTGGCAAGACGTATGGCACAAAAAGTGCTTAAATACAAAAAAGGTTTTGCGCTTGAACCAATGAATGCATATGAAAGACATATCATTCATTCTGAGGTGCAGAATATAGAAGGTGTCGGAACTTATTCGATAGGCGACGGCGCCGAGCGCAAGATAATAATTACCGTTGACAGCAAGATCAAAAAAAATAACGCATAAAAACATTAAAATGACCGCCGCAAAGCGGTCATTTTTTTGCTTATACATACAAAAAACAACGGTCGCTCGGTTTTGAGCGACCGTTTTGTACATCTAATATACTATTAGGCGA
>CAYOCM010000046.1:0-9340 GCA_964402515.1 uncultured Ruminococcus sp. | reverse complement strand
TTTTGAATTCGCTCTTATAATCGCGCAGGAATTTGCTGATACGCTGTCCGAAAGCATTACCGCTCTTGACGCAAATGATGCAAACGATGACAAATATCAGGCACAGTCCGAGAAATACGAATAATCCCCACGGGGTAGTGCTGCCGGTCGAAGAGCTATCGGTGCTCGATGTGTCCGAAACACTTGAACTTGTGCTGCCCGAAGCATCGGATGACGATGTATCCGAGGTTGCGCTTTCGTCGCGTGATTCGTCCTCACTTTCTGAATCGGTGCTTGAAGCATCATCCGAAACATCCGTTGACGAAACATTTTCGGCAGAAACGGTGCTTTCGGTTTTGTCGGTGACAGATTCTTCATCGGCAAAAACGGCAAAACAGCCAAGCGAAAATACGACCAGAAGCGCCAGCAGGGAAGCCACTAATCTTTTTGTCATGCCGGCCTCCTTATTTGCTCTCTTTGTGCAGTGTGTGCTTGCGGCAGAATCTGCAATACTTTTTGATCTCGAGTCTGTCAGGGTCGTTCTTTTTGTTTTTGGTGGTGTCATAGTTGCGCTGTTTGCATTCGCTGCAAACAAAAGTGATCTTGACTCTCATTTTACGGTACCTCCATTTTTGTTACCTCCCTCCGAGTTCGGCGAAACAATGCCGCAAAGCGTCCGGCAGAGGAAATCATGCTGCCTTCGGCTCACAACAAAAAAACCCCAAACACAGAGGTAAGTTTATTATAACAGTCGCACCGATGTTTGTCAAGCGCTTTTTATAAAAAACACAAAAAACATCGGCAACGTTTTGCTCGCTGCCGATATGTGTTAAAGAATATAACAAAAGGCGGCAACCGCCGCCTTTTGTCAATATGTTTTAGTGTCTTGATTTAACAACGATTGCCGAGCCGAACATAGCAACTACAGCGAGTATAACAAGAGCAACTATGCCGTTATCGCCGGTCTGAGGTTGGTCGGGAGTGATCTCGCCGAGATCCATATCGGAGGTCAGTTCAACAGCTTCGCTGCCGTACCAGTGATGGTAAGGGAAATTGGTAGTATAAGTTGCACCTTCTTCGGGTTTGGGAACATTGCCTTCAAACAGGCAGAGGTTGCCGGACTCGAATTTGTTGGAGATGCAAGGAATAACCGATGCGGTAGCGCCTTCGACGATGCCGAGATCGGCAAGGTCGATAGAAAGTTCGCAATAGGTTTTGCCGTCTTTTTCGGTTACAACTGCGGTGAGCGAAGAATCGGTGATTGCATCACCTGCGGCATTGCTGTCTTTGCTGGTGTTTATCTTCATCATAGAGCCGGTCTTGCCGTCTTCGCAGAGGCATGCGTCGATGAAATGAGTGTAAACGGTTGCTTCGGTATCGCCGTTGTGGATCCAGAATCTGAAATTTGTGCCCTCGCCGTTAGCGCTGGTGGAGCCGGCGGCCATTTTAACGGCTTCGCCGTCATAGATAACAGCTATATAAAGTTTGGTGTCGTCTTTGCGGATCTGATATTTGTAAGAAATAGTGTCGGTAACGCCTTCGGTGGGTTCGTTCTGCCAAGTGCCGCCTTCGCCGGGTTTAACGGTAGTCCAGCCTTTTGCGTTCCAGCCGGTGTCGGTCAGATCGCCGTCAACGGTGATGGTCTCTTTAACGGTTTCGGGTTCGTCATCGCCGGGGATAACAGCGCCTTCTACATATGCGCCGATCTTAGCGGTGCAGACATAGCCGTCGTCATACCAGTTGGTGTCGGGAGTGGTGGTGGGAATGGTTTTGCCCTCAAGGTCAAGACCTTCGAATATCCACTGCGAGCCCACGGTCATGGTCTTAACAAGCTCGATAGAGGCATTGACTGCATCGTTGGTGTAGTCTTCGCCTTCCATGCCGAGTGCGGGATAGTCATTGCCAGTGTTTGCAGCATAAACAAATCCGCCTTCGGGAATAGCAAGTGCGGTACCCGAACCGTCGGCAAGACCGTTGGAAGTTTCAACTACTTCATAAACGCCGGTTTTGCCTTCAACGGGTTTGAAGGATACATGGATCCACCAGCCGGCGCCGCTGTAAGTTTCGGTCATAACAACGCCTGCGCCTTCGACATAGCTGTCGTTATAGTGAGAAATGAAGAAATCTTTCATCTCGATGGTAGCTGTGGGCAGTTTAGCGGGAGCTTTTGCATAGATGTATACAGGCTCGCCGTCCTCGTCATCGGCAGTGGCAAGGCCGCTTGTAGCTTTGCCTTCGGCTATGACATTGTCGTTGTCGTAGAAAGTATAGCCGACAAGGCTGTCTTTGAGAGTCTCATACTGATGAGCGCTCGAGTCGATGCAGAGCAGGAAACCGCCTGCGGGAGCCGAGGTCTCGCCGATTTCGGTGTTATCGGTCAGGCATCTGGTTGCGGTATAGACGCCGTCGATATTCTCGATAACATAAACATACCACGAAGCGCCAACATAAGAAGTGCCAAAGGTTATGTCGGTAATTTTGCCCGAGGTAATGATCATCGCGTCACGGCCGCAAGTCCAGCTGTAGCAGTCCTGGTGCGATACGGCAACTTTGACATACTCTTCGTCAGCGACAGCACAGACTGCGCAGAGCGAAAGAACCATAAAAGTTGCCATGAGAAGTGCGATAAGTTTTTTCATGATTTCCTCCATATAAATATTATAGGCTATAACATGCCTACTGTGATTGTCTGTATTTTATCATCTGTTTTATCTCTTGTCAACCGTTTTTTGCATAAAAGATAATTTTTTTGCCTGATACGAGGTCAAAAACTGTTGACAACCGACAAAAAATATGTATAATAATAATAGACATTTTTTGACAAATTACGGAGGTGCCGATATGAGATGCCCGTCTTGCGGATATCCCGACAGCAAGGTAATCGATTCTCGCCCGTCAAACGACGCGTCGTTTATACGTCGCCGTCGCGAGTGCCTGAGTTGCGAGCGCCGCTTTACTACTTATGAAACAATAGAGACCGCGCCTATAGTCGTGGTAAAAAAAGACAAATCGCGTGAGAGTTTTGACCGTAACAAATTGCTGAGGTCTATAATTCGTGCCTGTGACAAGCGACAGGTTACAAGAGAACAGATGGAACAGTGCGCCACCGAGGTCGAAAACGCTCTGTCGAATTCTTTGCAAAACGAAGTTTCGTCGGCATATATAGGCTCGCTTGTTATGGACAGGTTAAAGCAGCTTGACCAGGTCGCGTATGTCAGGTTTGCTTCGGTATACCGTCAGTTTAAAGACATTAACGATTTTATGGACGAATTAAAACAACTGCTCGGAGAAAAATAATTATATACAACAAAAAAGAGCGTTTACCGCTCTTTTTTTGCATAAATACGGGTTATTTGTTTTTATCAAGCAATTCGGCGGCTTTTTTAAGGCTGTCGATTATTTTTATATGCTGCGGACATGCATTCTCGCACTGACCGCATTCAATGCAGTCTTTTGCTCTGCCGCTGCCGCCGTCCACCACCGCGCCGTAATAAAGGTGCGGGCGCACGTGTTCGCCGTATATCATCAGCATATTATAAGGTTTGAATATCTCGGGAATATCTATTTTCATCGGGCAGCCCTCGGTGCAATAGCGGCATGATGTGCAGGGCACCGTTTCGACGTCAAACAGCGATTTTTTAACGTTTTCTATCGCGTCCGATTCGACGGGCGAAAGCGGAACAAAGTTATCAAACGTATTTATGTTGTCTGTCATCTGCTCGTGTGTGTTCATACCCGAAAGCACCGTGGTTACGCCGTCGAGACTGCCCACAAAACGCATTGCATAAGACGCTTGCGAAGCATTTTTGTCAAGTTCGGTCAAAAATTTTGCCGAACGCTCGGGCAGGTTTGCCAGATATCCGCCTCTGACGGGTTCCATAACTATTATATCTTTGCCGTGACGGCGCGCGATCTCGTGATTCTGCGAAGCGTATATCGCGGCGGTATCGTCCCAATCGATATAATTCAGTTGCAACTGCACAAAATCGACCTCGGGATGTTTTGTCAGCAGTTCTTCGAGCAGTTCCGGGTCGCCGTGGAACGAAAAACCGTATTTTTTTATCTTGCCCTCGTGCTTTTTTTGATTGCAAAAATTCCAGCAGTCATAGTCGTCATAGTCTTTTATGCGCGATGCCTGCAGGCTGTGCAAAAGATAATAGTCAAAATATTCGACACCGCAGCGTTCCAACTGCTCATCAAACATTTTTTGAGGAGTCAGCGTTTTTGAAAGCAGCCAACCCGCAAGTTTTGTCGCGACGGTATATTTGCTGCGGTCATAGCGCTTTGCCACCGCCTCGCGGAATGCCGCCTCAGAGCCGGGATAGCAA
Organism: uncultured Ruminococcus sp.; assembly: GCA_964402515.1. GTDB lineage: Bacteria > Bacillota > Clostridia > Oscillospirales > CAG-382 > Coliplasma. Next base: position 5,033 of record CAYOCM010000046.1, on the reverse strand, counting down.
TATGCCGTGTCAAAATATGTAAATCCCGCGTCGATAAATTGATCCGCCAATGCTTTTGTCGCCTCGATATCTATCGCGCCGTCCTTTTGCGGCAGACGCATCAGGCCGAAACCGAGTTTTTTATGCTGTTGCATATATTTTGCCCCCTTTTGTCATTTTAAATATTATAACAGATTCGGTCGCGATTTGCAATACGGGCTTGCAAGTTTGAAACAAAACGGTTATAATAACATCATCACGGAGGTATTATATTATGGTTGATATAAGCAAAAAAGCAATAGAATATATGTCGACGGCAAAACCTGTCGAAGAACTGCGCGAGTTTAACCTGCGCGCGGCCGAAGAATCGGCGGTACTTTTAAAAAACGACAACGGCGTTTTGCCTTTTGACGCTCGGACAAAAACAGCGCTTTTCGGACGTATGCAGCATCATTATCTCAAGGGCGGCACCGGTTCGGGCAACAACAATTGCGGCAGGGTGGCAAGCATATACGATGCATTGGTCACCATGGGCGCCGACGTCGATAAGGTAGTCAGCGGAATATATGAACTTTTTAACGAGCAAAACCCCTATGACAGCGGCACGGGTTGGCATCATCCTCACAGCCAAAAAGAACTTGTCGTTGCCGACGGCGTTATAAAATCCGCTGCCGAAAGATGCGATGTTGCCGTTTATGTAATAACGCGCACCGCGGGCGAAGACAAAGACCAGACTTTGCAAAGAGGCAGCTATTATTTATCCGAAGACGAACTTGAATTGCTTAAAAAACTGCGCGAATATTTCGGCAGGGTGGTGCTTTTGCTGAATACCTGCGCGGTTATCGACCTTACCGAGGCCGAACCGCTTTGCGACTCGATATTATGCCTGTGGCAGGCGGGTATGCACGGCGGAACGGCCGCCGCGGCACTGCTTATGGGCTGGGCGACACCGTCGGGACGTTTGCCCGACACGGTCGCAAAAACATTGGATGATTATCCCTCAAACGATTTCGGCAACGACGACGATATATATTATACCGAAGACCGCTATGTCGGTTACCGCTATTTTAATACTTTTGCAAAAGACAAGGTGCTTTATCCTTTCGGTTACGGCCTGTCGTATACAAGTTTTGACACAGTGTTTGTCGGCGCCGAAAAAACAGACGGCGGCATCCACCTTGATTTTAAGATAACAAACACAGGCACGCGCGCCGGCAAAGAGACGGTTCAGGTATATCTGTCTTACCTCGGCGAGCACGATATGCCGCGCCGAATTCTTGCCGGTTTTGCCAAAACAGATATCATTCGGCCGCAAAAGACCGTCGAACTCGGCGTCGATATTGTCCTGCGCAATATAATGCTTTATGACGATATAAACGGCGGCTATTATCTGCCGTCGGGCATTTATGCCCTGTTAACCGGCAACGCAATGTCGGGCGACGAAATATACAGGTTTGAATTCGGCGGCGTTTTTATATCCGACAAGCCCTGCTGCCTGCAGGATAAGCCGTTTGACAGATTGACCGTCGACGGTTATAAACCAGCTCCCACGGCAAAAGAACGCACAAAATGCGATATCCCTGCCGATATGCCGCATACCGACAGACATTTAACTCTTACCGACGTTGCAAACGGTGTCTGCACGGTTGACGAGATGGTTTCTTCGCTCGATGACGATGAACTTGCCTGCCTTGCGCGCGGTGAGGGAATGAGCAGCCCAAAAGGCGTGCCCGGTTCCGCATCGGTATTCGGCGGAATAACAAAAAAACTGTTTGACCGCGACATACCCGTTATAAACACCACCGACGGCCCCGCCGGCGTCAGACTTTCAAGCAATGCGGTCGCGTCGTCACTGCCTTGCGGCACGGCGCTCGCGGCGACGTTTAACCTGCCGCTTGTAAAGCAGCTTTATCAATATGAGGGCTATGAACTTATCGCGTTTGACTGCGATGTTCTGCTCGGCCCCGGCGCAAATATTCACAGAAATCCTTTGTGCGGCAGAAACTTTGAATATTATTCCGAAGATCCCCTGCTTGCCGGCAAGATGGCGTCTGCGGCGTGCGGCGGCCTTAATGCCGCGGGCGTAAAAGGCGTTGTAAAGCACTTTATGGCAAACAACCAAGAGCATTGCAGATATACGTCAAATTCGATAATATCCGAAAGAGCGATCAGAGAGATATACGCGCGCCCGTTTGAAATAGCGATAAAAGACGGCGAATGCCACGCGGTGATGACATCATACAACCGCATAGGCGGTCGTTGGGCGGCGTCAAACGAGCCTATGGCGGTGCTTTTGCGTGACAGATTCGGTTTTGACGGACTTGTTATGACCGACTGGTGGGCAAACCTCGGCGGCTGTGAGGACGCAAAAAACGTCACCGATTTCGGCGGTATGATAAAGGCGCAGAACGATGTTTATATGGTCTTGCCGGATGCACTCACGCATGACGACAATATTATGCAAGCACTTGACGGCGACGTTTTGTCTCGCGGCGAATTGCAACGTTCGGCAAAACATATTATTTGTTTTGCGCTTAAGACAATGGCTTTTGCAAAACAGCTTAAATACGGCAAACAGGCCGCGGACGATATAAAACGCATTGCAGACCGAGGCACTCCGTTTGCAACCGTCGATATAGTCGACGGCGCCGCCGAATATAACGCCGAAACCGCTTGCAAGGCGGTGGCCGAGATAACGTTTGTTTCAAACGCACCCGGCCTTGAGCAGGTTACCTCGAGTATGTTTTTAAACACCAAAGGCGCGGGAGTCTTTGCCGTGCCCGCGGGTGAAACGCGCGGCTATTGCACACTGTCGCTGGTATCCGGCAAAAGCGATATTAAATTTGAGTTTTCTTCCCCCGCGGCATACGCAACCGAGATAAGATTGTTTAAGATGTAAAAGTTATATAATACAAAAACAACCTGCCCGGTACCTTAAAGGTATCGGGCAGGTGTCGTTATGAGGAAATGAGATGTGTTTAAATATTATTTTTCCGCGGTTATAAATTGCACAACAGTTTATTGTTGATCAGAGAATTTGACTATTTTCAGTATGGTATCCTTATCTAGTTCACCATATCCGGTAACCGTTTTTAAGCTATCCTTGCTAATCGCATTGTTCATGATATAGAAATAACATTGCGCATCATTATATTCTTTTTCGGTATGAGATGTGTAACCTTTGCTTATTCTTATACCTTCTATTGTGCCATATTCATAATAGGTATTACAGCGTGACGTTAAAGATATGCAGAAACAATCATATTCAACCGCATTAATGTGACCGTAATGATGAATTTTTTGAGAACCTAACTTAATTTTGCTGACACCGTTACCGGCACCATCTACAAGTTCTTTACCATTATCCCATTGATGGCAATTTGTTCTTATTATTACATCTCCGGTGTAAGAACCGAGCATTTCAATACTTATTCTATGGTCATGAGTATAGAATCCCATATCAAAACCTACAAACAAGTATGCTGCTTCAGCACTGGAAAGACAATTATCCATTGACATGTTGTCCGCATAATAAATAGAATAACTCTGTTTTTTAGTAGAATTTGTATTATTAATATCTTTTGGCAAAATTAATGACAAATCCGAATGACGATAAACATACCAGAACTGCGAGCTGCCGTTGCTATAATTATAATTAACTACATCACCGGCCCAGTCTTTTGTTTGTGTTAAACCGCCCTCGTATGTATAAAGAACCTGTACGCTGTTATCCGATGCGAGTTTGGTAACAACAAACTTGTCTATTGTCTGATCCCATACGATGTTTACGTCTGTTATTTTTTTGATTTCTTCGGCTATGGCACGAACATCGTTATATTCAGCGTTGGTTTTGCCGGTAGCGGCGCACAGCGCATCATGCATGGTCTCGTGCTTTGAGCCGTCGAGTCGGTCGTTATATGTTTTGATTTTTTCTATATAATCGGGCAAATTAGTCTGTTTATGATCGCATTTTGTGCAGCTTGCCTCGGTGCAAACATCGTTAAGTATCATCGTTGCAACTATGCCGTCGGTTTCTTCACAGCGTGAGCACTTATGGGTGTTATCGTTTTGGTGTACTGTAAAGTCGTGACCGAGTGCATCAATAGTCTTTTTGCCGCTTTCTTGTTGGCAACGCGAACATTTTTTATACGCGGTATAGCCGTCTGCTGTGCAAGTTGCATCATTACCGGGCTCGTTTTGCCAATCATGACCAAGCGCGGGAATGGACGTGACATCTGTATAACCACATTTAGTACACTTTTTCAAAGTATATCCCGGTTTTGTGCAGGTTGCAGCTTCTGTTGTTTCATTGCCGTATGTATGCTCTGTGCAAGTATTATCTTTTTCAACAACTTTGCCTTCGATTGTAAGTTCATAATACGCATTATGGCAAATGGCACAAATAAACTCGATTTTAACTTTGCCTTCATCATCACCGGTCAGCGGGGTTTCTTTTATTTCGCCGAATACGTGAATATGATCGGGGTTGGATACATTGCAACCCTCGACAAGACATGTGTCATATTCATTGTCTTCGCCGAAGAGGTGGCAACCGTATTCTGCGCCTTGATCGTCATAAGAAAACATTTCATAATCATTGACATAGCTTATAACATCGGATTTTTCATCATGGAACTGTGTTCCTTTTGCGGCAATAAGAGTTTTACAGCCGTTCGCTTCTTCATCAAAACCACCGACAAATCCGTAAACCGTTACGTTAGCGTCCGTTGCATTAAGACTAAGCGTGCCGCCGAACATACGAACGATGACATCTTTATCGCCGCTGTAAGTTACATTGCTCTGAGTGTGTCCCGCGTCAAAACCGACTTTGACCTCTGCGGTAGCGTTTGTTTCGCCGGTATAATAGATGGAGAATTTTTGATCGTCTTTTTCGGGAATATCCTTGCGGATTTCAAAATACTGATGATCTGCAAGATCTTTGCTGACCTCTACATCTTCGGGGAGGTAGGTTTTAACATTGCCGTCATACAGACAGAACGCATCGTTGACGCTGTCCCAAAGCAGGGTGTTTTCTTCGGACGTTTTAAGGTTGG
>CAYOCM010000045.1:0-9433 GCA_964402515.1 uncultured Ruminococcus sp. | reverse complement strand
TTCTCTGCCCCAGTGCAAGACAAAATAGTTACTTGTCACTATTAAGCCTTGAAAACAAAGGCTTTCGGCATTGTTAGCTGGCGTCCCAGAGAGGATTTGAACCTCCGATCTACCGCTTAGGAGGCGGTTGCGTTATCCCCTACGCTACTGGGACGTATCTCATTTTTTCTTGCGTTCCAGAAAAATCTCGGACGCAAATCCTATTTTCAATTTTTCTAAGGTGGACGTTGTAACGTAACCTTAGGAGGCGGTTGCGTTATCCCCTACGCTACTGGGACGTATCTCATTTTTTCTTACGTTCCAGAAAATTCTCGAACGCAACTCCTATCTTTAATTTTTCTAAGGCGGACGTTGTAACGTAACCTTAGGAGGGATTTATTATATCCATTTAACTAAGGGGGCAAATTATGAAATTTAGGCAAATCAGGCTTTGAAGGCATAGCCCTTATGTTTTTTCAAAAAGGCACCAGAGGGTACCAAACAAGGTGCCAAATGCCGGATGCCTTGACGCAAGGTCGCAAAATCGGCATTTTTCTCGCGTTTACGCGGTTTTCCTCGTCTGCGGAGCGGATAATAGCAAGACCTTAGGAGAGGTTTATTATATCCATTAACTATGCAGACGTCTATTCGCAACAACGATTATAGCGCGATGTATGAGTTTTGTCAAGCAAAAAAACAGAGAGCGCCGTGACAAAACGGCGCTCGTGTTATTTATCAATCAAGCATTCCGCCCGTGGTATAACGCCACACTACGGTATCGCCGTCTGTGATTATATATTCGGTGCAAGGAATATCGGGATAAGTTCCGTTGACCGAATACACCCAACCCGACATCGCGCCGTATTGCATTTCGGTCAAACTGCCTATAGTTCGCACATAATCGGTGCCGTCAACGGTAATTCCGTTTTGCTTTGCGGCGCGTTTTAAGACATCGCAAACATTTTCGCCCTTGTTAAATCCAACGGTACACTCCGCAATAACCACTCCGCCGTAAGGAACGGGATCTGCATCTATAGCATCGCAATAAACGGCAAATATGACGCTGTATTGATATTCGGTCGATTCGGTTTTAAAATGTTCGTCGGGAGTCTCGATATTTAACAGCAGCACGGCCGACACCAGTGCCGCGGTGACGATTATCGCGATAAATATGTTTTTGCGCTGTTTTTTTATGATAAAAACGACAACCGACACGGCGCCGATGCACAGTATAACTATGCACAGAACCGACTTTAGCGCCATACTTTCACGTTTGTCGTCTTCATTTTCCGAGAAATCCGATGTGGTGTCGGAATCAAAATCGGACGTTTCACTTGAAATTAAGGCTGAAGAATCACTTGAAGCGTCATTCGATGCATCGGCCGATGCGTCATCGGAATTGTCGTTGATAACAGACTTTTTAAAAACAAACGGCATATTGCCGTTTTGGCGGGATATTCGCGCGGCTCTTGCACACAGCGCCTGCATGGTCGCGACGGCGTTTTTTGCCGAACCTTGTGTGTGACCGTATCCGCCATCGACGGCATAACGCTCTAAAACGTCGTCAATGTCGTCAAAACGCATATCGTCAATATCAAGCGAGGCAAGTGCTATAATGACCATTGCGGTACTTTCGCAATTTTCTACACCGTAGCTTTTGAATCCGCCGTTTTCGGAACGCGCCGAAGCGAGAAAATCAAGCGCTTTATTTATTTCATTGCTTATACCGTCTTTGTGCGCCGCAAGTGCCTGCAATGTCATCGCTGTAACGTCGACATCCGATCTCGTGCCACCTAATGACCAGCCTCCGTCTTCGTTTTGCATTGACAGCAGCGCGTTTATCAGTGATTGCGATGTATGTTCTTTTGAAAAGGCGCCGTTATTAAGCAAGTGCAAAGCAAAGACGTAGCTCATTATGCCGCCCTTGCCCGCCGTAAGATCTACAGTGGTGTCGTCATCACGGCCAAGTGCAAGAGAAGCAAGCGCACAGCGTTGCATTTCAACCGCGCCGAGCGTTTTTTGTTTAAGATACCCGTCAAGGCTTGCAAGGTATTGATTGCCGTCGATTTTGCACCCTGCCATTTTAAGCGCAAAAACATACCATTCCGCGCCTTTGCCGGCATTAGGGACAACATCCGATATAAACCACTCGTCAATACTCTTGCCGTCTGCGACACAGTCAAACAGGGCATTGCCCTCTGCTTGTACGGCAAAGGGCAACGCCAAAATAAGCAACAACAATAAAGCAAGTGTTTTTTTTAGGTTAGACAGCTTCATTATTGTGTGATTTTTTAAGCAAGAACATTGCTGCGGCAAGCGCGGCAACACATATTATCGCCGTCGTAACGACACCGTTGTCGCCGGTATTGCCGACGGTATAAGTGTATACGGGAGGAATAAGCACTTTGTCCTGCGAAGTCGCGCTGATAACATGTCTGCCAGCCTCGGTGCTCAAAGCGATCGTAACTTTGCCGTTTTCGTCGGTAACATATTCGGTGGCTTTGCCGTCAACGGTTATGACCGCGCCCGCGATATCAAAAGTTACGGGGTTCCAATCGGCATCATATCCGTTGGCTTTAAGCGTCAAAGTGAGCTTGTCGCCGTCGGTTTCGGCAACAAAGTACGAATACATATCCGACCATGCAGTGAGGTCTTTATAGCTGAACGCATAAAATGAGTCGCTTTGTTTTACGGTATCGTAAATCGACATGCACATAGCACCGTTAAGATAATATCCGTAAGAGCCGCCGTTGGTATTGCCCCAAAGCGTGACGATTGTCTGGCCGTATAAGCCTTCTTCGGTTTTATAGCCGTCGGCGCCGTCTTTATAATGCGCGGTGTGAGTGCATATCATAACGTCGTTGACCGTTAATTTGCCGTCGCCGTCGGCATCGGTAACAACAACGGGTACGGCGGCAAGAACGAGTTCACCCGCATCCGATACCGTCACCGTAACGGATATGCTTGCAGGAGTTTCGGCAGATGCCGCAAAGGTAAGTGTCGCAATCGCCAAAAGTGCGATAAGCAACGAGATGAGTTTTTTCATTGGTTTGTTTGCTCCTTTGATTTTTATTAATTTTATTTATTCTTCTGTTTCTTTTTGCTCTTATTCTTTTTTGCCTGTTAAGCTCAAGCCTGTCGATATCGCACAGAGGTTTTAGTCCCGCCGCCTCGAGTGCGCGCGGCCAAAGTCGCAAAAAAGCCTTTATCGCAACGACCTGCGCATCGTCAAAATCGTCGCGTTAGGCAAGCATCGCTTGCCGAGTTCGTCATATTTCGCTTTAAGCATTTCAACGGCATCATCGCGTGTATATTTTTGCATAACAAAAGCGCCTTTGTTATCATAGGCAGGATAACAAAAAGCGCAGACGTATGTTCGAATACGGGTTATGTGCACAGGCAAAAGAATGCCGATGGCAAACGCCCCCGCATTGACAAGACGGCTGCACTCTTCATACCCAAAAATGTCACGGCATATAGCCGCATTATTGCCGCAGACACCGAGTGGGTATTCCGACTGTAACGGTAATGGCGGTTGCGTCGGATTTTCACCGAACTTCCCCCTCATCAACAAACGTTGAACACGATGTCTGTATTTATTAAATTGTTTTATTTTTTGCTCAATTCGCGTTCGAGCCAAATCGAACCTATCTCAAAAGCGTCAAAGAAATTTTGCTTTTCGACCTGTTTGATAATTTTTTGATTATAGCTCAAGCTGTCGTCGGTGGACTGTATCTGTACCAAAACGCGAGTTGCGATATCGGCATCGCCGACTTTTTTGCTCTCTAATATGCTGATAAAAAGTATCGCTCTGTCATCGGGGAAACCGTAAAACAAAAAGTTGCCCTGACGAACAAGGGGTTTGCCGCGATACATCAATGTTTTAATCTCTGCCAAAATGATATATTCCTTTCTCGCAGGTCAGATCTGCAAATAATTCTTGAGCATCTCTGCCAAGAGCTTGTCACGGTCTATCTTGCTGATGATGACTCTTGCATTTTTATGGTTGGTGATATACGTCGGATCTTCGGTAAGAATATACCCGACTATCTGATTGAGCGGGTTATAACCCTTTTCGAGCAAAGAACGATATACCTCGAGCAGATTTGCATGCATCTCGAGATTGGCGACATCTGCGGCGTTAAACACCGTGGTTTTGGTCTTTTGATCTTTCATATAACCCTCCCTAACTTTTAGTATTTCATATTATACAACAAATGTTCGCGCTTTGCAAGAGTTTTTTGATATTTATGCCCGCAACGTTCCGTATTCGTCGCATAGTATGTCAAGCACGGCGCGTCCCGATGTGGCATCAACAAGTTTTTTTTGCATAGGAATAACGTCGGACGGCGAAACAAGCAACTCGGTCGTGACGTCGTCGGCGTATCTGCGGTCTGCTATGCGGCATTCAAACGACGCAAATATTTGCTCGCATTTTGAATTATCCTGATAACTCAATGCAACGCTTATGCGGCAAAGTTTTTTTATAACTTGGCAGCCCGCTGCCGAAACGGCGTCTGACGCCGCTTTTGTATAAGCTCTTACAAGTCCGCCGGCACCGAGCAATATACCGCCGAAATAGCGCGTAACCACCACCGCGGAGTCTGTTATGCCGCTTTTGCGCAAAACATCAAGCACGGGCAATCCCGCAGTGCCGTGCGGTTCACCGTCGTCGCTGAAACGCGAAATATTGTTGTCACGCAATATGTATGCCCAAACATTGTGTTTTGCGTCCGAATATTTTGATTTTATTCCGGCAATAAACTTTAGAGCTTGCTTTTCGTCTGTTATGGGTGTCACGTTGCCGATAAACTCGCTGCGCCGTTCGGTAAACGAGCTCGATGCCGAAGCGGCAAGTGTGATATAACTGTCGCTCATTCGCAAAATTCCTTATATATTGCCCTTATGGCAATCTCGAACTCTTCTTGATCGACGCCTATGATTATGTTGAGTTCGCTCGAGCCCTGGTCGATCATGCGTATATTGATATTTGCACGCGCTATGGCGGTAAATATGCGCGACGCAGTGCCCGGCGCGTTTATCATGCCTCTGCCGACTACCGCAACAAGCGCAAGACCTTTTTCCATGACTATACTGTCGGGGTTGACGGCTTTTGTTATCGCAGTCATAACTTCGCGTTCTTTGCCCTCGACCTCATCCTCGGATATAACGACGCACATCGTATCAATGCCCGAAGGCAGATGTTCAAACGACAGTCCGCGATCCGAAAAAACCGACAGCACCTTTGCGCCGAAACCTATCTCTTGGTTCATCTTGTCTTTTTCAATGCGTATAACGGCAAGATGCTTTTTGCCCGCGATACCAGTTATGGTATCCCGCGGAACCGAGTGTCCCGCCGACGGAACTATCATAGTACCCGGGTCGGACGGAGAATTTGTGTTGCGTATGTTAATCGGGATACCTGCCAATTTGACGGGGAATACCGAATCCTCGTGTAATACGGTTGCACCCATATAAGACAGTTCGCGTAATTCGCGATAAGTAACGCTTTTAATGGGTTTGGGGTCTTTGACAATATGCGGGTCGCACATCAGAAATCCCGATACATCCGTCCAGTTTTCATACAGGTCGGCACTTATCGCACGCGCAACTATTGCGCCCGTTATATCGCTGCCGCCGCGACTGAATGTTTTTATCTCGCCGCCTGCGGTGCTGCCGTAAAAACCCGGAATTACCGCATTGTCAAGCCGTGCAAGTTTATCCGAAAGCAAAGTGTTTGTTTGCTTTGCCAAAAAATTGCCGTCTTCATCAAACAGTATCAGTCCCTTGGGATCCACAAAGGTATATCCCAACAGTTTTGAAAGTATCAAGCCGCAGAGATACTCGCCGCGGCTTGCCGTATAATCAAGAGTTGCGCCTTTTGCGATATCGTGTTTTATCGCTTTAAGTTCGGGCGTTATGTCAAAATCAAGCCGCAATCCGTTTATTATATCGCAAAACCTGTCGCAGATACGGCAGAATATTTCCGAAATATCGCCGCCGTCGCTCGCAATGCGATGACATTTGATAAGCAAGTCGGTGATTTTTTCATCCGTGGTAAAACGTTTGCCGGGTGCCGAAGGAATTATAAACCGCCTTGCTCGGTCGTTTTTGATTATATTTGCGCATTTTATCATCTGTTCGGCAGAGGCTAACGAACTGCCGCCGAATTTAACCGCTTTTAAATCATAATACGGAACCATTTAATAAGCCTCCGATAAATAAATCACTGTTATTATTATACTACCGTGACGCCTTGTTTGCAATATCCTTTTCGGAACGTCTTGCGATTTGTTATTTTATTATAGGCAAAAGCCGTTTTGATAACGTCAGTGCCAAAAACAGTTTTAGCGCATCCGGCAATATATACGGAAAAACGCCTAAGGCAAGTGCGGTTAAAAAATCCGTCTTGCAGACCGTGCCGTACCACGCTGCGCCGACAAGATAGCAAACCGTCAACGCCGCAACCGCGCCGATAAGTACGGCTACGGGTTTATCGCCCAAAAAGCGTATTATGAGCGCATACAGCACAGCCGACAGCAAAAAGCCGAATATATATCCGCCCGTCGCGCCTGCCAACACCGCTATGCCACCCGTAAATCCCGAAAAAACCGGCACACCGACGGCCCCTATAATTATGTAAACCGACGCGGCGATTATCGCGTCGTTTTTTAGCAAAAACAAAGTAAGAAACAGCGCAAACGTCTGCATGGTAAACGGCACCGCAAACGGCAGGCATATCTGTGAGCACACGGCGATAAGTGCCGCAAACACCGATATGCGAGCTATTCTGCGCACGGAACGCTTCACAGTTTTATCTTTGAAGCAAAGCGCATAAACGCCTCGCGCCCGTTTTTGTCGCATTTAAACACACCCGCATCTTCAAGCACCGAAGCGAAAACAGCGCCTATCTCGTGCTTTAAAACGGCATCAATATTATCGGCATTGAGATTTGAATACCTGCGCATTATATCTTCTGCCCAATCGGCATGCTGTGTCATCTGTGCGTACTGCCTGATATTGCCGCCCGACAGCATCAATTCACCCAGTTTTTGCATCTCGCCGTGCAAACGCGCGGGCAATATCGCAAGTCCCATGACCTCGATGAGTCCGATGTTTTCTTTTTTGATATGATGCTTTTCGGGGTGAGGATGGAAAACTCCCATGGGATATTCGGGCGTGGTGAGATTGTTTCGCAAAACGACATCGCATTCATACTCATCGCCTCTGCGCCTGAATACGGGTGTAATGGTGTTATGGTTGCCGTTTATATCGTGGGCGATAATGCCCGCATCGGCATCCGACCAATCGTGCCAAAGGTCAAGTATTTTTGCGGCTGCGGATACGATGGCCTCTTTGTCAAACGACCTGAGGCGTATGACCGACAACGGCCATTTTATTATCTCGGCTTTTACGGTGCCGCCCATGTCGATATCGAGCGTTATCTCACATTCGGCGTCATCCATGGCAAACTTGTGGCAACCGCCCTGAAAATGGTCGTGCGACAGTATAGAGCCGCCCACTATGGGCAAGTCGGCGTTTGAGCCTATAAAATAATGCGGAAACAGTGTGACGAAATCCGCCAGACGCATAAGAGAATTTTTATCGACCTTCATCGGTCTGTGTTCGCCGCAAAGCACTATGCAGTGCTCGTTATAATAAACATACGGCGAATATTGCATAAACCATTTTTTGCCTGCAAGTTCAAGCGGTATCAGTCTTATATTTTGCCTCGCGGGATGCGAAAGCGTGCCGCGATATCCCTCGTTTTCGCGGCAAAGCAAACATTTGGGATATCCCGATGCAACGGCCTTGCCGGCGGCGGCTATATCGCGCGGATCTTTTTCGGGTTTTGAAAGATTTACGGTTATCTCAAGCTTTCCGTATTCGGTGTCGGTTGTCCAATATTCGTTTTTTAATATACGGTCGTTGCGTATATAGTTTGTGTCTATCGACATGTTGTAAAACATATCGGTAGCTTCTTTTGCGGGCAAAGATGCAAACCTGCGTATTACATCCGAAGGACGCGGCGTGACTATGCCCATTATGCGCGTATCATAAAGATCGCGGCGCGATACCGTATCCTGCTCGATAATGCCGCATTCGACCGCATGGTCGCAAAAAGCGTTTAAGATCTCGGTCAAAGCATATTTGCCGTTATCCGACGTCTGACGCATAGCATCAAGGCCGGCGGCATCAAGCAGCGCGTTGATAACAAATGTCTCGTCACTGCGTTCTATGAGATTTTTTTCAAGCGCATAATCGGTCAATGCGCGTATCGCGGTATATATATCCATGCAATATTCCCCTTATAAAAACATTATGATTGATTATAGCACCGAGTACGCCAGAGGTCAAGTTTGAATGTTGACAAATTACATTTTGCATTATATAATTTTATAAACCCAAATAACCGAGGTGTGAGTATGAAAAAATTTACAGTTATTCTGCTGACTCTGGCTGTCATACTGCCGTCGGCACTGATAACGGGAGTGTATGCCGAATCCGCAGGCGAAATCATTTCCAATGCCATAGACGGTATAAATACCGAGCGAAGCACAAATATGCTGGTTGTATACACCGGCAGCGGCAAGACCGGCACCGATACCGATTACAGCGCCGAGGCGGTCGTCGACGCTGACGGCAAAATCACGGCGATAACCGACGGCAACAGTGAGATTCCCGCAGGAGGATTTGTGTTGTCGGGTTCGACATCAAAAAGATTTTGGATAAAAAACAACCTCAAGGTCGGCATGACCGTTTTGTATGACGAATACACCATGAAAGTGTTTGCGTGCGGCAGCGACGTTTCGCCGTTTAAAAGCACCGAGCTGAAATATACCGGCATTAATTCGACACGTGCCGAAAACACCTGCATCATCTACGAAAACAAAGCGTCAACAGGCACCAACACCTGGGGATACGAAGTCACGGTAGATAAAAACGGGCAGATAGTTTCTGTCGGAGGCAACAACAGCGACATACCCGAGGGCGGGTTTGTCATCTCGGCCATAGGCACATATAAACAACCGCTTATCGACGCCGCTTCGGTCGGCATGACCGCCGTGCTGAACCGCGAAAACAAGACGATAACGATAGGCCTCGACAAAGACAGCGCAAAATCAAAAGCCGATCTACTTTATGCTCAAAGCAGTCAATCGGTCGAAGATGCGTATTCCGACGCGGTATATGTCGATTATGGATATGCTAAAAGCGTTTTAAACGCGATAAAATCGTCTGCCGAAAATATAAAAAATTATATTGACGCAGACAAGGCCTCGCTTTATGTGCTTGAATCATACAGATTTGACCTGCTGACAAAAAAACTCGGTGAGGCACTCACCGAAGCTCCTGCGGTAGAAACGCGCAATCTTTGGATACGCCCCGACGTTTTTACCAAAAAAGCCATAAAAGAGACGGTTAAAAAAATATACGACGCAGGATTCAATTCCGT
>CAYOCM010000044.1:0-9599 GCA_964402515.1 uncultured Ruminococcus sp. | reverse complement strand
GAAACGATTTTTTATCATTATATAAGAAAAATGCGAATAAGTCCATTATTTTTACAAAGGGCAGAAAAATAACGGGTACTCGGCTTTTACCGAATACCCGTTATCTCGTTTACCAACCCTGTTGACAGATGCTCATTTCATAATTTCGGTCCAAACCTGTTTTATGAGCACCTGCCTAACCGCGCGGGATGGTATTTTTATTGTTTATCTGATTTTTGAGGTTTTTTCATAGTAAGCGAGATACGGCCTTTTTTGACATCGACAGACAGCACCCAGACGGTGACTATGTCGCCGACCGAAACGGCTTCGAGCGGATGTTTTACATATTTGCCGAATTGCGAGATATGCACAAGCCCGTCCTGATGAACGCCTATATCAACAAACGCGCCGAAATCGACCGCGTTGCGCACGGTGCCAGTGAGTTCCATTCCGGGCACAAGGCTTTCGATGCCGAGAACGTCTTTGCGCAACATGGGCTTTGGCAATTCGTCTCTCGGATCTCTGCCCGGACGCATAAGTTCCGACGCAATGTCGTTAAGCGTGGGCACGCCTATGCCGAGTTTTTGCGCAAGAGACTCCCTGCCGGCGGCGTCAAGCCTTGCCTCAAGGTCACCCAAACCGCCTTTTTTTACGTCATCGGCAGTGTATTCGAGCGCGTCAAGCAAACCGCGAGCCGCATCATAACTCTCGGGATGAACCGCTGTGTTGTCAAGATAATTTTTGCCGTGTACTCTTAAAAATCCGGCACATTGTTCAAATGCTTTAGGCCCCAATTTAGGCACCTTTTTAAGTTCGGCACGCGAGATAAATCCGCCGCTTGCTTCGCGGTATGCAACTATATTTTTGGCAACCGTTCCGCTTACGCCCGCAACGCGCGACAAAAGCGATACCGACGCCGTGTTGAGATCAACACCTACGCTGTTGACGCAGGCTTCCACAACGCCGTCAAGCGCGCTTGAAAGCTGATTTTGCGGCATATCGTGCTGATACTGTCCCACACCGATGGCTTTGGGATCTATTTTTACAAGCTCGGCAAGCGGGTCCTGCAGTCTGCGTGCGATAGAAACGGCGGAACGCAGATTGACATCATAATCGGGAAACTCTTCGGCGGCAAGTTTTGAAGCCGAATAGACAGATGCTCCCGCCTCGCTGACTACCATATAGGCGATGTCTCCGCCCATTTCGTGAATAACTTCGGCGGCAAAAATTTCTGTTTCGTGCGAAGCGGTGCCGTTGCCAATTGCTATGATATCGACATTATATTTTTTTATGAGTTCTTTTGTTTTTGCTTTTGCCTGTTCGATGCGGTTGAAAGGTGGGACGGGATATATGACGGCGGTGTCGAGCACTTTGCCGTATCCGTCGACGACCGCGACCTTGCAGCCCATACGGTAACCGGGGTCAAGTCCAAGCGTAACTTTGTTTTTTACGGGCGGTTGCATCAGCAATGGGCGCAGGTTGAGCGCAAACACTTTTATCGCCGCTTCGGACGCCGTGTCGGTAAGCGTAGCTCGTATCTCTCTTTCGATCGACGGGAATATCAGCCTGTCATAAGAATCTTCGGCGGCGTTGATGACGAGTTCGGTACAGGGCGAGCCCTGCTTTATATGCAGCTTGTGAATGATATTCATCGCCATAACGCGTTCAAACAGCAATTCGACCTTTAAAAAACCTTCTTTTTCACCGCGGTTTATCGCAAGCACTCTGTGACCTGCGATCTTGCAAACCGGCTCTTTAAAGTCGGCATACATCTGATAAACACCGAGGTCTTGCTCGTCGCCTTCGTTTTTTGCGGCTTGAGTTTTGATAAAAGCGTTATGAAAACAAACATATCTCAGTCGCTTGCGCAATTCGGCATCGTCCGAAATTATCTCGGCTATTATGTCGCTTGCTCCGGCAAGAGCGGCGGGTATATCTTCAACGCCTTTTTCGGCATCGACATATTGCTCTGCCATTATTTCCGGAGTGACCGAATCGGGTTCCTGTGCGTAAATTGCCAAAGCCAGAGGCTCGAGACCTTTCTCTTTTGCTACACTTGCTCTCGTTTTGCGTTTGGGACGATAGGGGCGGTATATATCATCTATCTCGGTAAGCGTCTCGGCGTTGTCAAGTGCCGACGCGATCTCGTCGGTCATCTTGCCGAGCGACTCGATGGAAGCTCTGACTTTCTCTCTTGTTTCTTCAAGATTGCGCAGATAGGCAAGGCGTTCGTCAAGCGTGCGCAATACTTGGTCGTCAAGCGCGCCGGTTGCTTCTTTACGGTAACGCGCGATAAACGGTATGGTATTGCCTTCATCAATGAGTTTGACGGTGTTTTCGATTTGCTGTTTTGTTATACTGAGCTCTTGTGCGAGCCTTGCGATTATGTCCATAATTTTTAATCCTTATCCTGTATATTTCAGATCATCAGTTTTATAGCGGATACCGCGCATTTGATAGCCGGCATGACGTCTTCGATCTTTGTCTCGTCACCGAGCAGTTTTTGACGTTCCTGATTCCATACGACAGAAAACACCGAGCCGCATCTTACGCCGAGGTATGCCGCCGCGGTAAACAGCGCGGCCGATTCCATTTCGGATGCGAGCACATGCAGGCGTTTCCATGCCTCCCATTTATATTGCAGCATCGGCGCCGTCGGCTTGTTTTCGGGGGAATGCTGACCGTAAAAAGCGTCTTTTGCCTGCACAACGCCTATGTGATATTTTTGTCCGAGCTGTTGCGCGGCGTCCGCAAGTGCGCGTGTTACGTCAAAATCTGCCGTTGCGGGATATCCTTCGGGAGCGTATTCATAGCTCGTTCCGTCCTGCCTTACCGCAGACATGGCTATTACGGTATCGCCGGCGCAGACTTTGGTATCTATTCCGCCGCAGGTTCCCACCCTGATAAACGTGTCGGCACCCGCCGCAACGAGTTCTTCAAGCGCTATCGCCGCCGAAGGACCGCCTATGCCGGTGGAACAAACGCTGACCTTGACGCCGTCTATATATCCGTTATAAATGCAATATTCGCGGTTTTGAACCAAAAATTCGGGCGAGTCAAAACAGTCGGCTATCTTTTTGCATCTGCCGGGGTCGCCGGGTAACAGCACAAACCGACCTATCTCGCCTTTGTGGCATTTTATGTGGTATTGCAATTCTTCGCGTTCTATCATAACAAGTGCCTCCCTGACAGATATCGTTTGCCTGTATTATATCATGTTTTGCTTATAAAATCAACAAGGTTGATTTTGCTTTTTGTTTGTGATACAATATAAACAATATTTCGGGAGGTGGCAAAATGAGCATATTCGGCAAAAATATACAGACATCTGTTTTCGGCGAGAGCCACGGCACCGGAGTCGGCGCCGTAGTCAAAGGCGTCATGCCGGGCATAAAAGTCGACATCTGCGCGATAAGAAATGCACTTTGTCGCCGCGTGTCTTTCGGTGAATTGTCGACCCCGCGCCGTGAAACCGATTTTGTCATACAAAGCGGCGTATATGACGGCTATACCACCGGCGACCCGCTGTGTGTTTTTTTGCCTAACCGCGATATCGACAGTTCGGCCTATTCGTATGTTGCGCGCCCCGGACATGCCGATTATACGCAATATGTGCGTTCAAACGGCTTTTGCGATATGCGCGGCGGCGGATATCACAGCGGCAGGCTTACTTCTCCGCTTGTCGCTTTGGGTGCGATATTTATTCCCGAATTAAAAAAGCACGGCATAACGATAGCGTCGCATGTTTTTGACATAGGCGGCATTTTTGACTGCGCGCTTGTCAATGTCGACGATGCCGAAAAATTAAAAAACGCCGATTTTCCCATGCTTTCGGTCACAGCGGCAAATAAAGTTAAACAGTATATAAGAGATATAAAATCATTGGGGGATTCCTGCGGGGGAGTATCCGAAACAGTCATATTCGGTTTGCCCGCAGGTCTCGGCGGAGGTTTTGCTGATGCGGTCGACGCCGCTCTTGCCGCCGAAATATTTACCGTTCCTTCGGTTAAAGGCGTCGCTTTCGGCGACGGATTTGAGCTTGCCGAAATGCGCGGCAGTACTGCAAATGACAAACTTTGCGCAAAAAACAAAGATGTCACGCACGATTCCAACCACATGGGCGGAATCGTCGGCGGAATAACAAACGGTATGCCCTTGGTAATTAAAACGGCATTTAAGCCGGTGCCGTCGATAGCCTTGCCGCAGCAAACGGTGGATCTGTCGGATATGTCGCAGAAGACTTTTGCCATGGGCGGCAGACACGACCCCTGCACGGTATATCGCGCATTGCCCGCCATTGACACTTTATGTGCGTTAAAGATATGCGATATGCTCATATCGCGATTCGGCATGTCTTATTTTGACAGAGAGGCGCGAATATGATAAGCGGACTCCTTGGCGAATATATCTCGCATAGTTTTTCACCGCAGATACACAAAATGCTCGGCAACGGCGAATATACGCTTTTTGAATTCGGATACGGCGATGCACGCGCTTTTTTAGCCGATAAAAAATTTGACTGTATCAATGTTACCATGCCGTATAAGCTTATGGCGTTTGACGCTTGCGATATACTCGACAAAGCCGCCGCCGCGACGGGTGCGGTAAACACGGTGATAAACAAAAGCGGTGTGTTGTACGGTTATAATACCGATGTTTCGGGATTTTGCGAAGCATTAAAACACGCAGATATAAACGTCAAAGGCAAAAACGTTTTTGTGCTCGGCACGGGCGGAGCGGCAAAAGCGGCGGAATATGCATTAAAAAATCTGGGAGCGCGTTCGGTCTGCTTTGTTTCACGCGATAAAAGCGACAAAGCGATAACATATGACGAGTTGTATAACATTGCCGGCAGCGCCGAAGTCATAGTCAACGCCACTCCGGTGGGGTCGACCTATCTCGACGGCTGTGTCATAGATGCGTCAAAGTTTAAAAATGTTTCGGCTTATTTTGACCTTATATACAATCCTTTGCGCACACGCCTTATGCAAAATTTCAAAGAGGCGGGCGCAAAAGTTTCAAACGGATTATATATGCTCGTTTCTCAGGCCGCAAAAAGTCACGAACTGTTTTTCGGCGTTTCTCTCGGCACAGACAGGGTCGATGAAATATGCAAAAACGTGTTGCTGTCAAAAAACAATATCTTGCTTGTCGGAATGCCCGGCAGCGGCAAAACCGCGGTCGGCAGAATATTGGCGCAAAAAACGGGCAGAGAGTTTTTTGACACCGATATGTTGTTTGCTTCGGCGCACGGAATGAGTGCGGGTGAATGTATAACCCGTTTTGGCGAGAGGACGTTCAGAATACTTGAAAAAGATATAATTTCTTCGGTTTGCCAAAAAAGCGGCGCGATCATCGCCACCGGCGGCGGCAGCGTGCTGGATGCCGAAAACAGAATATATATGCGCAAAAATTCGTCCGTGTTTTATTTATACCGCGGCAAAGCCGACTTGCAGCCGCTTGCCGACAGACCGCTTTCGGATACCAAAGCCAAAATAGACGCTTTGTTTTGCGAACGGGATGCGATATATCGCGATGTATGCGATATCGTGATAGATGAGACAGAACCTAATTCGGCGGCGGACATCATTGCGGACATCATTAAAGAAAGAATAGGCATATGAATTATATTAAAATAAGCAGGTCGATTGCCTCGGGCGAAATAATATTGCCCGCATCAAAAAGTATATTGCACAGAGCGTATATCTGTGCCGCGCTTGCCGACGGCGTTTCGGTCATACACGGCGCAAACGACTGCGACGATGTTGCCGCAACGCTCGGATGTATCAAATCACTCGGGGCTTCGGTCGAATCGGCAAATGACAAAACAGTCATCACCGGCGGCTTTAAACATTCGCCGTCGTTATATTGCGGCGAAAGTGCATCGACGTTGCGGCTCTTATTGCCATTGATGCTTTGCGGCAAAAAAACAGATTTTATCTGCGACGGCAGACTTTCGTCACGTCCTATGGATGTATACCGCGACATATGCGACAGCATAGGCGCAGATTATGTTAACGAGAACGGCGTTATCACGGTCTGCGGAACGTTGCGTTCGGGCGAATACCGTGTCAGAGGCGATATAAGCAGCCAGTTTATCAGCGGCCTGATGCTCGCCTTGCCGCTCGCCTACGGCGACAGTCGCATTATTTTGACCACCGAACTCAAAAGCAGGGGATATGTGTATATCACACAAAAAGTAATGGCGGCTTTCGGCATAAACGTCGATGTCAAAGACCGCTGCATTGATATCAAAGGCGGGCAGCGGTATAAACCGACCGATATCGTCGCCGAGGCAGACGAATCCTGCGCGGCGTATATCGGTGCATTTAATTATACAGGCGGCGATGTTAAGATCAAAAACCGTGCCGTATGCTCTGTTCAGGGCGATCATGTGTGGGAAAATATATTTGATAAATTATGTCAACCTAATTCGATCATCGATATCACGGATACACCCGATCTTGCGCCGGTGCTCATGGCGCTCGGAGCGATAAAAAACGGCGTTTTGCTGCAGGGTACCGACAGGCTCAAATATAAAGAATCGGACCGTATAGAAGCCATGTCCAAAGGGCTTTCGGCTTTCGGAGCCGAGATATCATGCATAAATGATTCCGTTACGGTAATGCCGGGTGTCAAAGAGCTGCATACTCCCGCGGAAATGCTTGACTCGTGCGGTGACCACCGCATTTGCATGGCACTTTCGCTTGTTTGCTCGGTCTGCGGTGGCAAGATATCTCAGCCGGCATGCGTCGCAAAAAGTTATAAAAGCTTTTTTGACGATCTCAATTCTCTCGGAATAAAAACGGAAATATGCGAGACAGACAATGAATAATATGAAATTTTATCGCAAATTGCCCATACCGCTTGAGGTCAAACGCAGGTTTCCCATAACCGAGCGTATGCAGCGGATAAAGGCGGCACGCGATGAGGCGATAGCAAATATCTTCGGTGGCAAAGACGACCGGCTTTTGCTTATAATAGGCCCGTGCTCGGCCGACGATCCCGACGCGGTTTTTGAATATCTTTCGCGCTTAAAACGGCTTTCGGACGAAGTGAGTGACAGGATCTTTGTAATTCCGCGCGTATATACCGGCAAACCGCGTACTACCGGCGACGGCTATAAGGGAATGATTCACCAGCCCGACCCCAATATGCATTCCGATATGTTTAGGGGCATAATCGCCGTTCGTTCGTTGCACATGACCGCACTGCGCGATTATGATATGTCGGCCGCCGACGAAATGTTATATCCCGAAAACCACAGATATCTTTCGGACCTCCTGTCATATACAGTCGTCGGAGCGCGCTCTGTCGAAGATCAGCAGCATCGGCTTACCGCCAGCGGGCTTTCGATTCCCGTCGGTATGAAAAATCCCGTCAGCGGAGATATTTCGGTAATGCTCAACGCCATACGCACTTCGCGCCACGGGCACACGTTTATATATCGCGGCTGGGAGGTCGAAAGCAACGGCAATATGCTCACCCACGGAGTTTTGCGCGGATACAGAAACGGCGAAAAAGATATCCGCAATTGCGACGAACATCATATTGCTCAAACGCTTGACGCTTTTAACGAATACGGTATACAGAATCCGTCTGTGATAGTCGACGTCAATCATTCAAACTCGGGCAAAGACTGTTTTAAACAGGTCGACAACGCTTTGGATGTTATAAAACTTCGCAAGCAGTCACAGCCTTTTAAATCGTTTGTAAAAGGTTTGATGATCGAAAGCTATCTTGAAGACGGCAGTCAGGCGGTTTCGGGCGGCGTTTTCGGCTGTTCGATAACAGACCCGTGCCTCGGGTGGGACAAGACCGCAAAACTTGTAAGACAGATAGCCGATATGCTTTGATTAGTTTGTTTTTGTTTAAGTTTTATTTTAGAGTACGAGGCTATCATACAAAAAAATCACAGAGGTAACATATGTCAAAAACGAGGTCGGTGCTCTGCTCGTTTAAAAGATACGAACGTAAATATCTTATAGACAAAACATCGGCACAGTCTTTTTTGTCGTGTATATCAAACCGCCTCGATTATGATGCGTTTTGTGTCGGCGGCAAAAAATATCGCATATATAACATATATTTTGATACCGACGATTTTGCGGTCATACGCGAGTCTGTGTCAAAGCCCGCGTTTAAAGAGAAAGCAAGATTCAGGGCATATGACAATTATGCCGAAACAGGCAAAGGTTTTCTCGAGATAAAACGCAAGATAAGCGGCGTGGTCGTCAAACGCCGCATAGCATTATCCGAACCCGAGACACTTGTTTTTGTCAAAACGGGCATATTGCCCGAGGGTGCCGAATGTCAGATGTCGCGCGAACTCGACTGGTATTTCAAATGCAACGACGTCTCTCCCAAGGCATATATTTCATACGACCGCATGGCTTTTTTCTGCACCGACGATAAGAGTATACGCATAACATTTGACGACAATATTCTGTTTCGCACACAAAACGTATCTATTGAAGCGGGCGACGGGGGAGTGTCGCTGTTACCCGAAGATATGTGCATATTGGAACTTAAATTTGCCGAGGCTATGCCTCTTTGGCTGTCAAACGCATTGTCGGAGTGCGGCATCTATCCTCACAGTTTTTCAAAATACGGCAACGTTTATAAACAGATAATCACAAAAACAGATTTGGAGGCCACGGTATAAATGCCGCAGATAATATTCAATTCGCTTTTAACTACTGAACTCACGTTGACGTCAACGCTCATCATGCTTTTTTCGGCCGTCGGCCTGGGAGCTCTTACCGCATTGATCTATATGGTCACGCATAAAGACGTCGGCTATTCTTCCGGCATAGTAATGCCGCTTATTCTGATACCGCCTGTCAGCGCTTCGATAATATTGCTCGTGGGAACCAATACCGCCGCCGCATTGTCTTTGGCGGGCGCCGCCGCGGTCATCAGATTCAGAACCACGCTTGCCAGCCCCAAGGATCTTACATATTTCTTTTTTGCGCTTGCAATAGGCCTCGGCTGCGGAACTGGCTATGTCGGCTATACGGCGTGCTTTACGCTTATCGTATTGCTTGCCATATTCGTCGCCGAAAAACTGCATATAGGCGCACCTCCCGCAGGTACGGTAAAACTGCGTATAACCATACCCGAAAATCTCGATTATCCAGGCGCGTTTGACGATATATTAAAACAGTATACAGTTAATTCAAGGCTCTGCTCGGTCAAAACTACCGAATACGGCTCTCTGTGCGAACTTGTATACAGCGTCAGGCTTAAAAACGATACCGAGATCAAACAGTTTATAGACGCTTTGCGTCAGCGCAACGGAAATCTTTCGGTAAGAATCATACTTTCACCCGATAAACAATCGGATTATATCGCATAAACATACGCAAAATTTTGATATTTATAATATTTATAAAAACCCCCTTGACAAACAGGGGGTTTTGTGTTATATTAAATCCTGCTGGCGAGCCGGTGTGGCGGAACTGGCAGACGCCCGGGACTTAAAATCCCGTGAGATTAAACCCTCGTACCGGTTCGATCCCGGTCACCGGCATAAGATTGATATTATCTGCATATAATATAATACATCGCGGGGTGGAGCAGTTGGTAGCTCGTCGGGCTCATAACCCGAAGGTCATAGG
>CAYOCM010000043.1:0-10267 GCA_964402515.1 uncultured Ruminococcus sp. | reverse complement strand
TTTTAAAAATCGGGCAAGCAACGATAAAACCATGCAAGTCGAAGACGCATCAAAATGGTCCGGAACAACCGTAATTGCGTCAAGCTATTCCACGAGTTTAAACTGCAGATGGGAAATGGCCAAAATCGCATATCCGCCGACGGGAGTGTATTGGTATGACACAAACGCGAAAAAAGCTATATCAGATTCTCCTACAGATAGATATGCGATTTATGAAACAGCTCTGGGATCTTCAAACTATAAACTGATTCCAATTGCCTATTCACCAACTTCAAACAGCCAATCATTCACATGGACTTCGAGTGATACAACTGTAGCAACAATAAATAGTTCTAATGGAAATATTACCGGCAATATCTCTGGTAAAACAGTAATCTCCGCTAAGCGATATATTGGTGGCAGTTACCATACGCTATCTTTTAACTTGATTGTAATTGGTGAGGAACAGTATGATGCCGGCGTTCGTATAGCCGAAATCAATAAAGTACAGTATTATGATTTTACCATTCCAATCAATGAAATGTTTGAAGACGCAATTATTTTGTGCGAAGATCATCGTTGCATGAATTTCGAACAGTATTGCACTTGGGCGATAACGTCTTCTATACCACATCAGCCAAATTTGACTGAATACGAAGCGAAACGTTTGGAATCGTTTTTGTGGTTTTATAATCAAGTCAATCACAATGCCGTTTGGGATATAAAACGTGAGAATCGATGGAATGAGGCGTTGCCCAATGTGCCTTTTCTAAAAGGAAACGAAAAATTCGGCGAGTTTGTGTTTAGAGATGAAAAAACAACCGCTGAAGGTTTGGGAAATATCATGTACGGTTACACAGGCCGCGCTACCGGATTTGGCGAAACCACATTGTATTGGGGCGGCGGCGTAGCTGCAAAAGGCAGTATGTCCGACCCCGAGGTTACAAATCCGCCCACCTATGGTGACGATAAAGATGATCATGAGAACATTAAATTGGGCTTTAATATGTTTATTTCTGATTATCCTGATTATCCTGAGGTTGGATTTGACGGCATCCCCGTTGACGGCTTGGCCGCCGAAATTATTGATGTAATATTAGGCTTTGCATTTTAAAAAAGGAGTTTATATGAATAGCTATCAAAAGTTAGCGGCATTGCTGTGCATATTATGCATAATAGTCACATTATCTTCATGTGAACGCAAAGAAAAATATGAATTTGCGCTGTATACAAAAGATGAGGTTTTGTCGATGTATAACGACAATATTGAACTGTTTATGCAAGTGGTGGCGCTAAAAGAATCGATTAAAGACCTGTATGATAAGGGCCTTGTCGACGAGTATGAACATGTAGCGATAACGTCGCCTTACGCTAAAGAAATGACTTATTTAAATGATGATGAAACAGAAATATTAAATAAGTTTTTTGAACTGAAGCCATACATGGTTAATTATCGCAATGACGGTTTGTATGTTGCGATTTCGTTTACAAACAGTGATGCAACCGATTGTTGTACTCTGTATTTTTGGACATACACAGGCGAAAACAGTTACCGCGAATTTGGAGAACTCAAATCAATGTTGGCTCAATATAAAGATCACATTGTAGAAGAAGTTGCGGACGGCTGTATTATCAGTTATACCGCAGAGAATGCAGAAGAAGAGAATCCATACGCTGTTTACGCAGATTCTGTTGAAGATTTTACTGAGAGTTTTTATGATCAATCATACCAAACGGTATATAAAGAGATCATACTTCAAGCAGTACATAGTTCAAACCTCTCTTTTAAGGATTATAAAATATGTCGCTTTGAGTATGAGCCGGATCAAAACGATAACGCCGAGGTTAATTCTTTTTCCTTGCGTTTACGCTGGCACAATAGAGACTCTGCGCTTTGGCCTTCTTATCGCAACGAAATAGAATTAAAGTTAATTTACAACAAAAACGGGATAGACACCGCCTATATTACCGCGGATTATTCTCAAACAGACACCGCTGATTTATATATACGGGATATCGGCAATAGTAAGACCGGATATCTGTTTTTGATAGACAATAACTATTTTTGCGAATACTTTGTCGATAATTCTCTTACCGACAAAGCGTTTGTAGCCGAACAACTTAAATCATTTTGCATGGGATTTGATAATATAATCGCCACAGCGAAAGACAAAGCATAATTCAGTCGGCGATATACAATGCAATCATCCCGCGCGGTTTTTCCGCGCGGGAGATACCTATAACTCAGCATATAAACCTTTTCTAACTATGATCGAATTTGATGTCACGGTATAAGGAGCCGATATTTTTATGAAAAAAAGCATAATATGGATTTTAACGGCGCTGATAGTAGTCGTCATTGCTGTTTTTGCTGTTAAAGTGATGATAGTCGATTATAATCATACTTGGAAATACTCTGCTGATTATGAAAATTATGCAAACGACTTTGATTTGGTTAAAAATTATATAATCGCAACGTTTCCCAATGAATCAGACAAATGGCTGTCTGTTTCAAATGACGAAAACGGAAAAGCTGCATTATTTGATCCGGAAACTAAAAGCTATTTGATTTTACCGGGTGATGTCGCATCATCTCTTACTTCAATACATAACAATGCGTATCCTGACAAGGATTCAAATTTTGATACCATAAGAATTCATAAAAACAGGGTATCATTTTGTATTTCCGGCGGAGAATATGCTCTTGTATATTCTCCCGACCAAAAGCCTTTATGGGTGAATTCTCAAAGCGAGAATTCAAAAGTGAAAGTGAAATCAATAGAAGATGGTTGGTATCACGTTACAAAAAATAATTAACCCAAAGAATTTAACTGTATAATTCAAAACACAGACTGATTGCTATAGTATCAACCTACACAATCAAATGCTATAGCTTCGGCATTTACTGATTTTGTTTGGGAGAAAATTCAAAATGAATAGCATAACAACAAAAAAATCATTTGCGTTAATTGTCGTTTGCTTGTCGTTGCTGCTAATATTATGCAGTTGCGGTTTTGACAGAGAATACAACGAAGATATTGTTATTCAATCTGCAGAACACGATGCGGAAATAGTAATAAAAGAATGGTCGTTCCTTTTGGGAAGCGGCGCGGAAATTTATTACAGGGTCGACACCGAAGAAACCCTGCTCGGAAAACTGCAAGGCGGCGACAACGGCTTTTGCCCGTTTAAAGAAGGCATGTATAATGTTTCGTTCAACGGTGACGAAATTACAGTCGAATGGAGCAAATTCGCAAACGGTGACAGAGCCTCATGGGAAACAAAAACATTTAGGTTTTCTAATGATTAAGTTAATTGACCCCGCGCGGAAAAACCGCGCGGGAGATACTCAAGACGTGACGATAAATCGAGAATCAATCTCAAAAATAAATAGGGAGGATTAACCATGAAAACAATCAAACCGATAGTTTTTATACTTTGCCTGACAATGTTCGTCGCTCTGTTTTCGGCCTGCGATATGTTTAACGAACCGGTAAAAGACGAATCATCGGCAGTTTTATCAAAAGACGAAACACCCGAAACATCATCGGATGATAATTCCGTCACGACTTCGGCGCGCATGACTTTGCAAGAGGTCAAAGATATCATCGGGCAAAACGACACTTTTGAAGATATTATGGCAGCTTTAGAAGAAAGGCAGCCGGTGGCAGATAATTATATTTACGGTGAACGTGCGACCAGCATCTTTTATTGGATGAATGATGCGGGCACGCAATATGTTAATGTCGTGCGTGAACAAGAGCAAATAGAATATAGCGAAACCTTGTTTGACAAAACAAAGCAGGAATTATCCGAAATCGGGACGAAAGACGATCAGGCAGTTTCTTCGGGCCACATGACTTTGCAAGAGGTCAAAGATATCATCAGGCAAAACGATACTTTTGCAGATATAATGGCGGCTTTGCAAAAAAAGCAACCGGTGGCCGATGACTATTACGGCAGCGGCGTGACTTTGATCGATTATTATATGGACGGCGAAGGCAGACAAAAAGTCATGATCATTTACGAACAGGGACAAATATATTATAAAGAAATTCTGTTTGACGAAATAAAATAAGGCATAGGCATTATCATCCCGCGCGGAAAAACCGCGCGGGATGTTTATATTTTTGCGTTTTGTTATTATTTGTTATCAAAGGTATACAAACGATATAAAATCAGATACCCCGCGTGAATGCAAAAACGATAACGCAAATCTGTCAAAATCGGTATGTTCTATAACGCGGTATGCGGCTGCAATCAAGTCGATGAGGTCGTCAAAAGAGTTGAAAGTACGCACAAGACAGACCGAAAGCACACGCAACACGGCATACGACGCAACAAGCGCTTCGGCATCGTTTGCGGTATATCGCATGAAAAACATATGATTGGCGATCAGGTTGGCAAACCATGTTTGCCAATCTTTAAATTTGACATCGAATTCCGACGAAAGCACAGAATATTTTGACATGCGGTCGTTTTGACCGAGTTGCGACAGGGCGTGCTCGGCAAAAAGAGTTATCGAGTCGTTGTTTTCGGCAAGCGCATGCAAAAGTTCGACAACAGTCGCAAGCGCCGAACCTATGTCAATGTCGGCAGAATTTTTTGGCAAAAGGTCGCGCAGGCGGCAAGACAGCGAATTTGACGTGAGCAAAACATTGTTGATGCTGTCGAGCATATACCGCTGTTTTTGTTTTCCCTCTTGCGTAATTTCGCGTACCGAATTTTGCAAAGGTATATATTCTAAAGGCACGGTCATAAATGTGAGCGGTGTGTCGCGCAACAACATTTCGACGGTGCGCTCGCAACTTGCGGCGCAAGAGCATTCAAAAGCGCCGTCTGTTTTAATAGAACGTGGGTAAAGTCGGCAGACCTCGGGCAGGTCATCCTCCCCCATCGTAGCCTGTATGGCGCATCTGCCGTCGGGCATTCTCATATGACACTGTCCGTCATAACAGTGAGTGATTTCGGCATAACGTTCGGGAGTGGCGTATTTTAAAATATGCACGCCGCAATCAACCCGCCTTTTAAGTTCGGCATCACAGTCAAGGCCAAGCAAATCAAAATAGTCTTGCATCGATACGGTAACAGGCCAATTTTCACAGCAGGCAGAACGGCATTTGCCCATCTTACAGACAAATTCGGGATAATAATCCGGCATCAAAAAGATATCTTTTTGCTTCATACATTATTGCCTCTTTTTCAGAATGAAAGAATTTTAACACCAATGCATAGGTTTTGTCAACAGATATTGACAATCAAACTTTAAAGTGGCATAATATTTATATCTGTTTCCCACCGCGAAAGGATGTGCAAAATATGATAAAAACAATAATTCTCGATGATATCGACAAGGTTCTGCACCTGCTGTGCGAGCAAGAAAAAATAGAATCGATAGACAGATACCGCAACTCTTATCTCTATCGCGGTATGCACAACGCCGATTGGCGCATAATGACCAGTCTGAGACGCAATTGCAAAGACAAACAACAAGAGCTTGAACCGGTGATACTGCGCAATTTTACAAAATACGCGGTCAACGACGATCCAAAGCTTGAAGAATCCGTATGGCGCCAAATGATAGTCGGCAGACATCACGGTCTGCCTACCAGACTGCTTGACTGGTCGCGTTCACCGCTTATAGGCCTGCACTTTGCGACCAACAACACAAATCTCGATTCGATGTCAAAACACGACGGCGTAGTTTGGCGTATAGATATGGAAGAACTGCACAGTCTGTTGCCGCAAGAATATCAGCAAGCGCTTGAAGGAATGCACAGTTTTATGATGCCGCTGGATATTCTTGACGAGGTGGCAAGCAGCCTTGACAAATACGACTCCGATATGAGCGACAACGCAATGGTTGTGGTTGAGCCGCCCTCAATAAGCACACGCATAATCAATCAATACAGTTATTTTTCGCTTGTTCCGTCGCGGATGAACGACATCGAAGATTTTTTGGATAAGCACACCGAACGCACCGTCAGATACATAATATCAAAAGATATCAAATGGCGCGTACGCGATATGCTTGACCAATTAAACGTCAACGAACGCATAGTTTATCCCGGACTGGACGGTCTGACCAAATGGCTTGCAAGACGTTATTATGTCAAATAAACAGACGGTTATAACAAAGCAGACTTTTGCATTGGCAAAAGTCTGCTTTTTTGCGGTTAAATATAATCACAAAAACAACGAAGGCGCGGTGTAAACGCGAGTTTTATTTTCGTTATTCAGCATATAAAGTCCTTTGGGGTCGCTGCCGAAAAGTTCCATTTTGGTTATCATATCGGCGGCATTCTTTTCTTCTTCGCCCTGCTCTTTGACAAACCAATCAAGCAGCTGCATGGTGCGAAAATCTTTTGCTTCATATGCGGCGGCGTATATCGTATCGATAAGCGATGTAACATATTTTTCGTGCTCGAGTGCTTTTTTGAGCGGAGTCATATTGTCGCCGCGTGTCCACTCGGGTTTATCGACCGCCTCAAAACTGACGTTTTGGCCGTTGTTTTGCAGATACTGATAAAACAGCATGGCGTGGTCGCGCTCTTCCTGTGCCTGGATCTTATACCAATTTTCAAAGCCGTCAAGTCCGACCGAGGCATAATAATTGGCAAAATCAAGATAAAGATACGCCGAATAAAGCTCTTTGTTGATCTGCGTGTTGATCAAATTTGCAACCGTTGAATTCATTTATTTAACTCCTTTAAAATTATATTGCTTCAAAATCGCTCGCACCGTGTTTGCAAAGCGGACAAATATAGTCGTCCGGCAGGATGTCGCCCTCATAGACATATCCGCACACCTTGCACACAAACCCTTTTTTGCCGTCGGCATCGGGCTTTGGTTTTATGTTATTTTGATAATAATTGTATGTCACCGTTTCGCGATCGGAAAGCACGCGTGATTCGGTTATCTCGCATATAAACATTCCGTGCGTATCAAGGTCGACATATTGCACCACTTTAAGTGATATGAACGAGTTGATATATTTTGTCAAAAATACGAGCCCGTTGTCGCTGCGCAAAGTCTTAAGCCCCGCAAATTTGTCGGCAGTGCGCCCGCTTTTAAAACCGAAATTTTCAAAAATTTCAAACGGAGCGTCTATACTCAGGCAGTTGACATTCATCACGCCTGTCTGCTTTATAATGTGATGCGAATAGTTTGTTTTGTTTATCGTCACGGCAATGCGATTGGGCGTATTTGTGACTTGTGTCACGGTGTTGACGATAAGTCCGTTGTCTTTTTTGCCGTCACTTGAGGTGACAACATACAGACCGTAACCGAGGTTAAACAGTGCCGAAAGGTCGTTTTTGTTTGCGGTCGAGTCTTGCTTTGCAAGATAATCGCGACAAAGTTCCGCCGAAAGCGACTCGATTTGCGAAATGCTCGATTCATCGAGCGCAGACATTATTTTTACGCTGTTTTCGGTATAATAAATATTTTTTGCGCCCTCGAGCATTGAACGCATAACCTTGGCGGCAAGCGGCGCCCAAGAGCCGTTTTCGATCAATGCGACGGTGCGGTTTGAAAACCCGCGTTCGGTAAGCGCCGAAATAAACTGCCTCATCGGCGGAAAAACGTCGGCGTTGTACGTGGTGGTCGCAAGCACAAGCTTGCCGTATCTGAATGCCGCGGCGACCGCCGCAGACATATCGCATCTTGCAAGGTCATATAATACGACCTCGGGGCAGCCGTTCTTTTTTAGGCTGTCGGCGAGCATTTCGACGGCGCGTTTTATGTGACCGTATACAGACGTATATGCAATAACTATGCCGTCGTCCTCTGCTTCATACGAGGCCCATGTGTTATAAAGGTCGATGTAATAACCGAGATTTTGGCTCAGCACGGGGCCGTGCAAAGGGCATATATGCGCGATATCGAGCGACGAAGCTTTTGCCAAAAGATTTTTGACCTGCTTTCCGTATTTACCGACTATGCCTATATAATATCTGCGTGCTTCGTCAAGCCACGGTTCTTCAACATCAAGAGCGCCGAATTTGCCGAAAGCATCTGCCGAAAACAGCACTTTTTCGGTTGATTCATAAGTCACCATGACCTCGGGCCAATGCACCATGGGAGCTGTGACGAATGTAAGATTATGTTCGCCCAGCGTCAGCGTATCGCCCTCGCCGACTATAATGCGGTTGTCTGCAAGATCGTTGCCAAAAAACTGCCCCATCATAGCAAACGCTTTTGACGTTGCAACGACGGCAGCGTCGGGATAAAGGCTTTTAAACACGGCAATGTTTGCCGAATGATCGGGCTCCATATGCTGGACGATAAGGTAATCGGGCGTTCTGCCGCCAAGCGCACCGTCAAGATTATCAAGCCATTGATGGGTAAAATGCGCGTCAACGGTGTCAATCACCGCAACTTTATCATCTATGATGACATAAGAATTATAAGCCATGCCATTAGGCACTTTATATTGACTCTCAAAGATATCAATGTCGTGATCGTTTACACCTATATATTTAATGCTGTTTGAAAAATTCATACGCTCCTCTGATAATGATATTTATTATCATTAAGAGTATACAATATGTGATTTGATTTGTCAAGGGTTATTTTTGCGTTTTAATATATTCGTCAAGCAGATCGGCGGTGTATGCTATTATTTGCGGGCACGGCCGCGACGCATAATAATCATCGGTGCGCTTTTGCGGCATTGAGGGATTTTCGGCAGGCTGTTCGCCCAATAATTCGCGGCAGACGAAAGTGCCGTATTTTGCTTTAAACGGCATAAGTGCGTCCTGCACCCTTTGATAAAGTGCGCATTTTGCCTCGTGACCTGAGTCGTCACTGCCGTATAAACAGCTTATAACAAGTGCCGCGCCGGTAAAAGCGCCGCACGATTCGCGAAATCTGCCCACTCCCCCGCCCAGGCCCTGCGATATGCGCAAAGCATATGACATATCAATGCCCATCACGTCGCTGAACGCGGCAAAAACAGATTGGCTGCAGTTATATCCTTTATAAAACAATTCGGTTGCGATATCTGAATGTTGCATTATATTATCCCTGAAAATATTTTTTACACAACAACTTTAGCATGTATTGCAAAAAATGTCAAGCAATGATACAATGCAAATACAGTTGATTTAAAGGAGAGTTAGCAATGAAAAAACATTATAAATTTATCGCTTTATTATTGCTTGCGGCGGTTTTGTGCCTTGCGGCGGGATGCACCTTTGACGGTGACGACCAAAGCATTTCGCCAATGCCCGAAAGCAGCGAAACCGTTTCGACCGAACCTATAATTGCCGACAGGTCGTATAACATAACAAAAGACAGCCAAAACATCAGGTTTATAGGCAGAATGCAAGATGTCGACGGTGGAGTATTTTGCGATTTTACGGCGTCTGGCATAGAATTTAAAGGCATCTTTGAGGGCGAAATAAAATTATATCTCTCATGCAGCGACGACACATATTTTTCGGTATACGTCGACGGCGAAAAATGCGCCGACAGATATTTTGCAAACGCGGGCACCGAATATATAACGCTTGCAACGTTTGAAACCGAAAGCGAACACACGATAAAAGTGCTTAAGCAGACCGAAGCTCAAGTCTCGCTTGCGGTATTAAAACGCATAGATATAACGGGAACATTATATGACGCGCCCGCAAAGCGCGAATATCTGATAGAATTCATCGGCGACAGCATAACGAGCGGCTACGGCAACCTGGGCGACAATTCGACCAAGGACGCGGGCTCGGCGCTGTGGTCGGACGGCACACAGGCTTATGCGTTTTTGACCGCCGAACTGCTTGATGCCGACGCGACAGTAATCAGCTGCAGCGGCATAGGCATAGACAAAGGATATACCGATTTTAAAGAATCCGATTTTTATTTAAAGCAGTCATATTACCGCAATGCCGATGCCGAATACACCGACAACGGCATTATTCCCGACCTGGTGGTTATAAACCTCGGCACAAACGATCTCGGCTGCGGCAGCAAAGAAGACGTATTTAAAAAAGGCGTAAACGACCTGATAAAAAGCGTGCGCGATTTTTACGGCAACGATGTCAAGATAGTCTGGGTATACGGCATGATGAGCAACGCGCGATTTGAGTGGACAAAAGATGTTATCGACGGCATAGAAAATATTTATTATATATCGTTGCCGCAAAACAATCGGGGCGGCAATTCGCACCCCGATGCCGAAGCACACAAACAGGCGGCAGACCTGCTGGCAAAATTTATAAGCGACAACGGCCTTTTAAAATAAATAAGCATATCAAATTTTAAACGATATAAAATCACCTGCCCGGTACCT
>CAYOCM010000042.1:0-10276 GCA_964402515.1 uncultured Ruminococcus sp. | reverse complement strand
AGGTTCAGGTAGTTTCGTGGTATGACAACGAAAACTCCTACACCAGCCAGATGGTTCGCACTATTAAATATTTCTCTGAACTTAAGTAATTTTGCTTAAATAAAGAATCGGCGGGACTTAAAGGTCCCGCCGTTTTTTGCGCAAAAAAGGCCGCCGAAAAATAATATACACCCCAAAAGTCAGATACATTTGGGGTGTATTTCAAAATCAATTCGGCGGCTATTAATATTATTTTTTATTGTATTTGTCAAGCGCTTTAAGCAGCGGAGGCAATATTATAACATTAAGTGCAAGCTCTATGATATAATTGATACCGACAAGTCCGACGATTATAAAAGACATAACGCTTTCATAACTGCTTGCGGCACCCACCAGCACATCGTTAAACAGCAAAGAATAAAGTGCCACAAATACGGTAGTATTCATAGTCGGCGCAAATGCCGCATAAATGTATTTTAAAGCGGTATTGTTGTTTTTTAGCCTGCCGACAAGTCCTATTATCAATCCGACAAGCAGGCATCTGCCGAAAGATAACGCAAACGTTGCAAGCGGATCCAGTGTATAAAGATATAAACCCGTTTGGTCAAGCCCCGTCACGCACTGTATAAAAACGGTTATGCCAAATGCGCCTCCCAATATAAGGCCGCCGGATATGCCGTAATACCACGCCGCTACGGATATGGGTATCAGCACCAACGAAAGCGAAAAAGGCAAAATGCCCGTAAGCAAACCCGAAAGCAACTGCAAAACAACCGTCACCGCAGACAGTATAGCCAAAGTAGTTAGTTTTTTGGTTTTCATTTCTTCTCCTCTATTTTAGATAATGGCTAATTGTATCATCGAAATATTACTTTTTTTAGCACCAAATGTAAACAAAATGTTATACCTATTTATTTTATAAATCTTTGTGATATAATACGGATGCGATATATCAAAAGAGGTTATATGTATGCAACTTAACGACCTGCCAAAAGGCAAAATAATATATTTTCTCGGCATAGGCGGCATAAGTATGTCGTCGCTCGCTCATATACTGATAGAGCGCGGATATCGCGTCGGCGGATACGACCGCACGCAAAGCGAAGCCACATCGATGCTTGAAGGTTTGGGCGCAAAGATATGTTATGACAACGACGCCCCGCTGCCCGACGATTTGGGCGCGGTCATATTTTCTGCCGCGTTCGGTACCGACCACCCTCAAATGATAAAAGTGCGCGCAAGCAAAGTACCCGTTTATTCGCGTGCGGAACTGCTTGGCGCCATAGCAAAAGGATACGCCTACTCAATAGGTGTTGCGGGCACTCACGGCAAATCGTCGACCACCGCGATGATATACTCTATGCTGTGCGCCGACGGCTCTGCCCCTTCTGTGCTTGACGGTGCTGTTATAAACAGTCTGGGCACACAATATCACATAGGCGACGGCGACAAATTGGCATTTGAATGCTGCGAATATAAAGATTCGTTTCTCTCGTTCTGTCCGCATATAGCCGTCGTGTTGAATGTTGAACTTGATCACACCGATTATTTCCATTCAATAGAACAGATGCAGGCATCGTTTGCAAAATTTATAAACAATACCGGCGACGACGGATATGCGGTTGTCAATTTCGATTCACCTAAGGCATTGGAGGCCGCAAAAGAATATAAAGGCAGACTGATAACGTTTTCACAGTCCGGCAACACAAACGCCGATTGTTATATAACCCATTGCAGCTATGAACATGGCATAGCGACGGATTACGGCGTAGTGTGCATGGGCAGACGTATAGACGGTTTGGCGCTTTCTGTACCCGGAGAACACAGCGTGGCAAATTCGCTTTCGGCAATATGTTGCGGTGTGCTGTGCAACATGACCGACGAACAGATAAAAACCGGGCTTGCCGCTTACAGCGGCATAGGACGCCGTTTTGAGTATAAGGGCAAGTTCTGCGATGCGGACGTATACAGCGATTACGCACACCATCCCGATGAAATAAAGGTTACGCTTGCCACCGCAAAACAGCTCGGAGCCGACCGCGTTATAACTGTATTTCAGCCTCATACATATTCAAGGCTTCATGACCTGTTTGACGGATTTTGCGCGGCATTTGACGACAGTGACATAACGGTGTTTGCCGAGACGTTTTCGGCACGCGAAACAAACACAACCGGCATATCTCCCGCCGACCTTTGCAAGCATATCGAAGGCTCTATATTTTTGCCGACATTCGACGAAATAAAGGCTTATCTGACAAAAACATTGCGTTCGGGCGATGTTTTGATAATAATGGGTGCGGGCGATATAGACAACCTATGTAAAATAGCACAAAAACAATAAAAAAGGGCTTGACAAAAGCCTAAAAATGTTTTATATTAAGGTGTTCGTAAAATTTTGACTATTACAGATCGGAGGAATATACGATGGCAAAATGTGATTACTGCGGCAAGGGCGTTACCTTCGGCTGCAATGTTTCTCACTCACACAGAAAGACCAACCGCGAGTGGAAGCCCAATATAAGAAGGGTCAGAGTCACCGTCGGCGGCGAGACAAAAAGAGTTTATGTTTGCTCGCGTTGCCTCAGAACAGGCATGAAGAACGGCACTATAAACAGAGCCGTTTGATCGTCTTTATAATGTGAAATAAAGGCTCTCGCTTTAAAGCGAGAGCCTTTTGCTTTATAATATGTTTTGTCTTGACAAATATTTTTGTCTTAGCAAAGCATAATGCATTATATCGCGGTATTCGCCTTTTACAAGCAGCTCTTGCTTGCAAAGTCCCTCAAAATCAAACCCGTGCGTTTGGGCAAAGTGCACCGAGCGTTCATTGCCGTGCATGATACGCAATTCGATGCGATTTAGCTCAAAATGGCAAAACGCCAATGACAACACTCTTTCGACCGCCTCACCCATATATCCCCTGCCCTGATACAGAGGAGACAGCACATAGCCGAGTTCTGCGCGGTCGTTTTGAACATCGATTGAAACAAATCCCACGGTACCTATCAGTCTTAAGTTGTCGCGGTGATAGACTCCCCAATCGGCACACATGCCGCGCCTGTATCTGTGCTGCAGCCATTCTATCTGCCCTCTCGACTCGTCGATATTGATATGCGGCCCCCACAGCAAGTATTTTGACGTGTCGTCAAGCGACGCATAGGCAAACAGATCCCACGCGTCTTTCATTTCGACTTTTTTAAGCACGACGCGCCCCGCCGAAAGCGTGGGCAGATCGCGGAACACGTCGCGCATGGCCTTATCATTCATTATTATCTTTGATAAAGTCGCCCATCAACAGCCTTGCTATCTCAGAGTCTTTACCGAGTATAATTGTTTTTTGTCCCGTCATAGACGCCTTTAGTGCGTCAAGCCCGCGAACGAACGAATAAAACTCAAGTTTGTCGGCATCTTCGTATGCCTCGGACAGTATACGCATATACTCGGCCTCGCCCTCTGCAACGGTTTTTTCGGCCTGAACTTTGGCATTTGAAATGATGGTGTTATATTCTTTATCGACCTCGTTTATTATCTTTGCCGCTTCAAGTTCGCCCTCGGCGGTATATTTTGCGGCTATACGGTTTCGCTCGGATATCATACGCTCATATACCGCATCTTCGTTGGTCTCGGGCAAGTCAAAGCGTTTGATCTTGACATCGATGACATTGATGCCGTATTCGGCGGCCGCGTCACGCACATCGTCGAATATAGATGCATATATGTCGTTGCGTTCGTCGGGCGGGTCAAGGTTGATTATATCGTTTTGTTCAAGCGTGCTCATCTTGTTTTTTGTGGCGTTGTATGCCAAAACGTCAAGGCGGCTTTCCGCCTCGGCAAGCGTGCCCAAAGTTTTAACAAATGTTAAAGGATCGCCTATCTGCCAAAGCACATAGCTGTCGACCATCATGCTTTTTTTATCTTTTGTAATTACATCCGAAGGGTTGATGTCATACAGCAACACCTGTTTGGGATAAGTTTTTATACTGTCTATAAAAGGCGCCTTAAAATGCAAGCCCGCCTCGTCGGTAACAGAAATTATCTTTGAAAATCTTACAACGCAAGCATATTCGTTTTCGTTGACCTCATAAAAGCAACCCGCCGCAACCGCTATTGCGGCAACAGCGACGACGGCAACGATTATGATAACGGCGATTTTGTTTTTAGTCATTTGTGTCATCCTCCTTTGCGACATTATCCGAATATCCCGATGCGATCAGGCTTTCAAGCGGCAACAGTTTTTGCACATCTCCGTCGCCCGTGTCGATATAGACCTTGCAGCCGGGCAATATTTTTTCGATTGCTTCGTAATACATACGTATTTTTGTTATTTCTGGATTAAGTTTATATTGGCCGTACATAGCGTTAAACATAGCAACTTGCTCAAGAGCCTCGTTTATACGGCTTTGCTTGAGATATTCGGCGTTTTCAAGCAATTTGTCGGCCTCTGATTCGGCTTGCGGCAGATGGCTGTTTTTATATGCTTCTGCCTCGTTGAGTGCTTTTTCGGCACCTTGACGTGCGGTCTCTACCGCCTTAAAAGCCGCACTGACAGATTCTGTCGGCGGTTCGGAATCCTGTATGTTTATATCGGTAAGCGAAACGCCTATATCGTATTCGGAAAGTTCGTTGATGATAAGGTCTTTGATATTCTGCTGTATTTCTGCCTTGCCCTCGGTAAGCACCGAATCTATCTCGCACGAACCGACGACATTGCGTATCTGACTTTGCGCAAGCACCTTAAGTATAGCCTCAGGCTCTGATGAAGCAAAAAGATATTTTTGCGGATCGGTGATGCGGTAAGAAATAAAAAAGTCAACATTGACTATGTTATAGTCGCCCGTTATCATCTTTGATTCGTTCTCGATAAACATTGACTGTCCGTTTGGCTGATCAACGTATCCGAGCTCTATGCGATGACTGACCTCGGTCTCGACGAACGTGACGTTTTGTATGCCGAACGGCAACTTAAAATGCAAGCCCGCCTCGGTAATCTCGGTAACCTTGCCGAACGTGGTGACCACGCCCACCTCGCGGTCCGCAACGGTATAAAAACTGCTTGCAAGCGTTATTATAACCGCAATAACGGCCAATGCTGTAATAACAATGGCCCTGATATTTTTGCCGTCCGCATTCAAGTGCACATTGTATGGCGGCCTTGACTTATCCGAACGCATATCCGAAAATTTTGACATAGTTAATGCCTCCTTTATTTTTTGGTTATTATACAATACGCAAGGCTTGAATGCAAGCATTTTTTGCGCAAAATGTCGTATTGCATATTGACATTAACGGCTTTTCGTTGTAAAATCAATATGCTTGTTAATATAGCCGAAATAGCCGATATACGTTTTCGGCTATAGCACAATAGGAGGATACCACATGAAAAACAGACGACTTATCAGCCTGGTTATTTTATTAACGGTTTTTGCCATGCTGATGCCCACACTCGCTTCGTGTACCAAAGAGGCTGACTATGAAGAAGAGGCCGCACCGGTATACACGATCTATTCGATAAAGAGCGACGATACCACCGACGACGCAATAAGAGCC
This sequence comes from uncultured Ruminococcus sp., assembly GCA_964402515.1. Classification (GTDB taxonomy): domain Bacteria; phylum Bacillota; class Clostridia; order Oscillospirales; family CAG-382; genus Coliplasma. Next base: position 4,750 of record CAYOCM010000042.1, on the reverse strand, counting down.
GTTGAACTTGCGATAAACCGCATTATATTTTACCGTCTCGGTGTTTGCGTTAAGCTGATGCTTTATACCGAGGACGAGTATGAAGCCGCTATCGAGGCAAAATTTGCCGAGTTAGAAGCTTATGAGGCAAAAAAAGAGGAAGACAAAAAGAACAACAAAAACAATACATCGTCCGAAATTTCAGACGAGTCGGACGGAACTTCTCAGGATATCCTCACGGGTGAAAAGATATTAGACAATCTCGAAAACGGCATTGATACCGAACTCGAAACTCCCCGCCTTGACATCTTTTTGGTAAGAGGCTTTGACACTTACAGCAAACTTGCCGCAGAAAAAAAGCTTGCCGCTCTTGACGAAAAACTGTCGAGCGAGGCAAAACTTATAAAAGACTATGTGCACCCGTACTTTTTCCAGGCCGCAAAATACAACAGCAAAACTTACGGTGTGCCATGCAACACGACAATAGGTCAATATCGCTATATCGTTTTTGACAAAGAGTTGCTTAACAAATATGAGTATGACGCAAAGACGATGTCTTCGGTGAGCGACCTGCAAGAATATCTTGCGCTTATTAAAGAAAACGAGCCCGATGTCATTCCCTTGCAGACCGCTACAGACTCGAGCGATTATTCGTTTATGTTTGAAAACGGCTTTGCAACCTATGTCGATTCGACAGGTCATGTAGTTTCGTCATATGAAGACAGCGGATTGCTCGGTTATCTTGCAATGATAGCGCGTTATAACGCGCTCGGATATTTCGCCAACTCAGAAGGCAAAACAGCTGAAACGGATCCCGACGCGCGCTTTGCGGTTTCGTTTGTGGACGGCAATGAACTTGATATCGAAACTCTCGCAGCAAAAACCGGCAGAGAATATGACTATAACGTATATCAGGTTCCCACCGCTACCAACGAAAACACCATTGATTCTCTGCTGTGCATCAGCAGTTATTGTGTTTCAAACGAACTTGACGATGTTGCAAAACTGCTTTCTATGCTTTATACCGACGAAGACCTGCAAAATCTGCTGGCCCACGGCGTTAAGAACGAACATTATATGCTTGACGACAACGAGCAAGTAGTAAGACTCACCACCGTAGACGGCGATGCATATTCGGTTGACAGACTTTACGCCGGCAACCAGTTTATTTCGACCACACTTGCGGGCGAAGACAAGACAATCTGGGAAAAAGCAAAAGAGCAAAACCGCGATGCCGTAATATCAAATACGCTCGGTTTCAGCATTCAGCAATCGTCCTTCACATACAAGGACGAAAACAAAAAGAAAGTCACGATATATGAACCCGATTATTGCAAGATACTGAGCGAAGTTATCGAAAAATATTATCCCACGCTCATGCAGGGCAAAGCCGTCGACTTTAATATCGAAGAATTTACCTCGATAGCTACCGAAACTGTTTATAACAACATCCGTCAAACTTTGACCGATGAATACGCAACCAAGCTTCAAACCGAAAAATCGGCGCAGATCGCCGAGGATTATGCAAAAACGGCCGAAGCAAAAGAACTTTATCAAACAGCCTATGACACCATAATGGCATCTATCAAAAAGGCCGTCAAAAATAAACTTAAAAGCAAGTTTAAAAAAGAACTTGAAGCGAAATATCAAGATGCCGGCATCGAAAAGACAAGCGCCGAGATTTCTGCAGAAGCAGAGGCAATGGTCACCGACGAACTTATCGAAGAAAACAAATTCTCGGTTTATACCGAAGAAGAGTTTAACGATCTTGTCGCCGCTCAGTATAACAATCAGGTTGCAAAAAAGGTAAACGCGCTTGTTACCGAATATCTCGAAAGTGCGCAATATAAAAAAGCGCTCAGCGACTATGCAAGCACTCCCGAGTTTGAGGCCGAGGTCGAAAGCCGATTTGTAAAATCCGGTAAAGAAGAGGTTGATGCCGCTATCGACGAAAATATTGCCGAAAAGATATCGGAGATCTCTGCCGAAATAATCGCAGAATTCAACACCGAGATTGAAAAAGCCGTAAACGAATTTGTTGACCAATATCTTGACGTGCTTGTTTCATCGGGTGACAGCAGCTTTGAAGATTTCACAAAAGAAAAACTGCTGACCGAGATCGGATATTACACCGAAGAATACGAGACCGACGATGACGGCAACAAAGTTGAAGACGCCGAACCCACTTATACCGCAAAATACGATTCATATTTTGAGTTTGTATGGCAGGGCAAGATCCGTACTCAATACTATAAAGCATACGGTGATCCCGACGCGACAAAAGGCTGATAGCGCAAAACAATAAAAATAATGGGGCTGTCTCAGATGAGGCAGTCCCGTTTTTAGGTTAAGTATATACTATTCTTTATCTTCTTTAGGTGCAGTATCAAAATCGGCTTCGCGGTGATACACAGAGGTTATCTCGAGCAAAACGCCCGCGAGCCAGTCGTTGATACAGCCCGGCGCAATGCGCCAGCACCAATTTCCGCCCACGGTAGACGGAGTATTCATACGCGCTTCGCTGCCGAGGCCTATTATATCCTGCATAGGAATGATGCATATGTCGGCGGCAGAAGCCATAGCCGTCTTTATCATCCCCCACACCATACCTTCACCGTCGTTTAACCGCATAAACATTTTTGCATATTCCACGGCCGCTCTGTCGCCGCTGTCCGACAGCCATCCCATGCAAGTATCGTTGTCGTGCGTACCGGTATATACAACACAGTTTTTGGGATATTTATAAGGCAAATATGTGCTGTCGGCATCGGGATCAAACGCAAACTGCAATATCTTCATTCCCGGAAAACCCGTGCGTTTAAGCAATTCATATACCGACGGCAACAGCATGCCGAGATCTTCGGCAATTATCGGCAAAACGCCGAGCGCATCTTTAAGCGCGTCAAACAGTTTCATTCGGGGGCCTATCACCCATTTGCCCTCTGACGCGGTCTTTGCATCTGCATCAATTGCCCAATAAGTATCAAACCCTCTGAAATGGTCTATACGCACGACATCGTACATTGCCAGCGCGTGTCCGACACGCGATATCCACCATTTAAAACCGTCTTTTTGCATATAATCCCAATCATATAACGGGTTGCCCCACAACTGTCCGTCGGCGCTGAAATCGTCGGGAGGACAGCCGGCAACACGTTTGGGGCGCATATTCTCATCAAGTTCAAACTGCTTTGGCGATGCCCACAGATCGGCGCTGTCGGCGGCGATATATATGGGAATATCGCCTATTATTTTTATACCTTTTGAATTTGCATAAGCTTTTAAAGCGTTCCACTGTTTAAAAAACAGATATTGCACGGTCTTGTTATATCTGATTTCGGATGCGCATTTATGCGCGGCGGCGGCGATGCTCTTTTTGTCACGCAGACGCAGTCCCTTGTCCCATTCGTAAAACGCCTTGCCATCATACATGGTTTTAAAAGCGGCAAACATGCTGTAATCGTCAAGCCAATATGCGTTTTTGTCACAAAAATCGATATAATCACCGTCACTGTCATCAAAACGTTCTGCGGCGATATGCAATATGCGGCTGCGGTTTTGATATATCTTGCCATAGTCGACCTTAGAAACATCGTTTCCCCAATCTACAGACGCATATTCGGTTTCAAACAGCAGCCCGTCGGATGCAAGCATATCGAGGTCGATAAAATAAGGGTTGCCGGCATACGACGAAACAGACATATAAGGCGAATCGCCCAAACCCGTAGGGCAAAGCGGCAATATCTGCCAATACCTTTGGCCGCCGCCGTGCAAAAAATCTACAAATTCATATGCCGCCCTGCCCAGCGTACCTATTCCATATGGGGAACCGAGCGAAGAAATATGCATCAAAATGCCGTTTGTTCTCATAAACCACCTAAAATAATCAGTTTTGTTTTTTTACGGTATCGTATTCGTTATAATATCTGTAATAAGGACAATCATATTTTTTACCGCTCGTCATGGCGGCGTATTCATCTTGATCGATGTCGACGTCGCAATAATATTCGTCGGCATAATATAATGCACGCAAGAAGCGCACTGATCGTTTTCATTCATATAATTCACCAAAAAATCGTCCCCGGGCTTAACGGCACCGGGGACGGTAAAACGCGATTAAGCGTTTATTTTTTCTTTTTAATTACGATGAATACAACAACTGCAACCGCAACAACCGCAACTGCAACGATGATGATCCACCAGGGGAAAGAGCCGCCTTCGTTCTCTTCGGGCTTGCTGTCTTCGGTCTTAGATGATTCTTCGTTCTTGCTGTTATCGGGCTCGGAAGAATCTTCGGGTTCGGAGGGATCCTCGGGTTCGGAAGGATCTTCGGGCTCGGAAGGATCTTCGGGCTGTGCGGTCTCATAAGTTACCGATGCGTCATCGGCAACGGTGAGAGCCTCAAAGTCATAACCGGTAAAGGTAACAACAGTGCCTGCGGCAAGAGCGACCCACTCGTTGCGGGTGTCAACAGAGGGAGAAGGATCAACCTGGTCGTCGCCATGGAGCAACAGAACGATATAGCCTTCGCCGACTTCGGATGCAAATACAACATCGGTTACGCCGTCGGGACCCTGAGTTTCGACTATTGTATAAACGCCTGCGGTCTCGGAGGGAGCGAGCAGGATTCTGCCTGCCCATGTGGGATTGTAATTATTAACGGTCGAAGGATCGGTAACGATAGTGCACGAACCTGCGGTGATCGAAACGTTGAAAGAGGGCTGAATGCCGCTTGCAGAGGGAGTGGGATCTTCGGAAGAAGGATCGTCGC
>CAYOCM010000041.1:0-10587 GCA_964402515.1 uncultured Ruminococcus sp. | reverse complement strand
TGCCGTTTTTAAGCAAAGCCTCGTTGTCGGCAAGCCTGAAATAGGGGTTGACCGTATCGAGATCTACCGCGCGCACTTTTTTGCCGCCCCCGGCTTTTTTTAAAGCGAGTGAAACGGCAATATTTGTCTTGCCCGAGCCGAAATGCCCCGAAACAATGCATATTCTGTTTTTAAGCATCATACGCCTCTGATTATATCGCCCTTTTTGACGTCGTCCGCACGCAGATAAAAGTGCATCATGGGGTGCGGCGTCGAATCGATAGGCTGCATATCGGCATCGAACATCTCACCTGCCTCGGTGCATCTGCCTTTGCAATGCGGCGAAAGAATGTCTATTTTGTCTCCTCTGCACATTTTGTTGCGCTGAATGCAAAGCGCAAGCCCTTTTTGCGCGTCATAATCTTCGACAGTCGCCAAAAAAGCTCTGTCGCGTATATATCCGCCGTCCGAAACTATGTTTGCGTCGGCGAGCGGGTCGCCGAAATAAAATCCCGTCGAATATTCTCTGTGACTTACGCTGAGAACTTCCGAAAGCCAGTCGTTATCAAATACAAACTCATCGCCTTTTGTGAGGTATTCGTCAAGCACGCATTTATATGCGTTTGTGACGGCGGCGGTATATCCCACGCTTTTTACACGACCTTCGATCTTAAACGAAGCGATGCCGGTTTTTACCAGTTCGGGAATATGCTGTATCATGCACATATCTTTTGACGAAAACAGATAACTGCCTTCATTATCTTGCTCAATGGGCAGGGGAGTATCACCGCGTTTTTCTTCGGTGACAAAATAATGCCAACGGCAGGGCTGAGTGCATTTGCCTTCGTTTGCCGACCTGCCGGTAAGATAGCTTGAAAGCAGACATCTGCCCGAATAAGCGACACACATAGCGCCGTGTACAAACGCCTCGAGTTCAAGGCCTTGAGGAACGTTTTTGCGCATCTGCGCTATCTGCGTGAGAGAAAGTTCGCGTGCGAGCACTATGCGCGAAACGCCGTTTTCGGCCCAGAACCTGCACGCCGAAGAATTAAGCGTGCTTGCCTGCGTCGAAAGATGTATGGGAATATCGGGCAAGGCTTTGCGCGCCTCATACAAAACGCCGGCGTCGGCGATTATAAGCGCATCGGGCCTTATGCTCTTTATATAGTCAAAATATTCTCTCAGCTCGTCAAATCGGTCGTCGTGCGGCATAACATTCATTGTGACGTATACCTTTGAGCCTTTTGAATGAGCGTATGTGACCGATTTTTGCAATTCGTCGGGCGTGAAATTTTCGGCTGCGGCTCTGAGTCCGAACCTGTCAAGCGCACAATATACCGCGTCGGCTCCGTAATCAACGGCATAATGCAGTTTTTCGGGGTTGCCGGCGGGTGAAAGTATCTCGGGTTTTTGTGCCATTTTATTCTCCCTGTTCGTATGCCGCATTTTCTTCCGCGACCTTTTGTTTGTTTTTGAGATGTGCCGAATAAGTTTCGGCATAATAGGTGTTGCCCTGTTTGCTTGAAATAAAATAATATGCGTTTATTTCTTTGTTGTTTTCCGACAGCGGCTTTGTGGGGTATACCGTGCCTATCAGGGCATCAAGTCCGGGGTTGCATATCGCGCCGGGAGTAAGTCCGTTTTTGACATAAGTGTTATACGGGTGATCAAGGTCAAGGTCATCTTGCGTAAGATCCTCACGGTGAGCGCCCGAAAGCGACAGTATATAATTTATGGTTGCGTCGGATTGCAGGTTGGGGAATGTATCGGGCGCGTTCAGCCTGTTGTAAAACACGTATGCGATATATTCGTATTCCAAAGCCTGCTTGCCTTCTTCCTGAACTATCGATGCCAAAGTTATCAGTTCGTCAAAAGTCATGCCTTTTTCGTCAAGGACTTCTTTATAAAGCTTTTTATAGTCTTTCCAGAATTTGTCGTTAAAGTTATTGAGCAGTTTGTTTATAACGAGGTATTCGTCAAGGTCGTTATAAAAATCGTATGTGTCGGGAAACAGATATCCGTCAAGCCTGTATGTGCGGTCGTCGGATAATTCCATTGTGTCGAGCAACTGCACAAATTCGTGCTTATAGGGATAGTTGTTTATTGCCTCTATATATTTTTCGCGTTCGCCGATGCCGTTTTTGACAAACAGGTCGATTATCTCGTCGGTCGTGAGCCCCTCGGGAATGGTTACGCGCACAACGGTGCGCTTGACGCTGTTTACCGTCAGTGCCGAATATATCTGCGAATAATTCATATCTCCGCTCAGGGTATGCTCGCCTGCGATAAGTTTGATCTCTTTGCCGTCCGCCTGATATGTCATAAACAGTCTGAATATATCGGCATATCTTATAATTCCTTCGTTTTCGAGAATGGTCGCCACCGCATCCGGCGTGGTCGATTCGTTTACCGTGACGGTACAGGTTACGGGTTCTTTTACAAAAGCAAAAACATCGTTTGCTATCGATATCGCATAATACGCCGCATAAGCCGCCGCAATAAGCACTATGGCTATATATGCGACAAGTTTAACGGCAAACGCGCCCGCACCCAAAACCCTCGATGCCGCCTTGCTCGCGGTTTTTGCCGCCTTTGAAGACGAAGTTTTTTTGAATGCGTTTGCTTTTTTAGTGCGCTCGGTCTCTGCATCCGAAAAAAAGTGTGATGTAAATGTTTCTTCGGGCAAAGCTTCGGTTTCAAAATGCGCCGAGATAGATCCGGGCAGTTCGCTTACGGCGGTGCCGTCGATTTCGGTTATATGCGCATTATGCTCTTGGGTCTGTTTTTGCGCAGCGACCTGCGTGGCTTTAAAACGCTGCTTTTTTGCAAGCGGCGCTTGTTTATAACCGTCTATGACCGACAAAAGGTCAAGGTCTGTGTTTTGATTGTTTTTATCGTTTTTCATTTCAGCTCCGTAGAATAACACTATCCGAGGTATATCGTAAGTAATATAAATGCCGCTATCGACAGCATAAACGTAGGTGAAAAGAATACCTTTGCCGCATTTTCGGCACTGCGCGGGGGCAGTGTGTCTGTGGGCGGTTTTTCGGCATGCCGGTAATAAATATGTTCAAGCCTGATAAGTGTCAGTATCAGCGATATCGCAAAAATGCATATCATTACGAATCCGACAAAAAACGTACCGCATTTTAATACCGTGTTGCGTATATATGCATCGACGCCGAAAAGCGCAAAAGCGTTTGCGGCGGCGTGAACCGCTATCGAAGATATTACCGAGCCTGTCGCCGAAGCTACCAAGCCCAGCAATATGCCCGCACCGAAATTTAAAATAAAATCGCCGAATGACAAATGCATCATCGCAAACAAAAGTGCGGTCATCAATACGGCGTTTGCCGAGCCGAGACTGCGATATTCCGCCATCAGTACGCCGCGAAACAATATTTCTTCGCATACGGCGGGCAGGATTATCACCGCTACCATAACGCCTATGTTGTTGTCGGACATGCTTAGCAATTCCGAATAATACCCGCTCATACTTACCGTGCCGCCGTAACCGACATAAGCAAAATATTTTATCATTATAGTGCCCGATAACAAAAGCAACAATACGGGCAATATCAACAACATGCTGCCCATGCCGACGGGTTCGATAAGCATCGGAGATGCCAAGTGCCTGCGCTTAAGCAGATAATAAAGCGCACACGGAAAAAGATATGCCGCTATCTGCATCACCGAAGCGGTAAAATATAAATTGTCGTTATAATCACCCGACATAAGCACAGTCTTGCCGAGCTCAAGCATAAGCAGTGTGAGCAACAGCAACAGCGGTGCTGTCATTTGCGGCGAAGTGAGCAGATTTTGCTTTTTGTCCATATCGTTCGTCATGTTTAATAATATACTTTGATATCGCCGTTTGTTTTAAAACAGCATTGAGCTTTTTAAAGTTTCGGCACTGTCGTTGCCGTAAAGAGCTTCGACCACGGCAAACGCAAACTCATATGCCGCACCCGCACCTACTGCCGTAATGAATATGTCGTCGGTCTCGACTTTTGCCCTTGTGATAACCGAGTCGGCAAGGTATTGTTGAAAATCGGGATAACATACGGCTCTCCTGCCGGCCAAAAGCCCCATTTTGCCAAGTATTGACGGAGCGGCGCAAATTGCGGCTATATAAACGCCGTTGTCGGCGCAATAGCGTATCAGCGACTCTACTTTTTTGCTTTCACCGAGACGCTCGGTGCCCTCGCCGCCGCCCGGCAGTATAAGACAGTCGATATCCTGCGGGTCGATGTCGTCCGCCGTGATGTCGGCGGTCACGGATATACCGTGCGCGCCTTTAACGCACTGCGTGTCGGCAAGCGACGCCGTTTTGACATCGGCACCGGCGCGACGCAAAACGTCGGCAGGTACTATCGCTTCGCATTCCTCAAAACCTTCGGCAAGCAGTATAAATACTTTCATTTTAAATCCTCCCCTGTTTACAGAGCATGTCGGTCACATGTGACAGTATCTCGCTTTGTATATCCTCTCTCGACCGCATTGTCGCGGCGTCTGCCGCACAGTCTATTTTTATCCAGCCGAGTTTTTGGCACGCATAATGTGCGGCGCGGTCTGCCGCGGCAAGATGCGTGTGATTTTTTTCGTGAATATCTTTGTGCGCACCTGTTTCGGCACAGCGCAAGTCGACCATTTTTTCGCTTACAGAGGGCGGCAACGCAAGATAAAATACCATATTCGGCATAGGCAATCCCAATTTTGACTGCTCAAAATCAAACAGCCATTGCAAAAAACCGTCATATTCGCTTTGATCCAACTTTGCAAGCTGATGCACTGCGTTTGCGGTGGTATATCGGTTTGCCACTATAATCTTGCCCGCCTCGTAATCGCGCCGCCAGTCAAGCATATAAGAACAGTATCTGTCGAGCGAAAAAAACGATGAGGCCGCATAGCAATTGACTGTGGCGGGATCGTCACCGAATTCGCCGCCCAGATACATATTGACATACGTTGACCATTTTTGATCGTATGTGGGAAAATCGATGTATCTGTACTCGATGCCCATATTCTCAAACGCCTCGCACAACAGCTTTGACTGCGTTCCTTTGCCCGAACCGTCCGTGCCGTCTATTGCGATAAAAAATCCCTTATCCTTCATTTTTGCCCTCAAAATACAATCAGCCTTATAATTCAATGATATATGATATCACATTTTTGCGCCAAAATCAACAGTTATATGTTAAAACGGTGTATGGGCGCCGTTAAAGCATTTGATGAATCGCAAGAACAAAAGGCCGTCCGAAATAATAAACCGCACGGTCTATATTTCGGACAGCCTGTGTGTTGTCTGCCGTTTAAGTTTTTATCTGTGTCCGCCGGGACCGCCTCTGTGACCTCCCGGACCGCCCATAGGTCCTCTCGGACCGCCCATAGGCCCCATAGGTCCTCTCGGACCTCTGTGATAATGCATCGGAGGTCTGCGGTGTCTGTGCAGCATTCTGCCGAGCAATGAAACGCCTGCCACGGTACCTACTACGGTTGCCGCGGTTTTTGCGGTGTTTGAGCCCGACGAATTATTTTGACTTGCGTTTGCGGCACATCCGCAACTCGGGCAAAAGTTGGCGCTGTCGCTGATTTGAGCGCCGCAGTTTTGACAATATGCCATGTTAATGTTCCTTTCTTTGCAAAATGGCAAGCATTCTGTTTTTACGCATACATCATATACCGTGTTTGTCAAGTGTGCGTCAATTGCATTTCAATTATTGTTGATTATTACTTATGTTTTTTATATATCGCACGGCTTAAACCGACCTTATAATTTTATGTCAAAAAACTCTTTTGCACCCCTTTTATTTTGTAAAATAGTATGGTATAATAATACATTGAAGGTTTGTGCGCATAAACAAAACTGTTACAGGGGGGCCGATATGAGCGTTTTTAAATTGCACAGCCCGTTTGAAATGACAGGCGATCAGCCGCAGGCTGTCGCAAAACTCGTTGACGGCATACGGCACGGCATGCGCGACCAAGTGCTTTTGGGGGTTACGGGCTCGGGCAAGACTTTTACTATGGCAAACGTTATTGCGCAGGTGGGCAAGCCTACGCTTATACTTTCGCACAACAAGACGCTTGCGGCACAGCTTTGCTCTGAATTTCGCGAGTTTTTTCCCGAAAATGCGGTTGAATTTTTTGTAAGTTATTATGACTATTATCAGCCCGAGGCGTATGTGCCGGGACGTGATATTTATATCGAAAAAGATTCTGCCGTAAACGATGAGATAGATAAATTGCGCCACGCCGCGACATCTGCGCTGTTTGAGCGCAAGGATGTGATAATAATCGCGTCTGTCAGCTGCATTTATTCGCTCGGCGACCCGCAGGAATATTCAAACCTTACGCTGTCTTTGCGCAAAGGAGCGATATACCCCCGCAGCGAGATAATCAAGCGCCTTGTGGGATTGCAGTATAACCGCAGCGATATAGGTTTTGAACGCGACAATTTCAGAGTCAGAGGCGACAGCATAGATATTTTCCCGTCAAATTCGGGTTCCACCGCCGTAAGAGTTGAACTTTTCGGCGACGAGATAGACCGGATATCGGCCATAAATACCGTTACGGGTGAAGTCGAAGGCAGAATGAACAGCGCTACAATATACGCCGCAAGCCATTATGTCACATCGCCCGAACGCCGCGAAAAGGCATTGAAAGAGATCACCGACGAGCTTGACGAGCGCATAGCGTATTTTGAATCTCAGGGCAAACTGCTTGAGGCGCAGCGCATAAAAGAGCGCACTTTATTTGATATCGAGCAGATACGCGAGATAGGTTTTTGTTCGGGCGTCGAAAATTATTCGCGCGTTTTATCCGGCAGAACGCCCGGTTCGGCGCCGTTTTGCCTGCTCGATTATTTTCCCGACGATTTTCTGCTTTTCATAGACGAGAGCCACGTTACCGTTCCGCAGGTCAGAGCCATGTCAAACGGAGACAGAAACCGCAAAAAGAACCTGATAGATTACGGCTTCAGACTGCCGTCGGCATATGACAACAGGCCGCTTAAATTTGAAGAATTCGAGTCAAAACGCGGGCAGACCGTGTATGTCAGCGCTACGCCGGCACCTTATGAGATCGGCATTGCGTCGCAGATCGCCGAACAGATAATAAGGCCTACCGGCCTGCTCGACCCTGAGATCGAAGTGCGTTCGGCTCAAGGCCAGGTTGACGATCTGCTCGGCGAGATAAGATGCCGCATAGCGGCGGGCGAGAGAGTGCTTGTTACTACTCTGACCAAAAAGATGGCAGAAGACCTGACGGAATATCTCGAGATGAAAGACGTCAAGACGAGATATATGCATTATGATATCGATACCATCGAGCGCATGGATATCATACGCGGGCTCAGATCGGGTGAATTTGAGGTTTTGGTGGGCATAAACCTTTTGCGTGAGGGACTCGACTTGCCGGAAGTCAGCCTTGTTGCTATACTCGATGCCGACAAAGAGGGCTTTTTGAGGTCCGAAACATCGCTTGTACAGACCATAGGCAGAGCCGCGCGAAATGCGAGCGGCAAAGTTATTATGTATGCCGATCGCATCACGGGCTCAATGCAGCGCGCTATAGACGAAACAAACCGCAGGCGCGAGGTACAGGCGGAATATAACAAAGCGCACGGCATAGTGCCTAAGACGATAATAAAAGACATCAGGGCGCCGCTCGAGATATACGTTGCCGACAATCCGGATGTCAAAGACAAAAAAGTGACCGGCGCCGACAAAAAGCGCCTGATCGAAAAACTTACCGCCGATATGAAGCGCGCCGCAAAAGAACTTGATTTCGAGACGGCTGCGGCACTGCGCGACAGAATAAAGCGGCTTATGTAAGAAAGGAAAATGTTTTAATATATGGCAGACCTTGTTATCCGCGGTGCACGCGAGAATAACCTTAAAAATATAGATGTCACCATACCGCGCGATAAATTTGTCGTGTTTACGGGCTTATCGGGCTCGGGCAAGTCGAGCCTTGCTTTTGACACGATATACGCCGAGGGGCACAGACGGTTTGTCGAATCGCTGTCGTCGTACGCCAGACAGTTTCTGGGGCAGATGGATAAGCCCGACGTCGATACGATTGAGGGCCTTTCGCCCGCGATATCGATAGACCAAAAGACCACGTCAAAAAACCCGCGTTCGACGGTGGGCACGGTGACCGAGATATACGATTATATGCGTTTGCTTTTTGCGCGTATAGGTGTGCCGCATTGTCCGATATGCGGCGAAACCATACAGCAGCAGACGGTTGACGAGATAATAAACGAATTGATGAGTTTTGCCGAAGGCACAAAAATGCTTGTTATGGCTCCGGTAGTCGTAGGCAAAAAAGGTATGCACGAAAAAGTGCTTGCCGACGCACAGAAAAAAGGCTTTGTGCGCGTTATGATAGACGGTGCGGCATATGAGCTTTCGGAGAATATCACGCTTGACAAAAACAAGCAACACGATATAGACATAATCGTCGACCGACTGATCATAAGGCATGACGATCAAGACGTTATGACGAGACTTGCCGACAGCGTCGAGACGGCATCGTCGCTTGCCGGCGGAATAATTAAGGTGCTTTTGCCCGATGTTTCCGACGGTGAAGAGCAGATAATTACTTTTTCGCAGAATTATGCCTGCAAGACGCACGGCATATCGCTCGGCGAACTCGAACCGCGAATGTTTTCATTCAACTCACCCTTCGGAGCCTGTCTCGAATGCGGCGGCCTGGGCAGCAATTATGTACTTTCGCCCGACAAACTCATACCCGACAGATCGCTGTCGCTCTACGGCGGAGCGGTCACGTGCAACGGCTTTAAATCCGCAGGCACTGATTCGTGGTTCGGCGCAAAGATAAACGATGTCGGTGCGTTTTACGGCTTTGACATTCATACCCCGATATGCGAATACGGCGAAGAAGCCTTTAAGGTGCTGATGTACGGAAATACGGGGCGTAAACGCCGCGTCGGTGAACCGCGTTTTGAGGGCATAATCAATATAATCAAGCGGCGCTATGATACCGGCTCGGGATACGAGAGCCGCGAATATTATGAGGCGTTTATGGATACCGTCACCTGCCCGGTTTGCAAGGGCAGAAGGCTTAAAGAAGAGTCGCTTGCCGTAACCGTGGCCGGCAAAAACATCGACGAACTCTGCCGACTCAGCATCTCGTCGCTTGCTTTGTTTTTTAAAGATATAAATCTTACGGGCAAAAACGCCGAGATAGCAAAGGATATATTAAAAGAAATAAAATCGCGATTGGGATTTCTCATCAATGTCGGCCTCGGATATCTCACGCTCGGACGCAGTTCGGGTACTCTCTCGGGCGGCGAAGCGCAGAGAATAAGGCTTGCCACGCAGATAGGTTCGTCGCTCGTCGGCGTGTTGTATATTCTCGACGAGCCTTCGATAGGCCTGCATCAGCGCGACAACAAATTGCTTATAGACGCACTCATGCGTTTGCGTGACCTCGGCAATACGCTGATAGTGGTGGAACATGACGAAGAAACCATGCTTTCTGCCGATTATATAGTCGATATAGGCCTCGGAGCGGGCGAAAACGGCGGCAATGTGGTCTTTGCGGGTACGCCCGTTGAATTGATGCAATGCAAAACTTCTATAACCGGCGACTATCTTTCGGGACGCAAGAGCATATCCATACCGTCCGTGCGCCGCAAGGGCAACGGACTTTGCCTGGGAATCAGAGGCGCAAAGCAAAACAACCTTAAAAACATCGATATCGATATACCTCTCGGTGCGTTTGTATGCGTCACGGGCGTTTCGGGCTCGGGCAAGTCATCGCTTATAAACTCGGTGCTTTACGGCAATGTCGGCAGAGCTTTGGGCAAAATGTCGCTTACCGCAGGCGATTGCGACGCGATAGAAGGCATTGAAAACATTGATAAAGTCGTCAATATCGACCAGTCGCCGATAGGCAGAACCCCAAGGTCGAATCCCGCAACATACACCGGCATGTTCGGCGATATACGCACGGTGTTTGCATCGACTCCCGAAGCGCGCGAGCGCGGCTATAAAGAGGGCAGATTTTCGTTTAATATCAAGGGAGGCAGATGCGAAGCGTGCCAGGGCGGCGGTACTATCTTGATAGAAATGCACTTTTTGCCCGACGTTTATGTCACCTGTGACGTCTGCAAAGGCAAACGTTATAATCGCGAAACGCTTGAGGTGCATTATAAAGGCAAGACGATATACGATGTGCTGAATATGACTGTCGATGAGGGACGCATATTCTTTTCGGCATATGAGCCGATAAAACGCAGGCTTGACCTCTTGCATGATGTCGGGCTCGGATATATACGCATAGGGCAGTCGTCTACCACGCTTTCGGGCGGTGAGGCACAAAGAGTTAAACTGGCAACCGAACTTTCGCGCCGTGATACCGGCAAAACACTTTATATACTCGACGAGCCTACGACCGGCCTGCATACCGCCGATGTCGAAAAATTGCGCGAGGTCCTGGTGCGCCTTGTCGAGCTCGGCAATACGGTGGTCGTCATCGAACATAACCTCGATATCATAAAGTCGGCGGATTATATCATAGATATGGGCCCCGAAGGGGGCGACGGCGGCGGAACGGTGGTCGCATGCGGAACTCCCG
>CAYOCM010000040.1:0-11007 GCA_964402515.1 uncultured Ruminococcus sp. | reverse complement strand
AAATCAAAGGAGAATAAGAGAAAATGAAATTAGGTATCGTAGGTTTGCCGAATGTCGGCAAAAGCACGCTTTTTAATGCATTGACAAAGGCGGGTGCCGAAAGCGCAAACTATCCGTTCTGCACCATAGAGCCCAACACCGGCATGGTCGCCGTTCCCGACGAACGTCTTGACAGGCTTGCCGAGATATACGCCCCCGACAAGATCACCCCGGCGGTAATAGAATTTGTAGACATTGCAGGCCTTGTAAAAGGTGCGGCGGAAGGCGAAGGCCTGGGCAACAAGTTTCTGTCGCACATACGCGAAGTCGATGCGATAGTTCACGTTGTGCGCTGTTTCGGTGGCAGCAAGATAATTCACGTTTCCGAAAGCGTGAGTCCCCGCAGAGACGTTGACACAATAAACACCGAACTTATTCTGTCTGATATCGAGGTACTTGAAAGACGCATCGATCACGTAAAAAAGCAGTTAAAAGGCGACAAATCGGCGGCAACCGAACTTACCGCGCTTGAAAAAGTTGCCGGTGAGCTTTCAAAAGGGATTCCCGCAAGGCTTATAGAACTTGACGAAACCGAGCGCGCATTTTTGTCGGCCGTTCCCCTGCTGTCCGACAAGCCGGTGATATATTGTGCCAATGTGAGCGAGGACGACCTGTCAAAACCCGACGGTGAAAACCCCTATTTTGTCGAACTTGAAAATGCGGTAAAAGGCGAAAACGCCGAGATAATTTCGGTATGCGCAGAGATTGAAGCCGAAGTCGCGGAGCTCGAACCCGACGAAGCAAAAGCGTTTCTCGACGATCTGGGGGTGACCGAATCGGGCCTCGGCAAACTTATAAAAGCATCTTATCACCTTTTGGGGCTGATTTCATTCCTCACCGCGGGCAAACCCGAAGTCAGGGCGTGGACTATCAAGCGCGGAACAAAAGCGCCGCAGGCTGCGGGCAAGATACACAGCGACATAGAGCGCGGATTTATAAGAGCCGAAATAGTGAATTTCGACGACCTCGTGCGCCTCGGCTCGGTGAACGCGGCAAAAGAGCAGGGACTCATGCGCAGCGAAGGCAAAGAGTATATCATGCGTGACGGCGACGTAGTGCTCTTCAGATTTAACGTATAAAAAAAATCGCTTTGACTCAGCCGAAAAGGAGGATAATATGAAAAGCAAGCGACTGTGTTTTTCAATATTATATTATGTGTTTTCAACGGTCATATATGCGGCCGTGCATTTTGCCGCAAACGCGCTGTATGACCTGTCGGTGCATCAACACTCTCTCGGTTCGGCGGCATTTTTCATCTTTGTTTTTTATCTTTTGGTCATACCCGCGGTCACATTTATACTTACGCGTTTCAGCCTATTGAAACTGTATGTCGATCCGTTTGCGGCAATTGAATTTCCTTTGTTTATGTATATTTCAATGCTTATAAACGGAACAAAATATTCGAATCTTGCGTCTGCTTTTAGTTTGCTTAACAATAAACTGAGCAGTGACGGCGGCATTGGTTTTATGTTTTTTGCAACGCTGTTTGCAATCGGGCTTGCGGCTTCGCGGTCGTTTAAACGGGTAAAAGAGCAAAATTTAGGCTTTAGGCTTTTAAAGAAGGCATGCGGACAGCATAGCGCCGAAGGCGATACCTGGAATTTTGATTTTAAAAGTCTGCCGGAATATGATCGCAGAGAACGTATACCGTATGTATACGACAAATTTTATCCGTTGCCGAAAAACGACATGTTGCTGTGCCTGTATTCGATCACAGAGGCGACTATGCTAAACTATGTCGGCAATCTTGCAGTATTAAAAAACAAAGCATCGCCCGAGTTGATACTGAATATTTGGAACGGCATAGACTTTACCGATAATTTTTCGGCAAGCAATGACGAAAATATTGTTTTTTTGCAAGCTTCTGTATATGATAAGGCCGCACAAAAAATACACCGTCCTATTATAATATTTGATTTTGAGCAAAACAGGTTTGCGATATTTAAAACCGAAAATACCGATCCTTGCTATACGGTAATGCAAATCGGCGACGATGTTTTTAAAGTCAAAGCATCAAACCCAAAAAATACTTTAGACGGGCAAACAATTGTCTTATCCGATTTGAGTTGGTTTTGCGGCTATCCTGCAGACGGCATTGCCGAAAAAATAATAAACACGGTTTTATAACATTAAAACAAAAGCTCCGACGATAAAGTCGGAGCTTTTTGCAACGGTCATTTCGCCGCGTGCTTTGAAGAGAAATAAATCACAAACAACGGCTCGTTATCTTCGTTATTATAGTATGTATAAGAATCGTAATGCTGCATTTTACCGGTCACCATATCGTATATTACGCAGTTTTTTAACTTAACGACCAAAACAGACTCGGCCTCCCACGAAAGCTCAAACGAATCAAAAGATTCAAGATAGCGGTAATTGACCGTATCATAAACAGTTTCGGCCTCTTTGACATAACCGAGGACTCGCGCCATCGTATAGGCTTCAAAAGGCATTACCTCTCTGCCGTTGGTCCAACCCGTATAATCGAATCCGTAAAGGCGCGATCTTAATTCTTGCCATTCGTTGTTGTCAAGGCATTGCCAAAACAGAGTATTTTGTATTTTGCCGTAATATTCTGCGGCTTTTGTCTCGACCTCGGAACGCAGTGACGGATTGTTAAGCACATCTGTCAAATCATATTCGTATTGCAATATGTCGAAATATGTGGATATCGAATTTCTGTATGTTGCCGGATAAAACGTTATATTCTTTTCGAACCCGGCTTCGGTATAGTCGCGGCTTACACTTGCGTCATCAATAACTTTGATCGCGGGCGCATAAAAGTTTTGATAAAGTGTTTGCAGCGTTTCGTTCTTTTTAAGCGAATCCACATCCATTTCGCCGTATGCCAATGACAAAACCGACAGAGCGCAACTGAGCGACCCTTTTACCGAAGCACGATAAAGTTCGCGCGACGGTATCGACGCGACGTCAAACAGATAAGTATTTTCGCAAAGGCTGTCATAAGTCTTAAAAATGCTTACCTCGCTGCCCGAAATCTCACTGCAGACGGTTTCAAGTTGGCGCTTTAAATTGTCGCGAGTTGAATTATAACCCGCATAACTGTTGCCGCGGGTCGACCCGCTGTTTGCTTTTGTTTCTATATAACCGAAAAGCGTGTTGTAATATTCGTTCCAATCTTTAATCAATTGCTTTTCGTCATCCGAAAGCATATCGTATATCTCTCGGTCGCTTTTGCCCGATGCATATGCTTGCAGCATCTTTTCGGAAACAGCATCAAGCAACTGTTCGGGAGCATCGTGGCCGTTCATAAGATCGGTTGCCGCATATGTAATATAGTCTGACAGCGACTTGGTATAAGACTCAAGCAAAGTCATCTTGACATTAAACTCGCTTACGCTTTTGCGTTTATTGTTGACCTCTGTGCGCTTAAGTTCGCTGAGTATCTCGTTCAGTTTGGCATCCTGTGCCGAAAGCTGCGCCGATATCACGTCCAATTTGCCGCACATAATATCAAATTCCGAGGGTTCGCTTGTTTTGACAAATCCGAATGCTTTGCTTAAATCAAACGATGTAACCACCGCACCCGTAAAAAGATTTACGAGAGAACCGATAGGGCCCAGAGCTTTTACCATCTGAGAGTTTCCGACATACTCGCATATATCGCGTGCGGTCTTATATCTGTCATCTGCGGTAGCAAAACTGCGCGGTTCGTTCACGGTTTGGCAAAAATACGTTGTTTCATCGACAGCGGTACCCCAATCGTTTATAAGCGAACCGTCGCCGAGCGCTATCATAGCATGTATATCGTCAAAGCGTTCTTCGTCATCGTCGGATACGGGAACCGTCAGCATTAATGTCGCAACACCGTCGGTAATCACGGCAGAATCAAGTACCGCTTTATCGAGGTCGCAACCGAGTTCGACATTTGACTTACCAAAGCCGTCGGCAAACTTGCCGTAAACAGTTGAAAGATTAAGTGTCAAAACAATATTACCGTCATCGTCGTATTCTTTTATCATAGCCGAATAATAAAACGAAGCGCTTATAAAGTTTGCCGGCACGCATACATCTTCCGAAGCACCGACAGCGCCGGCACTTATCGTGGCGTCAATGCCGTTTATCTTTTCTATCGCGTCGTCCAAAGAATCGGCCTCGACCTTAACCGCAAACGTAATTATGCCGTCGACTGCCGACGCTGATTCGATTGCATAATTGCCGAAAGTGATATCCGATGCGGAAAACGTATTTGAAAAAACATATCCCGACGTTTTGATTTTTACCGAAAATACACCGTCTTTATATTCGGGCGAACCGTTATCAAACTTTGCGCAGACCTGCTCGACATAAATCGATGTGCCGAGCTGCAACGACCCGTCTACAAACGAACCCGCAGCAAAATCGATCAATCCGTCGGAATACTTGTCGGTGTTTATCTCACCTGTAAGTAAAATATCGACGGTATTGCCCTTGACTTTTTTTATTTCAACGGTCATGTCGGCAAATGCTCCCGAAAGCGTTATGCTATCGGCAGACAGACCGCCCGCAAATTTTGTGTTTTCGGCGGTAACCGTTAAGTCTATTTTGCGCTGTAATGCGGGAACGCTGTCTATGTTTACCTCAAGCGACGGTTCTCCCCTATCCGCACAACCCGACAGCACGCCGCAAATTAATATTGCTATCAGCAAAATCGATATAAATTTGATAAAACGCGTTTTCATACAATTCACCTATCAATTATCAAAAGTTACGGTATTTGCGGTAAGATCATACGTTATTACATCGTCCCAATGGCGGCGCAAGACGATCTCAAGAGTTTTGTCGGTATTGTTAAACACTATCGACCACTGTGTATTGCTTGTTAATTTATCTGCCTCAGGTAACTGAGATGCCGATTTAAGCGCCTCCCAAGCGGTAGTGTTATCAAGGCTTGATGCGTTGTCGAGCACCTGCTCGATGCTGTCGTATCTGTCTTTGCCGTGACCGTATTTTCCGTCATCGTATTGATCGACATAATCCAAATACATCGCATAAAAGTTTGTTACGGTGCGTATCGGCGTCACAGTCATATCGCGTGTTTCGCTTTCGCAATCCCATTCGACCGCTCTGCCGTCGCCGGATGCGTCACTTATATAAAAATGATAATCTCTGCCCGAGCTTGCAAACATATCGTATTGATTTAAAAGGTCGACCGCCTCTTGAGTGGTTGCGGCGCGATCAAGCACCAACCTGATAGCCAGAGTCGTGGTTATATCGGGCTTGTCGGTATCATATGCCACGGGCGCGCTGTCAACCGTGAGCACGGCTATGGATACGCCTTTTTCGTTAATGCCGTCAAGGCATACAAACGGCGATGTAAGGCACGCAAGCTTTTTTTTGATGTTTTCGTCGGCAATGTTGGCAGAGATATTTTGCAATGCCGCAAAGCCAACCGAACTGTAACCGTCCGAAGGATGGCAGTAGACCAGCATAGCGGATGTATCCAACCTAAAATCATAGTTTCTGCCCATCAGGCTGTCGCCGTCGTCGGTTTTAACGGCAAAAGCGCTGCAATTATATTTAGGTGCCTTTATAGACACGGGCAACAAAGGCAGTGCCTCTGCAACAACCGAATCAAGCAACGACCGGGTATCCTTAACACCGCGTTCGATGATGTTTTCGATACTGTAATCGTATTGCACATCGATGCTGTAGATATTCAATCGGTCGTCATAATCGGTGATCTGCGTGATCGAAGATGCCGTGCGGATCCTGCTTGCATAAAAAATGCCGAATGCCGATACAAGCAATACCAGTACGGCAAGTATGCAAATCGCAACGGTGAGTATAATCTTTTTTGCTTTGCCGGTTTTTTTCATTTGTTTGCTCCTTTTATAAATGATTTTTTTGATATATTGTCGTTATTTAAAAGCATTTCAATGCCGCCCTTTAAAACTTTGATCTGCGTTTGCAGATAAAATTCGTCCTCAAACAGCGCATAATGTACGCAAGCGCGAACCAATATGAATATAAGCGGCGTCGTGATCTCATACGGGATGCCTATCTTGCTCTCAAGCTGCTTTGCATAAGCGGTATAGCGCTTGTCAACGCCTTTAAAAAACGCCTTGCCGTATTCATTATATTTCGGATGCGTATATACCTGATACATCAGCTTATATTTTTTGCCGTGCTTTTGCGCCGTCCAATAAGGTATACGCTCGATAAAATCCATAAGTTCGTCATGACTTGCGGGCGCCAAAGCCATAAAATCATCCTCTACCTTGCTCATACAATATTCGGTAGACTCGATTATAAGTCGGTCGATATCGCTAAAATATGTATAAAGCGTTGCTTTTGACACCCCCGCCGCCTTTGCCAAAGCGGCTATACCGGTACCTTGCAACCCGTTTTGCGCATAGCAGTCAAAACAAGCCTGCATTATGCGTTTTTTGCGTTCTTCAAATGCGGCCTCGTCACGCGTTCTCATTCGGTCACTCCTTTGTCTATTAATTAACCGACCGTTCGGTTAATGGCATTGTATCACATACATTTATAAATTGCAACGGCTATTTGAAAAAAAATAAAGGTATTTTAAAAGTCGGCAACCTTTTGAATGTTGCCGACTTTTTGATTTAAAGGGAATATTGAGTTGCGAATTGTTCAAAGCGCTTGTCAAACATCGGATCACCGTGCTTGACCGCTTTTTGCGATTTGTGCAAATCGAGATTGTGATGTGAAATATCGATGACGCAGGCGGCGATATTGGAGCAATGGTCGGATGTGCGTTCGATATTGGTGAGCAGGTCGGACCAGATAAATCCGGTTTCGATGCTGCATTCGCCGCGCTGCATACGCATAATATGACGTGTGCGCATATTTTCTTTAAGCGTATCTATAACCTCTTCGAGAGGTTCGGCATCAAATGCAAGTTCAACATCATTCTTTACAAACGCATTCAGCGAAATATCAAGCACGTTGCCGACCGCCGCCGAAAGCACGCTGTATTCGTGTATGGCATCGCCGCTCAATAACAGATTTTTTTGATGCATTTCTTCCGCCGACTCGAGAATATTGACTGCGTGGTCGGATATGCGTTCATAGTCACCTATCAGTTTAAGCAGAGCGGCGGCCTCTTCGCTCTCTTGCGCACTCAGTTTTTGAGAACTCAATTTGACAAGATAACTGCCCAAGATGTCTTCGTATTTATCGCAGTCGCTTTCTGCCTTGCGTATTGCGGCGGCAACATCATCCGAATAATTATTTACCGAAGCAAGCGCGGAATCAAGCGCCTTGACCGCGGTAGTCGCCATAGAAGCAGCCATCTCGCGCGATTGCTGCAATGCAAGCGACGGAGTGGTAAGCAGGCGCTCGTCGATAGAAACAAATTTTTGTTTTTTTCCGTCGTCGCGGATAATGCACAAAACCAATTTTTCAAGCAGATTTCCGGCAGGCATAAATATTGCGGTACAAATCACATTAAATCCGGTATTGACGATTGCGATACCGACGGGCGATGCGACCTCAAGCAATATAACCGGAGCGAGTATGGCTCTTATTGCATAAAAAGCTGTCAAAAAGATTACGGTGCCTATAACATTAAAGCAGAGATGGACAAGCGCGGCGCAACGCGCTTTGCGGTTTGTGCCGACGGACGAAAGCAATGCCGTGGCGCAAGCGCCGATGTTTTGGCCCAAAATGATGGGCAGTGCTGTGCCGTATGTGATTTGTCCTGTTGTCGAAAGCGCCTGCAATATGCCGACCGAAGCCGAACTCGATTGAATTACGGCCGTAAATACCGCTCCGACAAGCACACCGAGCAACGGATTTGAGAACATAAGCAAAACCTCGGTGAATTCCGGCATATCGGCAAGTCCCGATACCGATGCCGACATCGCTTCCATACCGTACATAAGCGTTGCAAAGCCGAGCAATATCATGCCGGTATCTTTTTTGCGATCGCTTTTAAAGAACATATAAAAAATTATGCCTATGAGCGCAAGCACGGGTGTAAACGATGACGGCTTAAGCAAACTGACTATAAAATTGTCACCGCTTATGCCCGCAAGGCTCAGTATCCAACCCGTGACCGTAGTTCCTATATTCGCACCCATTATGACATATATGGATTGAGTAAGCGTCATAAGTCCGCTGTTAACAAAACCGACGACCATAACCGTAGTCGCAGACGAACTTTGTATTATTGCAGTGACGGCAAGTCCGGTCAAAAGTCCCGCAAAACGATTTGACGTAAGTTTTGACAAAATGGCGCGCAGGCCGCTGCCCGCACGGCGTTCAAGCGATTCGCCCATTATGTTCATGCCGAACAAAAACAGACATAATCCGCCGACAAGCGCCAAAACATTAAAGATGTCCATGCTCTTTTTCCTCACAAAACTTGATTTTTCGCTGTTTAAATTATAATAGATATATGTCTTTGTCGCAATAGGATAAATTATGAACAAAATGATAATTAATATTGTGACGTTGTTTTAATGGGATTGAACGATATAAGACTGTTAGGTGACATTTACGATACCGTTTAATAAAAGAGTGATTTTTTCGCAAAAACCCAAAAAACCGACCTGCGGTTATGATTACAGGTCGGTTTAACTGTTTTCTGCCCACCGCTCATCACAGCAGAGGGATTTTAAGTGTTTGCTTTAAATTATTTAATTTCAAATTCGGCATAAAGTGTGGCCGGGCCTATTTCGACGGAAACGCGATATCTGCCGGGGACACGGTCGAAATCGAATTTATCAAGGTCTACAGTCAGTTTTGAACCGTCTCCGCCGAAAATAGCTTCTTCTGTCCACCAAACATCGGGTTTTGTGTTTATGCCGACCCAGGAACCGTTTTTGAACTGTTCCAACGTGTGGTAGCGACCGTAAAAGAACACAGTCTTTTCGGGCGCGACAAAGACAAGATCGAGTTTGCTTTGATCTTTTGTTATTACGGTTTCCGAAAAATATGCCGAAAGCAGCGAATAATCGTCGAGGTATTCATAGTCCGAGAAAGCGTCTCTGTATGAAACATCGTTATTGTCACCTGCAACAGAGACGCAAATATCGGGTTCGCTGCCGCTGCCCGACTGCGTGTCGGGTTCAAACGCGACAACAACAAACGTTACGGCTGCGACAAAAAGAATTGCCGAGAGAATGATTGCGATTAGTTTTTTGTTCATGGTTTGCTCCTTTCATCGGTAAACTGATTTTAAAAATAACAAGTCAGCATGTCGGTATTTCGACGGGCACGCCGTATTCGGCCTGTTGCCAAATGAGATATTCATAGCCTATAATATCAACAAGCTGCTCGCGAGTGACTGTCGACGAAACACGATTTGATATGTCGTAAAGCACAAACGAATCGTCATAGTATCTTATATAATAATCGTCTGTTTGCATATATTCCCACGAGGTAGTGATGACAGCATACTGCTTGCCGCCTTTTTTTATATACATGCCGTAAAGCCTTAATGAGATAAGTTTTTTGCCGTCTTTATCGATATGCGGCGAATGCGGCAGGTCGAGTCGATATTCTTCGGCAAGATCCGATATTACAGACGATATATCCGGCAAATTTCGCATATCGTCATCGGAATATGTTGCATTTGAAAAAGTTACCTGTTCGGTTTCAAGGTCTATGCTTACAGATTCGTCGGTACGGCATCCGCATATATAGCGTATAAATGTGACTTCGCTTTGCGAAAACACCTGCAAAAACACATTTGAGTCACTGAATTCGACATACGACAATGCGTCACACGCATCTTTTTGAGCAAAGTCGAGTTTTTGCACGCACACGGGAGGCAAAGCGGTATAACACGCAATCGCGCTCTTTATCCTGTCGGATACGGTATCACAGCTTTCGCCGCGTTTTACAAAAAGATAATCATCGTTGTAATCAAGATAGTGTTTTCCAAACTGATATCCGTATGTCCAAGATTCTGTCTGCCAGAGGCTTTCGTCAAATACGCCGTCGGTGAAAGCGATAACATTGCCGAGTTCGGTATTGTAACTTTCAAAGACGGGCATATCGAGTTTTTGCGCCCTGCCCTCGGTTTGATTGACAGCGACATATCCCGCCGTGCCCTTTTGATAAAGCGACAAGACAAGGCAGTCATACACGGTCATATCAACATATAAAGATTCGGGCAGCAGATACAAAAAATATTCCGGCATGTTTTCGCCTCGTAAAGTTTCGAGCGTCTGCATTTTTATAACTCGGTATTTTTGCATCTCGATACTTGTGCTTAAAGAAAATATGCCGTAGGTATCGGGGTATATTTCAATCGCCTTTGCTTTGACAACAAAATTATACAGGTCAAATTGAAATGCGGGAGGTGCGCTTTGAACATTATCGACCGATGGCGCACCCAAAACATATGTCGGTATATTAACTTTGACTTTTGCGGTATCAAGCGCCTCTTTATATGCTTCTAATGTCGAGTATTCCTTACCTTCGTCGCTGTACGTTTGTTCAATAGAAAACAACGGCACCGCAAACACTATGCCCGCTATAATCAAAGCGCAGGCGGCAAGCGCTATTGCTTTTTTAAACAGAGGTCTGCGTTTTTTGCGCAATAAATATTTTTGCCTGTTATCAAGATATTCATCGATCATGTCGGCATCAAGATAATCGAGTGCCTCGCCGAATTGGCGCTTGTTTATTTTTTTCATAAAATATAGCCCTCACTTGTCAGTAACTTTTTGAGATCGCTTTTTATAGCCGCGAGTTCTTTGTTTATCATCGACCTGCTGAGCATAAGATCGTCTGCGATACGGTCTATGGGCTCGGCGGCATAAAATCGGCTGATAAAAATATAGCGTCTGCGGCTTGAGAGCGAACGCACAAAATCGTTTATGATATTGCCGAGTTCTGCGATATCGATTTCGTTTTCGACTGTTGTGTCATCGGACAAGCAATCGACAAGTTCAGACAAAGATAAGGTCATTTCAGAAGGAACGGCACGCTTTTTTGATAAAGCGTTATAGCGTTTTACGGCATACCTGCGCGCTATGGTTGTGATAA
>CAYOCM010000039.1:0-11109 GCA_964402515.1 uncultured Ruminococcus sp. | reverse complement strand
ATGATAACGAAAAATGTACGCCTAATATAGTATTAGGCGTACTTTTTGTTGTTTTAATTGAAAACCATTTGCAAAAAGCACGCTCGGATGAATCGAGCGCGCTTTTTTTCAGAGGTCGTCTGCATCCTGAACAGGCATCTCGAGGTCATCACGCGGAACTCCCGTCCAACTGCCTTGCGGATCGGTGGCCGAATAGCCGTCCGATGCCGAAGAAGCATAAACATCATCTTTCATCATATATTCGTTTTCGTTAATATCGGGGTCGTCATTGCGACCGGGAGCATAATACCTGTTGCCGCCGTGCAAACCGTTTGAAAAGATAAATCTGCGTTTTTTGCGTTTCATATCTCAATCCTCCGCGATTATTATGCGCGGGCATCCGCAAAATATACGGGACAGTTTATTATAATTGACAAATTTGCGGTGTCGTTATATAATTAAGCAGACATATTGAAGGAGTTTGTGACGTGAAAGTTGTATCAAAAAAGTTTTGTGCGTTTATGATGGCCGTTATTATGATGATTTTGTGCGTTCCCAACACAAGCGTATATGCCGAAAACGCAAAAACAAAACATGTTAAAGTTGCGTATATTCCCATAGACAACCGACCCGTAAACTATCAGCGCGTAAAATGGCTTGCCGAATCGGTGGGCATAGAATTGCTGATGCCGGACGAGCAGCTGTTTCGTACCGCGCTTGACAATATGCCACGTAACGACGACGGCTCGACCTGCGGCAACAGGCAAGCGTTGCTTGATTGGCTTAAAAGCGTCGAAAACGACTGTGACTTTTTTATAATATCGCTTGACCAGATGCTTTCGGGCGGGCTTGTAAGTTCGAGAGCCATGACAAACACAGATCTTTCGTTTGAATATGAGATCTGCGACTATATAGCAAAACTCGCAAAAAAACGCACCGTTATACTTTTTGACACGGTGATGCGCCTTGCTTCGACGGTAGACTATAACGGATACGGATACAACTCTTATACCGAAACGCGCCGATACGGCTCACAGCCGCGCAAAGTACTGCAAGGCAAGCAACTGACCGTTGACAACATCATTGCCAATTACAGCATCGGCACAAACGGCAACACCATTGCCACAAGCATGAGCGAAACGCAGTTGTCACAATATCACGCTTCACGCGCGCGCAAATTAAAACTTGCCGATTATATATTGCGCAACTCGGCAAAAAACCTTGATTTTTGTTTTATAGGTGTTGATGACAGCACGAGCGGCAACAGCATACAGTCAAACGAGATAAATTATATTCGCACTTTGCTCGGCGACAACTGCAATATCGCCGCCGCAACGGACGAATTCGGTATGCTGTGCGTTGCCAGAGTCGCATATCTTATTTACGGCTCGGCAAAAGTCAATGTCGAATATTTCGGCGGTGCCGAAAACAAAATTGCCGACGACTTTGATTATGACACGTTAAAAAACGATGTCGAAGGCAAACTGAGATCATTGGGCTGCACTGTTTCAACCGACGACGATGCCCTTAACCTTTTGGTAGTCACGCCCTGCGATAACAGGGACGCTGCCGCAAAGCAGCTTGTAGAACGCGCAAAAAATTATTTAAACGCAGACAAATGCGTTGCGGTAGTCGATCCGAACACATACTCGAGCCTGCCATATCTGCTTGCCGACAACAAACTGCAGCTTGGCAAGTTGCTTGGATATTCTAACTGGAATACCGCCGCAAACGCGCTGGGGCTGTGCATGTCGATGTCTGTTGCAAGATATCTTTATCTAAAAAACGAGGCATATATTTCTCCCGCCTCGCACGATGCGTTTTTAAAATCGATCACATTTGCATATGTCAAAGATATTTCATACAAGATCATGGGCAAACGTATCAACTCGCAAAATCAAAACGATTACGGTTCATTCAAACAAATTATGAGCTTTGTAAATTCATCCGAGATAATAGTTTCGTTGCAACCTTATACTGCCGCAAAGCACGGCGCGGTATCGGGCAGCAACTATCGCTACCCGTGGCTGCGCGAGTTTGAGATGGTGTTTGATATATCGGTATCACCGCTTGAGCAAGGTAAAGGCGATATCAACGGCGACGGCAGCAAAGACCTGCTTGATTATATGATATGCCGCCGTATTATATCGGGATATTTAGAACCGAGCACCACATATTCAGCCGCTGCCGACATTGACGGTGACGGCAAAATATCTTTGGCCGATGCGACGATAATAAAAAAGCATATACAAAACTGAATAAAAAGAGACATTCAACCGAATGTCTCTTTTTAGCATCGTGTTTATATATACATAGACAGTTTGTATTCTACAGAATCGCACAGTGCCTGCCAACTTGCTTTTATAAGGTCGGTAGAAACACCGATAGTGCGCCACGATCTGTTTTCGTCGGCAGACTCTATTAAAACTCTGACCAACGAAGCGGTAGCGGCCGAAGAATCTATCACTCGAACCTTATAGTCCACCAATTTCATACCCGAAAGTTGCGGATAAAATCGTTTTAGTCCGTCGCGCAGTGCTTTATCCATGGCGTTGACGGGACCATCGCCCTCTGCAGCGGCAAACACACAAGTATCCCCCACCCTGAGTTTAAGCACGGCGCATGATTGAATATCGTCGCTTGTGGGGTTGCCCAGCATGATCTTAAAGTCAACTATATCAAAAAATGTTTTGCGGCGTCCGAATTCTTCGGCTATCAATAGTTCGAGAGAGCCGTCGGCGTCTTCATACTGATTGCCGCGATATTCATCGCTTTTAATTCTTTCAAGCACCGAAATAATGCGCGGATCGTCACGCGTTATATTGGGATACATAGACGAAATGCGTGCGCGTATAGCGGATCTTCCGCTTTGTTCGGAAACAAGCAGATGCGAAGAATTGCCGACATCCGCGGGATTGCAATGTTCAAACGCTTTTATCGATTTGGTTTCGCCGTCAATATGCGAACCCGCCTTATGCGAAAATGCATATTTGCCTATATAAGGGCTGCGTTCGTCAAGCACTATATTGGCAATATCGGCTATGGCACGTGCGGTATGTGTAAGCGCACACAGTTTATCGGCAGGCAAAAGCGTATATCCGAGTTTGATCTGCAAGTCGGGAATAACCGTGCACAGATTTGTATTGCCGCAACGTTCGCCTATGCCGCAAAAAGTGCCTTGAATATCGTCGGCACCGTAATTGACCGCAGCTATTGTATTGGCTACGGCAAGGCCGCTGTCGTTATGGCAATGTATGCCAACACGACAATTGATCTCATTTTTAAGTCGACTGACAGCAAGTTTGATCTGCTCGGGCATCATTCCGCCGTTGGTGTCGCACAACACGACGCAATCGGCACCCGCGTCGGCAGCGGTCTTTGCCGCCGATAAAGCGTATTTTTCGTTTTCGATATAACCGTCAAAAAAATGTTCGCAATCGAATATGACCTTTTTGCCGCATTTTACGGCGTAAGAAACGCTATCGTATATCATACGCAAATTTTCGTCAAGCGAAGTTTTAAGCACGTCAAATACCTGCGAAGCCGATGCTTTGCCGCAAATGGTTATGTATTCGGCGGCAAGCTGTATGCTTTTACAAAAATCGCGGTCGTCACAGGCGTTTTTACCCTCACGGCAAGTTGATGTAAAAGCAACGGGGTTTAAGTTTTTAAAGCAAAGTTCGCCAGATTTGATGCGCAAAAAGAGCTCGGCATCTTTCGGATGCGAAACAGGATAGCCCGCTTCTGCATAATCGATGCCGAGCGCATCGAGCAGTTTTAATATTTTAATTTTGTCTTCGACCGAAAAAGAGATATTGGCACTTTGTGCGCCGTCTCTTAATGTTGTGTCGACAACAAATATTTTGTTATTCATATCAGGCATTCCGTTCAAATAGTTTTAATAGATCACACACCCGAATAAGCCGCAAAACCGCCGTCGACGGCAATAACCGAACCGGTAACAAAACCCGAAGCTTTGCTGTCGCAAAGGTAAAGCAGAGTTCCTATGAGTTCGTCGGGCCGACCGAACCTGCCCATAGGCGTTGCCGCAAGAATCTTTTGCGTGCGTGCCGTGGGTTCGCCGTTTTGGTCAAACAGCAACTGTCTGTTTTGCGTTGTAACAAAAAATCCGGGCGCTATGGCATTGACACGCATTCCGGTCTTAGCAAAATGCACCGCAAGCCACATAGTAAAGTTTGATACGGCACTTTTGGCTGCCGAATATGCGGGTATTTTTGTCAGCGGTCTGAAAGCATTCATGGACGAAACATTGACTATGCACGGCGACTGAGTGCCGAGCATATATTTTGCAAAGACCTGCGTCGGCAAAAGCGTGCCGATAAAATTGAGGTCAAAAACAAATTTAACGCCTTGCGGATCAAGGTCAAAAAAAGTTTGTGCGCTTTTTAAATAATCGTCGGATATGCTGTCGGCAGCAAAAAATTCGTCGTCGGTAGTTGCTCTCGGGTTATTGCCGCCCGCGCCGTTTATAAGTATGTCTATATGCCCTCGCTCGGCTACTATCGCTTGCGCGGCATCATCAAGGCTTTGTTTGTCTAAAACATTGACTTTATATGCCTTTGCATGTCCGCCGGATTTGTTTACAGCCTCTGCGACGCGATTTGCGGCATCATAATCGAGATCGCACACGGCAACAAACGCGCCGCATTCGGCAAGCGCTGCCGCAAAGGCGGAGCATAAAACTCCGCCTCCGCCGGTAACTATTGCCGTTTTATCCGTTAAATCAATTTTAAAGGGAACGCTCATAGCATTTATCTTTCAAGAGCGATGCCTAGCTTGTCGAGTTTGCCCTTGAGGAAATCAACCGCCATGCCGATATCCGCTGCGGGGTCGTCGCCTACCTCGCGCTCGATGGTAAGGTATCCTTTGTAGCCGATATCGTTTAAAGCTTTGAGATAATTATCCCAATCAACGCCGCCTGTTCCGAGAGGCAGTTCCAACCAACCGCCGTCTTCCTTCATAACGCCGTCTTTGGCATGAGTATGAACGATATAATCTTTAAGAGTATAGACTGCGGCAACGGGATCATCGCCTGCGACCATAACGAGGTTTGCGGGGTCAAGGTTTACGCGCAGGCCTTTGGCTCCGAGAGAATCAAGAAACGCTTTTAACACGGGTGCTTTTTCGGTGCCTGTTTCGGCAGCGAAATAAGAACCGATGCTGTCGGCAAACTCGGCAAGCGCACGTGCGTTTTTGCGGGTGTTTGCGATGTGTTCGTCCTCGGTTTCATACAGATGACCGATGTGAGTGGTGACGATATCGCATCCGAGCTCTTTTGCGGTCAAAAGTATTCTTTTGCTCTTGTCAACAACCTCGTCTTTGTCAAGATCAACGCCGAAATCGCCGCAGATTGCAGAGAATACAAGGCCGTTGCTTTGCATAATATCTCTTACCTCCGCGATTTTTGAAGGGGTAAGAGTTTCGACGTCAAGTTCTCCGAAAGTGAGATACTTTTGCACGCCGCTTACGTCAAGCTGTTTTGCAGCTTTGATGCTGTCGACAAATCCGAGTCGAAATGAGTCTGAAATAAGTCCGATTTTCATGATAAAAACCTTTCGAGATAATATATTTTTAAATTTATGCTGTCAGTTTAAAAGCGTGTCGATGGGATAATCAAACGCCGCTATACAGTGTTCGACAAAATACAGCACCTCGGGCATGTCAGAACCGTAAATGCCGTTTTTAAGCGATTCGCAGGCAATGTCAAACTCGCGGTTTCCAAGGCGCGATTCTTCAAGGCATTTTAGGTATGCGGATATTTTGTCGGCGGATTTTATAATCTTTTTTTCGTTGGGCGACACGGTCATCAATTGCGCATATTCATCATACAGATCATCGGGCAGCATTGCAAGCATTTTTTCGCAAGCGGCACGTTCTACACTGTCATATGCGCTTTTTGTCTGCTCCGAATAATACTTTACGGGTGTGGGTTGATCGCCGGTGAATATTTCGGGCGCATCGTGAAACATGGCTTTTACCGCGATTTTTTGGGCATCGTAATCGCGCTTGTAATAACGATTGCCTATCAACGCCAAAGCGTGAGCGATAAACGCAACCTCAAGCGAATGTGTGGATAACGATTCGTCAACAAGCGTATGCATTATGCCCCAACGTTTTATATATTTCATTCTGAAAAGCATGGCATAAAAACCGTATTCCACAAAAAACACCGCCTTAACACGTTTATACACGCCTACATAATACCATACTGTCGGCAAAAAATAAATAGTTTTATTAAAAAAAGTCTTTTCAAACACTTATTAAAATGCTATAATCAAACGTTAATTGGAGGCAATAATATGAGATTTACAAAGATTCAAGCCTGCGGCAACGACTATGTGTGCGTTGAACTGTTTACGCAAAGCATGGCGGATCCCGCCGAATTTGCAAAAAAGGTCTCGCCAAAACATTTCGGCATAGGCAGTGACGGCGCAGTATTGGTATGTCCGTCGCAAAAAGCCGACTTTAAAATGCGTATAATAAACGCCGACGGCACCGAAGGCGAAATGTGCGGCAACGGCCTGCGTATGGCAGCAAAGCTGTTTTATGATTCCGGCCTCGGCAACAAGGCCGTCCTTACCGTTGAAACGCTCAGCGGCATAAAGACCGTGTCTTTGCGGTTTTGCGACGGCGTTATTGCAAATGTTTCGGCAGAGATAGGCAAACCGTGCTTTGACATAAGCAAGATACCGTGCACGGCGCACACCTCAGATACCGAATGCATAATGAAACAAATAAAAGTCGGCGACACCGATTTTTGTATAACGGCGGTATCGATGGGAAATCCGCATTGCTGCATCGTGTGTGACGAACCCGAAAATATCGACCTCGACAAATACGGCCCTCTGATAGAACACAGCGAGATATTTCCTCAGCGTACAAACGTTGAATTTTTTAAAGTTATAGACAAAAACAATATTTATATACGCACCTGGGAACGCGGCTGCGGTGAAACCTTAGGTTGCGCAACAGGCTCTGCCGCATGCGTGTCGGCGGCGATAAAATTAGGTCTCGTCGCAAAAAGCGTCAAGGTGGCACAGCGCGGCGGATATATCACCGTCGACGTTGACAGAGATGGAAATTATATCATCGGCGGTCTGCCCGTAACTGTTTTTGAAGGCGTTATAGACTGACCGGCAAACAGGAGAATCAAATTATGGATATATCAAAAGTTTTGGGGTATGATGCCGGATTTTGCGCCGAAGTCAACGGGATTTCGTATGACTCGCGCAGCGCAAAACAAGGCGACCTGTTTTTTTGCCTTAAAGGATATAATTCGGACGGGCACGCATATGCAAAAAGCGCATATGACAAAGGAGTTCGCTTGTTTGCCGTTCAAGACAAGACAGACTTGCCGGATGATGCGCATATCATTTATTTTGACGACACACGTGCGGCTTTGGCTTCGGCATCGGCAAGATTTTTCGACGAACCCGCAAAATCCATGTATGTTATAGGCATAACCGGCACAAAAGGCAAGACCAGCACATCGTTTATGTTAAAGCGCATATTCGAATCCGCCGGCAAAAAGGTAGGCATTATAGGCACGACGGGCATATATTACGGCGACGTGTTTGTTTCAAGCCATAATTCGACACCGGAATCTTATATAATACACAGCACTTTGGCAAAAATGCGCGACAGCGGATGCGATATAGTTATCGCCGAGACATCGTCTCAGGGTTTTAAGATGCATCGAACCGACGGCATAATGTTTGATTCGGGAATATTTACAAACATTTCGCCCGACCACATAAGTCCGTCCGAGCACCCGGATTTTGACGATTATCTGCAATGCAAATGTATGCTTTTTAAGCAAAGCAAACACGTTTATCTTAATTGCGAAACCGATCATTTTGAGCAAATAAGGCAAGCGGCGGGAGAAAAATGCACAACATTCGGCAAAAGCCGCGATGCCGACGTGCGGATATCGGATTTTGCGTATTCCATAAACGGCGGCCGACTTTTAACATCGTTTGTTTGCACCGAAAACGGCATAAGTCACCGCATAGATTGCAATATGCCCGGTGAATTTTCAATATACAATGCGGCGGCGGCAATATCGGCAGCACGCGGCGCGGGCGTCGATTGGCAGGCAATAAAAAAAGGCCTGAGCGACGTATATGTAAAAGGCCGAATGGAGATAGTGCCGACAGACACCGACTATACCGTCATAATAGATTTTGCGCATAACGCGCTGAGTTGTCAAAAACTGTTTGAGACTATAAAAGTTTATTCACCCAAACGCATAATATCGGTGTTCGGCTGCGGAGGAAACCGCAGCGTAATGCGCCGTCATGACATGGGCGAAATAATAGGAAAAGCGTCGGACATAGCAATAGTTACCGCAGACAATCCGCGAAACGAAGCCATGCAAAGCATAAACAAAGACATAAAAGCGGGTCTTGACAAAACAGACGCTGCGCAGATCTATATCGACGACAGAAAAGCCGCTATTGAAGCCGCACTCGATATGGCCCGCCCCGGCGATTGCATACTGCTGATAGGCAAAGGCCATGAAGATTATCAGGAGATCGCGGGGCAGACGGTGCATTTTGTCGAGCGTGATGTGGTTATCGATTATCTGGCGTCAAAATGAGCCTTTATATACCTTTATGTAATTGATCTTAAAGCCTTTTGCACTGAAATTGTTTTCGTATTCGGTTCTTATGTTTTGGTCGTCACATTCGCTTGAGTGCAGATCAAACAGCACCTTGTCGATAAAAAATCCGCATTCGGCAAACGTTGACAAAGAATAATCAAAAAGCGCCCGATTATCTGTTTTGAAACATATTTCGCCGCCGTCTTTAAGCACCGTTTTATATCTGTTTAAAAACATCGGTGCCGTAAGGCGGCGTTTTGCGTGCTTGCTTTTAGGCCACGGATCGCTGAAATTAAGATATATTCCGTCAACGGAACATGCGGCAAACATACCGTCAAGCCCGTCGGCATTGCAGTTTAAAAAAGATAGGTTCGGCAAGTCGAGTTGCTTTGCTTTTTCCATAGCCATAAGCAAAGCGTCGGCAGACAGTTCTATCGCTATTATGTCGGCATCGGGATTTTTTGCGGCGAGTTCGGTGCAAAAAGCACCTTTGCCGCAACCTATCTCTATATATAACGGTCTGTCGTTGTTTACGGCGATAAGGCCCGATTCGGTTTTTGCAAACAGATCAGCCACTTTTAAAAATCTGGCATCACGGTTTCGTTTTGCACGCATTCTCATATTCATACACCTCACTCTTTGATATGTTACAATCATTTTGCGCGTTTGTCAATGTATATTTTTTATAACCGCGCCGCAAAATATGCTTTGAAAGGAGTGATTAAATATGTTGGATAAAATAGCGCTTTTGCTTGTGATAATCGGTGCCGTAAATTGGGGCACGATAGGCATATTCGGTTTTGATATCGTCGCGTGGATATTCGGCGGTCAAGCTGCTATGATATCACGAATAGTATACACGCTTGTATTTATAGCAGGGCTGTGGTGCGTCAGCCTGCTTTTCAGGCAAGACAACTCGGATAAGGCGGCACAATAAAACACTTTTTTCAGAGCCGTTATGCAAACGGCTCTGTTTTGACAATCGTATAAATATGTGATATAATAAATTCAGATTATAATGTTATGTACAATATCGGAGCATATAATGAGCGTATTAATCTGCGAAAACGTCGCACTTTCGTACGGAGTAGACGTAATATTGCAAAACATATCATTCAGCATCAACGAGGGTGCCAAAGTAGGCATCATCGGTGCCAACGGCGCCGGCAAGACCACTTTGTTTAAAATAATAACGGGTGCCCTCTCGGCCACATCCGGCAATGTTTATATAGGCAAAGGGCTCGGCATAGGCTTTTTAGAGCAGATAACAGACGACAAGGTTTTCGGCGACACGGTGGAAAACATCGCGATTTCGGCCTTCTGCGAGCTTATAAGGCAAGAGAACGAGCTTGCCGAAATGCAAAAAGCGCTTGAATCGGGCAACGAAAGCCTCATAAACAGATATTCGGCTTTGCACGAAAAATTTATTTTAGAAGGCGGGCTTGAATACAAAGAACGTGCGCGTGCCATGCTGATGCGTTTGGGATTTGACGAAGCTCTTATAGGCGCCGAAGCCGATAAACTGAGCGGAGGGCAAAAAACAAAACTGCTGCTTGCGGTATTGCTTTTGCGCGATCCCGACATCATATTGCTTGACGAGCCGACAAATCACCTTGATATTTCGTCGGTCGATTGGCTTGCGGAATACATAAAAGCATCAAAAAAGACGTTTTTGATAGTTTCTCACGACAGATATTTTTTAGATCAAATAACAACGGATACGCTTGAGATAGAACACAAAGTATCGCGCATGTACAGTGGCTCTTATTCTGTATATCGCGAAAAAAAGCGCAAGCTTGACGAAGATGCGCTTAAGCACTATCTTTTGCAGCAAAAAGAGATACAGCGCATAAACGACTATATCGACCAACAGCGCCGTTGGGGACAGGAACGCAATTTTGTCAACATAAAAAACCGCGAAAAAATGCTCGGCCGTATCGAAAAACTCGAAAAACCCAAACAGCCGCCAAAATCGATCAGTTTTGAGATCGCCGCTTCTACAAGCAAATCGTTTATGGTGCTTTCGGTAAGAAATCTGTCAAAGGCTTATTCGGATGTCAAATTATTCGACGACATATCGTTTGAATTGCATTATTCCGACAGACTGTTTATAATAGGTGACAACGGCTGCGGAAAATCGACTTTGCTCAAAATATTGACCGGGCGCGAAACGCAGGATTCCGGAGTTTTCGAACTCGGCTATAATCAGACGATAGGCTATTATGACCAGGAACAAAAACTGCTTGATGACGGCAATACGGTCATGGACGAGCTGTGGGAGGCTTATTCCGACAAACAGCCGCTTGAGATTCGCAAGATACTTGCACGGTTCGGCTTTACGGGAGAAGATGTATTTAAGCCCATATCGGTTTTAAGCGGCGGCGAACGCGCGAGAGTTTCTATAGCAAAAATGATACTCAAAGGTGTCAGTCTTTTAGTGCTCGACGAGCCAACAAATCACCTCGACATTCCGTCAAAAGAAATACTCGAAAACGCAATAGCGGATT
>CAYOCM010000038.1:0-11554 GCA_964402515.1 uncultured Ruminococcus sp. | reverse complement strand
TGCCGTTTTTTGTGCCTCCGCTCAAGCTTTGCGGCGACAACGCCGTGATGATAGCGGCGCAGGGATATTATGAATATAAAGACGGAGTCAGGGGCGATCTTGCGCTCAACGCCTATGCTTCGGCAAGTGTATAACTCGATAATAAGTTTAACATAATTTTGCCGCACGGCACACTTTGTAATGTGGAAAACTCGTGTCAAAACCCAAAAAAGCAGTTATTTCGGGCGGTTTGAATGTGGATAACCTTGTGGAAACTGTGGATAACTTGCCATAATGTTTTAAATTATGTTAACCTTACTTTGCTTTGAGCGATCATTTTGACTGCGGCAGAGCGCTGTCGCCGTTTAAAAATCTGATGGCGCGTTCAACCGAATCGCGTGAGTTTCCCCACGGCTCGGCATCAAAACGGTAGTCGAATTTTTTGCAAAACCACGAGATATCACCGGTAAGCTCTTTGAGATATGCGCCGACTATGCGGTCGGCTTCAGAGCAAAGTTCTGCATATCCTGCCTTTGGCAGGCAGGATTGCGCCGTCTGCAAAAGAATGCGGTAATGCGGCAAACATATCATTTTTTTTGATTTAAATTTGTTTTTAAATTCGGTTTCTTCGTTAAACAGGCATGCCGCCGTCACAAACATCTTAGATATCTTGTCTTCGATACGTTCGCAGACATAGCAGGTGCTTTGCAGTTTTGATATGCGCTCGGCGGGTTTTGCCCCTTTGTCGCGCGCAAGAATGCCGCCGGGTTTAAGATCGGATTGCAATTCGATAAGATGCGACTCAAGCGTCAGCGCCATTTGCAATCTGTTGTTGCGCGCAAACATCTGCGCATAATGTCGGTCGCAAAATCCCGTTTTGTTTGTGCGTATGCGCACATCGGGATCCATCATAGACGCGCCGAGTATCAGGTCGAGTTCGTCGTTTTCTAATTTTTTATACAGCCTGCAAAACGGGCAATCGTTTTCGGCGGCGTCAAACGCCTCGTTGACGGGTATGGTGTAAATTCTTTCGTGCATACAGTGCCTCCGCGGGTTTTGATAACTTATTATATAATATCGTTTTTGTTTTTGCAAGAGGGGTGATTTTTTGCAAATCGAATATACGCGCGGCGGCGTGCTGGTTAACGACGCGCACTTTAACATAGAGCAGACTTTTTTGTGCGGCCAATGTTTCAGGTTCAACAGAACAGGCGACGGCTTTGGCGGAATAGCACAAAACAGGTATGTGTTTCTTGTGCAAACCGACGGCGGCGTGCTGATAAAAACGTCAAAAGAAGATTTTAAAAACATTTGGCATAAATATTTTGATCTAAGTACCGACTATGATGCCGTGATCTCGACGTTTCCCGAAAACGACGCGCATCTTGCCGCGGCGACGGCACATTGCGGCGGCATAAGACTTTTGCGACAAGAACCGTTTGAAACGCTCATTTCGTTTGTCATCTCGCAAAACAACAATATACCGCGTATAAAAAAACTGATAGAGGCATTATGCCTGAGATACGGTGAGCAAATAAGCGACGACGGATACGCGTTTCCAACACCCGAATCGCTTATCGATGCAAGGCTTGACGATATGCATCTCGGCTACCGTGCGCCTTATGTTATTTCGGCCGCACGCGATTATTATAACGGCAGGCTTGCGTATCAAAGAATATCGGCTATGGATTATGCTGAGGCAAAAAAAGAGATGCTGTCTACTCACGGTATAGGTCCCAAGGTTGCCGATTGCGCATTGCTTTTCGGATACGGTTTCAGACAGGCGTTTCCGGTCGATACATGGATAAAAAAAGTTATGGCAGAACGCTATGGCAAAGGTTTTGATTCAACATATTTCGGCGAATATGCGGGCATCGCACAGCAATATCTGTTTTATTACGAACGAGGAACAAGAGAGTAACACAACGAGTTTCCTACCCATATTATGTTGATGAAGGGAGGGGAATTTATGGCTTGCTTTGATAATCTTTTTGGCGGCAATAATTGCAATTGGCTGATAATCCTCATCGCCGTGGTCATCGTCTGTTGCTGCTGCGGATAAGATCGGTTAAAAACGCAAAAAAGAGGGCTGTGCCCTCTTTTTTATTGCTTATTGCTTTGCGTCACGTTTGACGTGATTGTACATCTCGATAGTCGCAAAATGCAGTTTTGTAAGTTTTTTGTCGCCGCTTGCGGGATAGACAAAATATGTGTCTGTGAGCGTGCAAAGCTCTACGCACGCGCCGGTCTTTTTGAGATCATATTCTATATGGCACGACATCAACGACTGCGGTTTTCTTTCGATTTCAAACGGCTTGCCGTCGACTTCGCCGACAAATTTAAAACCGTCGTACCCGTGTGT
Source organism: uncultured Ruminococcus sp. (assembly GCA_964402515.1). Classification (GTDB taxonomy): domain Bacteria; phylum Bacillota; class Clostridia; order Oscillospirales; family CAG-382; genus Coliplasma. Next base: position 9,213 of record CAYOCM010000038.1, on the reverse strand, counting down.
CAGAACGCCCTTGCCGCATCTTACAACGCCTTTTGCGCTTGAAGCGAGTATGCCGATCTCGGCATCCTCACGATAATTATATGCGCCGCTCTCAATCTCTTTTGCGACGTCGTCACGCTGCCGGCGGTACCAGTCGGGAATATGGCTGAATTTTGTCTCATGACCTACGCCGTGCATAACGCCGTATTCATCCATATGCCATTTTGCCTTGCAGTGTTCGCACCAAAGCTCTGCGCCGTCGGATGCCATCTCAAACTCCGTGCCGCATTCGGGACATTTATACAATACTCTGTGAATGCCTCTTGCACGCTGTTTGCAGATGATCTTTATCTTGTTGTCGCGCTGCCAAGCGTATTCGTCATATACAAAAGTTTCTTCAATGCGCTTTTGTATCTCGGCGGCAGTTGCGTTTTTGACCTGTTCGGCATCAAACAGGCAATAAAAATCAGACTCGGTGCGCACGCGGCGTTCGGGCGTTTTGCCCCATTGAGGTGACCTTAAATAATTGCCGTGGTTGATATTTACCACCAGCGGACAACCGCACCTTTTGACAAATTCGCCGAGCGCGTCGTCAAGAGGCTCGTTGATGCCGACAAAACTGAATCTCGCTTCGGGGTATATCGTCAGAATATCCTTATTGCGCTTGATGATGTGAAACAGATGCCTTACCACGGTCGTGTCGGCGGTAAACTTGCGTTTGTATGTGACTCCGGCTTTGCGCATTAAAAACTCACGGCCTATGTATTCTTCAATAGACGAAAGCCATGTTGACGCATAAGGCAACACAGCCTCCATTACTATGGGGAAATCCACGATAGAACCGTGCGAAGACAGAATAATATACGGTGGTTTTAAATCTTGCATACCGTGTTTGCGTATTATCATGCCCTTGGGTTTAAAATATGCTTTTACCGCCACCCATTCTATGGCCCTCATATACCACGCGGGCTTGCATGGCTTTATGGCGGTGTCGAATTTTTGATGTGTGTTATACATAAATACTCCTCCGCAATCATTTTACATTATTTTGTGTAATCTGTCAACGCTTTTAGCGATATATGCAATATTAACGGCAAGGCGTTTTGCATAAATCATATCCGCGATAATTGTAAATATTGCCGACTTGACGGCTTTGCAAAGCATATGATATAATGCACTTGAAAAGGAGGACGCGAATATGAGATGTAAAGTTTATTGCATTTCGCATTATTCCGCAGGACAACTTAAAATCAATAATTAAAGCGCACAGAGGGCTTGCTTGTCTCTGTGCGCTTTTTTTGAACTTTAAACTATATTTCGGAGGGATAATATCATGAAAAAAACACTTATCTTAATTTTAATTCTCGCGCTCTCGTCTACGCTTCTGCTTACCGCCTGCGCACCCGAAGAACCCGTAACCGATGATGACCTGCTTTACGGCAAACCGAGACTGTCAAAAATGTCGGATGATGAGATTTTAAAACTGATGAGTAAATTAAAATTAATGGGAGAATATGACGAAGATGATATACCGGAAATTAAATCTCTAATTACAATTGCCGAAGATAATATCAACTACTTTGCTGCTTACAGCGCCAGTATTTATTTTGATATAGACCTATTGGTTGCATATTACTATAATTATGAGCCGGAATGGTATAGCCAATACATAAAGTAAAGGAGATTTAATATGAAAAAGATTAAATACATGCTGCTTGCAATAACAATTGCCACAGCCATCATTCTGTCAACATTATCGGCAAGCGCCGCAGCAACACAAACAGATCCTTTATCAACAACCTCTGCCGGCATTCAAGACAGTGTGGTATTGGGTTCATGGAACAATTCTTATCTTAAATACAATTGCTATGCATATGCATTGGGGCTTACGAACAGGTTTTATATACCCGGATATTTTGCGTACGGAAAGACCGAGTTTGATATGACCGATACGATTCAGGAAATAGCATTGAATGTTAAGGCGGATTTAAAATCAACCGGCACAAACGGATTAAACCATAAATGTGTAAAAATGACCACTGTTTATCCTACAAGCATTCCGACCGGATATTCGTGCATTTGCGTAAGAAAAGGTACGAAATATGCAAATCCGGCTGAAACAGATTTTCATTTTATGCGTTACAGCGGCTCTAATTGGTATCACAAGCCAGGCCGTACGCAACCGTTGAAATATAATTACACACCTTCGGCTTCCCGGTCTTGGTCAAATGAAGCTATGTTAAACGGCGTATATTATGAGCCGACTATTGAGTACACCGGCACCATATATTATTTTATATACGGCACACAACATGCCGATACGGTCTACGGTTTAACGGGCAACAACTATCACTCGGGCAATGTGCATTATTATGAATACGGTTATAAATGCAGCAATTGCTATGAGGTGATCGGCGAAACCATGTGGGAGTATTTGCCATGCAACGGCAATACTTGCATTGAGCCTTGGAACCTGCGCGATGAGCCTTTGGCGGCATAAAAACGCGAAAAACATTATCTCTCAGCCGTCCGGAACAGCAAACCGGACGGTTGATTTATTTTCTGCCTTGTGGTAGAATATAACATATTAATGTTTTGCGGAGGTTTATTATGTACGATCATTGGAATATCGACGCACTTTATCAAGGCGTCAACGACACAAAATTCACAAACGACTTGCAAAAGGTCACCGATGCCGTCAAAAGTCTTAACGATCTTGCAAAAAAATGCGGCGTCATCGACGATGCCGAACTGGTAAAAACTTATCTCGAGACCGACGAAAAAATAAGCGAACTGGCAGAAAAACTGTTTTGCTATCTCTCGCTGCGAGCATCCGTCAATTCGGGCGATACCGAAGCGATCGCTCATATGGGCAAACTGCGCGTGCTGTTTTCGTCGATGTCGGGTGCAAGCGCCGTTTTGCAGGCATATATAGGCAAACTCAAAAACATCGACGAGATCATCGCAAACGATAAATTCATAAGCGAATATGCATATCTTCTGCACACTATGCATGACGATGCAAAACATCTGCTGGGCGGCAAAGAAGAAGAGATCATGTCGAGATATAATATTTCGGGCGGTTCGGCCTGGAGCGACCTGCGCGATCATCTGACATCGACGGTCAAAGTCGAATACAACGGCACGGTCACAAATCTTTCTGATATACGCAACATGGCATACGAAGACGACCCCGAGGTGCGCCGCAGTGCATATGAAGCCGAGATGGCTTCTTATGAAAAAATCAAAGACAGCGTTGCGTTTGCTTTAAACAGCATAAAGATGCAGGCTATAACCGAGGCAAATCTGCGCGGTTTCGACTCGCCTATGGCAAAAGTTTTGAATCACTCGAGAATGCGTCCCGAAACGCTTGATGCATTGCTCACCGCCATGGTTGAATATATGCCGCATTTCAGACGTTATCTGCGCGCACTGGGCAGATTGCTCGGCCACGAGAACGGTCTGCCCTGGTATGACCTTTTTGCCCCTGCGGGAGAGGACGACAGCCGATACACCCCCGAACAGGCAAGAAAATATCTGGCAAAAGTATTCACGCCGTTTGACGGCGAATTGGCGGCGTTGGTCGACCGTGCTTTTGCCGAAGATTGGATAGATTTTTACCCCGCCGACGGCAAACGCGGAGGCGCTTTCTGCATGGATCTGCACTCGATAAAGCAGTCGAGAGTGCTTACCAACTTCGGCGGCAGATTTACCGATGTGATGACATTGGCTCACGAGCTGGGGCATGCATTCCACAACTATTGCATCAAAGACCACAGAGCGCTTAATACCGATTATTCTATGCCCGTTGCCGAGACCGCATCAAACTTTAACGAGGTGCTTACGATGGACTATGCTCTGTCGCACGCCGAGACAGACGATCAGCGCATAGCGCTGTTAAACGGCAAACTGTCTGATACCACGCAGATAATATGCGATATTTATTCGCGCTATCTGTTTGAAAAATCGGTTATCGATTCGAGAGAAGAAGGCTTTATGTTCCCCGACCGCCTCTGCGAACTTATGCTTGATGCTCAAAAGCAGGCATACGGCGACGGCCTCGATCAAAACTGCATGCACAAATACATGTGGATATGCAAGAGCCATTATTATTCGGCGGGGCTTAGCTATTATAACTGGCCTTATGCTTTCGGCGGACTGTTTGCGCAAGGTCTGTTTGCAAAATATAAAGAGATGGGCACCGATTTTGTGCCTCTTTACAAAAAACTGCTGAACGCGACCACCGTCAACTCGGTCGAAGATACCGCGCTTATCGCCGGCATAGATCTTACCGATCCCAATTTCTGGCGCAAAGGTCTTGATTATTTTGTTACGCTTATAGATGAATTTGTCGCTCTTGTCGACAAAAAACAAATATAAACAAGATGCAATTCAAAAAGTGCGTTTGCCGACGGCAAACGCACTTTGTTTTTGTTTTTTATTTATGCTTGCGTACCTTCGAGGCGGTTTGAGGTGATATAGTCAACTCCCATATTTATAAGCGCTTCCGCAGCTGAGGGGTCGTCGCAGGTCCAAACGTTTACCTCTACGCCTTTGCCGTGCAAAAGTGCAAGGTTTTGCTCGTTGATCTGGCCGTACCAAATATCAAGGCCCATATTGTCGTCGGCAAGTTTTTGAGGCAGGTCATCGGTGTATTCGCCCACAAGATATTGGCATGGCTGATCGGGCAGGCGACGCTTGACAAGCAAAAGATTGTCGTATGCAAATGAAATGAAGGTGACGTGTTCGAGATAATCTTCTTCGATTATCTGATCGATTATTTCACAGACGTTTTCGTATGTATAAAGCGTTTTGAGCTCAAGTACACAATGCTTTTCATAGCGCTTGCAGCAACGTATATATTCGCGTAGTGTGGGAATACGTATATCGTTGCGTGTGCGGGTGCCGTCGATATCGCACAGTTTGAGTGAACGTATATATTCAAAACTTGTTTTTTCGATGACGATGTTGTCGGACGCAACTCTTGCGGTCTCGCTGTCGTGAATGCAGACATATTCGCCGTCGGCGGTACGATGCACGTCGGTCTCGATGCCGTAATAGCTGCGGTTGCCGGCCGCGATAAAAGCAGCCAACGAGTTTTCTTTTTCAACGCATGAGCAGCCGCGGTGTGCGACCATAAGCGTTTTGCCGTTTTTGACTTTGATGGTGTTCATTTGATAAATCCTTTCAAAAGCATGTGTTTGATTTATTTAATAAGGTATTTGAGCGCTCCGGTATTCATACTGCGGCGCGGTTTTGCCGCTTCGGACGATATGATCTGATAAAGCTTTTTGTCGGTATAAACGCCGAATTCGTATACGCCGAGTTTGTCTGCGGCATCCTCGATAAAATCGACAAAAACGTCATAATAGTCGCCTCTGCCCGAGCCGCACTTGCGCGCAAGACGGGGTAATAATTCTTCGTTAACGCGTTTAAGCGACAGCGATTGCATTCCGTAATATTCGGTGACGAGTTTTGAAAGTATCTGATAAGCTTCGCGTTCGCTTAACGTGCGATCGATATAATATTTTGTGCCGTAAAGCCCGTAAATAACTTTTTGCGCGTCATAATAGCCGAGCGCCATATTGCGACGGCATTGCTCTTGCCCGAAATTGAGCACGCTGCCCAGGCTTTGTACGGGCGCTATTGTGGTTATGCGCGCGTCTTTGGGTATCTTGACGCGCTTTTCGACACCGACACCGTAGATGCGTATGGCGATTATATCACGATAACCGCGTGAGAGCAAAGAATCTATGGGAAAAACATCTTTTACTCCGCCGTCGGTATATGACTTGCCCCGCAATGTTTCGTGCTTAAACGCGGGAAAATACGCCGATGCAAGCAGCGTATCTATTATTTCGCCGTCGTCAAGTTTTTTGGCGTCAAGGTCTAGCTCTTTTTTATCTGTTTTTGAATATGTAACGATAAATAATTCTACATCCGAACGCCTGATGACATTTTCGTCAACTACCGAGACAAGCAGGTTGCGCAGGGGGGTGACGTCAAATCCGCCTTCTTTGAATATCGAGACAGCCTTTTTTGCTATTGTGCCTGGAGTAATGCCGAAATAGTCGCCTATAAACAGACGTTTCATCACCGAGTCATCGACATCCATTACCTTTGAAAAATTGATGTCGCCCCACAGTTCGCGTGCTTTGTTAAGGTCACGCATTGCCATCATGGCACCGTTGAGCGCGCCGACCGATGAACCCGAAACGGCGTTGTATTTTATACCCGCTTCGTCAAGTGCGCGCCAAGCGCCCACCTGATAAGCGCCTTTTGCTCCTCCGCCTTCTAAGGTTACGGCGTATGTTCTGTCGGTATCTATTTTAAGTTTCAAGGCTTATCCCTCCTTTGCTGCATTATACACCATACGGGCATAAAAATGCAAGCATATAGGCAAAAAAAGGCTGCCTAAACAATAAATCCGGCAGCCGTTGTTTTTTGTTATGTAATATCTATGCCCGCCTCTTTGCAGCATTCATCAAGCGCGTTGAGCGCTTTGACTATCTGCTCGGGTTTGTGCTCGGATATAACACAGAATCTGAGTCTTGCCTTGCCTTTGGGTACGGCGGGATATACCGCCGGAGGAACAAATACGCCTTTTTGACAGAGCATGGTGGAAAGTATATATGCATCTTCGTCTTTGCCGACCATGATGGGAATTATGGCGCTTTCTGACGCAAGACAGGTATTGAAATGATGCTTGTGCGCTTCGTCGATAAACACTTTGATATTGCGGTGCAGATCGGCCATTATGCTTTTGTCGGTCTGCAATAATTCTACCGCGCATTTTGCGGCCGCCGCCAAAACGGGCGACATACCGACCGAAAACACAAATCCGGGTATGTTATAGCGCATATATTCAATCATGCACTTTTTGCCCGCGATATATCCTCCGCAAGTGCCGATACCTTTTGAAAGCGTGCCCATTTTGATGTCGATATCATAGGGATCGAGGCCGAAATATTCGTCAACACCGCCGCCGTGCTCACCCAGTACGCACGCCGAATGCGCCTCGTCGACCATCAAAAAACAACCGTACTGTTTTTTAATTTTTACAAATTCGGGTACGGGCGCTATATCGCCGTCCATGCTGTATACGCCTTCGATGACTATAAGCACTTTTGCATAGCGGTCGCGGCAGTTTTTTAATATGGTTTCAAGCGCATTGTAATCGTTATGGGGAAAAGGTCTGCTGTCGGCATCCGAAAGCCTGCAACCCTCGGATATCGAGTTGTGCGCGAGTATGTCATAAACTATCAAGTCGTGCTTGCCGCAAAAATTGCCGACAACAGTTACATTTGTCGAGTGACCGCCGACCATGACTACGGCGTCCTCGGTATGTTTCCATTTTGCGATGGTTTCTTCAAGCTCTCTGTGAATCGGCTTTTCGCCACCCAAAAGTCTGCTGCCCGATGCCGACGTGCCGTAATGTTCCGCGGCGGCTTTTGCGGCTTCTACGGTCTCTTTTCTGCCCGACATACCCACATAGTTGTATGAGCTGAAGTTGAGCACTTCGCGGCCGTCCATTATCGAGACGTCTCTGAGTGCCGAATCATGCACCGAAAAATAAGGGTTGTGGCCCTCTGCTTCGTGCATACGCTCTACAAATGCTTTGTATTCGGGGGTGTCTTCGAATTTTGTTATTTGAGATATATTTTCGGTTTCAGCGTCGGCCTCGGCGATGTATTCGCCCGATAACAGTTTGTCTATTGCATCGGCAAAATCGTTTGCCGTGCGGCATGCGAGATATGCCTCGTCGGGTATGGTTATGCCGAAATGTTCTTCGGCCTTTGTAATAACCTGCAACGACGACAGACTGTCACCGCCGAGCTCGTTAAAAAAGTCTGCATCCGGAGATATATCGTCAATGTTCTTTTGCAACACGTCGGCAAATATCTCAAGCAGTATATGCGACGTGCTTTTGACTTGCAAAGTGTCTTTTTTGTTTTTTTTGCTGAACGAAAGTTTCAAAGTTTATAATTCCTTTCTCATTCTTTTATATATAACTTGCCTATCATATAATATAACAGCGAAGAAGGCATAAGTTTTGATATAAACACCAAAAACTTATATTGTGCCCCCGGGGTGTTAAGCGGCCTGTTTTTGCGTCTTCGAGACAGTTTAAGCACAAATTTTGCTATACTCTCGGGAGTCATACCGTTTTGCTCGTCTTTTTCCATGACCGCTACCGATTTGTCTATGCGCCCGCCGTATTCTGCGTTGCCGTCGTGCTGCTTGGCTCTTGCGGCCGTGAACCCCGTTTTGATATCGCCGGGCATGACGCAGCAGACATCTACGCCAAACGCTTTCGCTTCGTTTCTCAGTCCGCAGACAAACGAGTTTATCGCTGCTTTTGATGCCGAATAATATGTCTGAAACGGTATGGCAAATATCGCCGCCGCAGAACTTATGCATATTATCTTGCCGTTTTTTTGCTCTCGCATATAAGGCAGTGCCGCGCGTGCGGAATATATCGTGCCGTACAGGTTGGTCTCAAACTGACGTCGCATCATATCTTCGGATATATATTCCACCGCACCCGAAACGCCCATACCCGCGCATGTCACGAGCAGATCTATACGGCCTTCTGCATCAAAGACACGTTTTGTCGCATTTGAAACGGCATCACCGTCTGTGACGTCGCACTTTATATGAGCAACTTTTTCGTCGCCCTCGGCGCGTCTGCTGAATTCATATACTTTATAGCCCGCTTCCGCAAGCATGTCGGCACAGCATTTGCCTATGCCCGAGCTGCCGCCCGTGACGATTGCAACGCGCATGGTTTGCATACAGCATTCCTCACTTTAACAAATGTTATAAATATGGCACAATTACAGGCTACTTTAAAACATATATATTAACGACACGTGCAGGATAATATTAACAAATATATATTTATGTTATAAATATCAAATATTTTCGGCGCGTTTATGCGGCAAATCTCAACAAAATTGCAAAAGTTTTGCATATTTAAACCTGTTTGTGCATAATTAATACGCAATGCGAAATATTTTATGCATTTTTTTGCACAACCGCTATTGACATTTCTGTTTTTGCGGTGTATAATGCGTGCATAACAAGATTTGAGAGGACAAATAAAATGAAAAAAACAGTTTCGCTTTTGCTGATCGCCGCCGTTTTGTGCGCGCTTCTGTGCTCGTGCGGCGCATCAAGCAAGATAAAATATGTCAATATCAAACTGACCGATGAGCAATATGCGTTTGCGGT
>CAYOCM010000037.1:0-12502 GCA_964402515.1 uncultured Ruminococcus sp. | reverse complement strand
CGCCGCTTTATGTTGTATTTTTTGTACTTTCGGGCGCAGAACTCAACCTGTTTGCGTTTGCCGACCCCATGACGGTAGTCATCGGCGTCGTATTTATACTCACTCGTTCGGCAGGCAAATATCTCGGTTCTTATGCCTCGGCATCAATGATGAAATGCGACAGCAATATAAAAAAATACCTGGGCATAACACTTTTGCCTCAGGCAGGCGTTGCGCTGGGAATGAGTATGCAAGCGGCGGCATTGCCCGGTTGCGGCTCGTTTATACGCAACATAGTACTTTTTGCGGTATTGGTGTATGAGCTTATAGGGCCTTATCTGACCAAAGTGGCGTTGACCGCCGCGGGGGACATTGTGCCGCCCGAACCAAAAAAGCGTGTGCCTATTCCCAAAGTGTGATATGATATAAAAAATTCGCATCCGTACCGTTTGTGTACGGATGCTTTTATTATGCGTTTTTAATAACATATAAAAAAGCCGTCGGAATTTGACAAATTGCTGTCGCGACGGCTTATTATATTTAATTGTTATGTTCTCAGAAACTATTATACGCCGAACAGATCGGTAGAAAGATATCTGTCACCCGTATCGGGCATAATCGCAACTATGTGTTTGCCTTTATTTTGAGGCAACAACGCCGTTTTTACCGCAGCGCTCAGTGCCGCGCCCGAAGATATGCCCACAAGCAGCCCCTCGCATTTTGCCATTGTGCGTGCGGCTTCATACGCCTCGTCATCGGTAACGGTGATTATTCGGTCATATACCGACGTATCGAGAACTTGGGGCACAAAGCCCGCACCAATGCCTTGCAAGCCGTGCTTGCCGGCTTTGCCGCCCGAAAGCACCGGGGAACCGTGCGGTTCGACGGCTATGATTTGTATATTGCCGTTTTGCTGTTTTAAATATCTGCCGGCGCCCGTTATAGTTCCGCCCGTACCGACGCCCGCAACAAGGATATCAACCCTGCCGTCTGTGTCACGCCATATTTCGGGTCCTGTGGTATTATAATGTGCCTCGGGATTTGCGGGATTGGTAAACTGTCCCGCAATTATACTGCCGCTTATCTCGTTTTTAATTTGTTCTGCCTTTGCGATGGCACCTTGCATACCGCATTTGCCGTCGGTAAGCACCAACTCGGCGCCGTATGCGGTAACCAATTTTTGTCTTTCGGCAGACATACTGTCGGGCATAACTATAATTACGCGATATCCTTTTGCGGCGGCAACGGCGGCTATTCCTATGCCGGTATTGCCGGATGTGGGTTCGATAATAACACTGCCTTGATGCAATTCTCCGCTTTTTTCGGCACTGTCTATCATATGCCTCGCAACTCTGTCTTTGGCAGAGCCCGCGGGATTAAACATTTCAAGTTTTAAAAGCAGTTCGGCATCAAATCCGTAATGTTTTTTAAGCCCTACGGCCTCATAAAGCGGAGTGTTACCTATAAGTTCGGATTGAGAACGATATATTTTGCTCATAACGATATCCCTTTATCATCTGCCGTTTAAAAACGCTTTGACCTCGTCGCCCGTAGGCAACGAAGCAATGGCGCCTTTACGCGTAACGGTAAGTGCGCCGACGGCGTTGGCATATCTTGCCGAATGTATTATATCGCCCGTGCGCATATATTCGGCAGCAATCGCCGCGGTAAAAGCATCACCCGCCGCTGTTGTATCAATTTCATCGACATCATACGAAGACACAAGGTCACAATATTTGCCGTCGTATACAAAACATCCGCGCGAGCCTAATTTCAGCACCACATATTTTATGTTGATGCGATTGCAAAGCGATATCGAAGCCTTGAGGCAATCCGAAGGCGACGCGGGGCGCACACCCGTAAGTATTTCGGTTTCTGTTTCGTTGGGCGAAAAAATCTCGCACTCGGGAATAGTTGCCATATTCCAATTTCTTGTAACGGCGCCCGCATCGACAAACAAAGGTATCCCGCTTTTATGTGCTCTCAATGCGGTTGCCGCCACGGCATCGGGGCCACCCTCAAATTGCACCAAAACGCCGTCGGGAGAGCACTTAAACGCCTCGTCGACATCTGCGGCGCACAGGCGCTTGTTGGCACCTTTAAATACTATAATGCGGTTTGTGCCGTCGTTTTCGACAAGCACAAACGCAGAGCCGGTCTGTTCGACCTTGTCGGTTACGATATATCTTGAATTAATGCCGTTTAAGGTAAAATAGCGCCGCAATTGCTCGCCGTAATTATCGTCACCGAGTCTGGCACACAAAGCAACCTCGGTGTCACCGAGTCTTGCCGCAGCCATAGCCGAATTTGCGCCTTTGCCACCCGGAGTAAGCACATATTTGCCGTCGGATATCAAAGTTTCGCCCGCGCGCGGTATGCACGAAGTTTCGATGCGAAAATCAATATTGGCACTGCCGACAACCAACAACCTTTTTGTCATAACCGTTACCTTACCTTTCACGTCTTTTTAAAAAAATTTATACTAACTGTCGATTTTATTTTACAATAATCAAGGCGTTTTGTCAACCGTGCTTTGATATTTAAGGCGCGTTGCATTTCCCCCACGTATATGACGCTCTTGCTTATTGGTCTTAAGCACCTCGGCAACAAGGCGCCAAAGAATCGGATCTTCGTATCTTAAGCGCTCGGTTATATCTTTGTGTACCGTGCTTTTGCTGACACCGAATATTTTTGCCGCCGCCCTCACCGTGCAACCGGTCTCGGCGACGTATCTGCCTATCAGCACATATCTGCTGACAAAGTCGACATTGTTCATACAAGCATTCCTCCGTTCACCAAATATATGCCGCTTTTAAGCGATTAATAACAAAAAGTGCTTGAAATATAAGGCGCTGTATGCTAAAATAAGACACACGGTTTACGGAGGTGTTTTTGTATATGAAAATATTGGTTACCGGTGGCGCGGGCTATATCGGCTCGCATACCTGCGTCAAACTGATCGAACAGGGATATGAGGTTGCAATATACGACGACCTGTCAAACTCAAAACCCGAAACTGTCGACCGCATCGAACGTATCACAGGCAAAAGACCGCTGTTTTTTAAAGCCGATATACTTGACCGCGCGTCGCTCGACGATGCTTTTGACCGTTTTAAACCCGACGCCGTAATACATTTTGCAGGCAAAAAGGCCGTGGGCGAATCTGTTGCCAAGCCGCTGATGTATTATCACAACAACATTACGGGTACTTTGCAACTTTTGTATGCCATGCGCGACCACGGTTGCAAAAAAATAGTGTTTTCATCGTCCGCCACGGTATACGGCACGCCCGAAACGGTGCCCGTGAGTGAGGATTTTCCCCTCTCTTACACAAACCCGTACGGCGGCACCAAGCTGATGATAGAGTATATACTTAAAGACCTTTTTGTTTCGGACAGCGAATGGTCGATAGTCATACTCAGATACTTTAACCCGATAGGCGCTCACGAGAGCGGACTTTTGGGCGACGATCCCAACGGAATACCGAACAACCTGATGCCTTATATCACGCGCGTCGCAAAAGGCGTTTTGCCCGAACTTAAAGTATTCGGCAACGATTATGACACGCATGACGGCACGGGTGTGCGCGATTATATTCACGTGCTTGACCTTGCTCAAGGGCACATAGACGCAATAAACCACATGGCCGACCCCGGCGTGCAGATATACAATCTCGGAACCGGAACCGGATACAGCGTGCTTGACCTTGTTAAAGCGTTTGAAACCGCAACAGGTGTGCATATTCCGTATACGATAACCGACCGACGCCCCGGTGATGTCGCGGTAAATTATGCCGATCCGTCAAAGGCGGAAAAATGCATAGGCTTTAAAGCCACGCACACGCTTGAAGATATGTGCCGCTCGGCATGGAATTTTGAAAGGAACAATCAATGAAAAAATTAACCGCGATTCTGCTTGTTTTTATGATGTTGCTCACGCTGCTTTGCGCGTGCAACGATCCCACCTCTGCCCCATCGGATGATACGTCTTCGGGCGTTTCGTCTTCGGATACATCATCAAGTGAAAGTGAGGACTCTGATATGAGCGATAACAGCGATATCAGCCTTGAACCCATCACTCCCGATGCAAACGCACCTAAGATCTGGAGCGACATTTATGCAGACAAAACTATAACGTCTGCCGACGATGTGGCAAATGCCACGGTATACCGCAACGGTGAATTCAGCGACGATTATGACACCGCGATCGGCAACGACGACGTAAAATATCTGTTTGGCGGCCGCGATCACACCAGAGTCGTCAACAACCCCGAAGGTTATGCGATAACACTGCCCGGCGACTATATCGATTGCGACTTTTCGCTCTCGGCCATACGCAGCAAATATTATAACGACAGTTACTGCCTGACACTGACCTCGGAAAGCAGCAACCCCTATGGCAACAACGAAAAAGGCTGGAACACCTATAACACCGAGTGGCTCAGCAGATTTATATCAAATGACTCTTATCTGTCCGCAAACTCACTGATACGCACCGCACCCACGAAGACATACACCGATCTTGTCGCCGGTTTTGAGGTCACGGTATACAGCATAAAGATAAACAACTCGGATAACATCGATATGCCGTATTACAGCATAGCAGTGATAAAGCGTCCCGACGAATATGTCAAGTTTTATCTGCTTGTTTTAAAGAGCAGAGAAAATATGAACGCCGAAATGCTTGAGATGGCGGCATCTTTTACCGAAATAACCGCAAAAGGCAAATCGGCAAACTACACCGGCGCATATGCTCTCGTGCAGGAAGAAAACTGGAGCGACGAGACAAAAGCTTATTTTGAAAAAATAATGCAGCAAGATACCGTCGACTGGGGCTTCTTTAAATATAACCTCGAGTCGAGATCGAGCAGCCAATATTTTGCAAATCAAAAAAAGATCACCGAATGGCTCAATTGGTCTGTCGAAAACCTCGGCTATAACACCGCTATCTATCCGAGCTATCTGCATATAGGCTACGGCTCGAGCCGCACGCCTTTCCCCGCCGCTCACGCAAAAGAATTTGCCGGCGGCAACGGTTTTAACGGCAAGCCCGTCGTACAGATCTCTTACCAGTTTACCACATCAAACAATGTAGGTCTTGACGGATATACCCCGATGTTTGATATTCTGCGCGGCAATTATGACGAGCAGTTCCGCAGCATAGCAAAAGAGATAAAAGAATACGGCGCGCCCGTTTGGTTCAGACTTAACAACGAGATGAACTCCGACTGGGTAAGCTATTGCGGCATAGTCACTTTGCTTGACCCAGACATATTCATCATGACGTGGCAGCGCATGTATGACATATTTATCGAAGAAGGCGTTGACAACTGCATATTTGTCTTTAACCCGATAGCAGTCGACGTACCTTATTCGAGCTGGGGCAATTACCTCAATTATTTCCCGGGTTCGGAATATTGCCAGGCATACGGACTTACCTATTATGAGATGATCAACAACGCGCCCGGCGAAGATGTTACCTACAAGTCTTTTAAGGATATGTACACTTATCTCTATAACAAGAGCATGCCTTATTTTGACAATTATCCTTGGGTAATAGGCGAATTCGGTTGTGCATCCGGCGGCGAAGCTTATTATGACTGGGGCAAAGGCAGTTATGTTGACACCGTTTTGGGACGCAATGCCGATCAGCAGGCGCAGTGGATCACCGAGATGTTTACTTATCTCGAGGATATGAGTGCCCCCGAAAGCGAGTTTATCAGCAGATTGAAATATGCTATATGGTTCTCGGTAAACGATTATGCCGACGACGGACGCATAACCAATTATCTTGACATTTCGACTGCCGAAAAAGCGATGGCGGCATTTAAAGCAGGCCTTGCAAAGACACAAAAATAACAACATAAAGGGCGGCAAAACCGCCCTTTAGTTTTAACGG
This sequence comes from uncultured Ruminococcus sp., assembly GCA_964402515.1. Classification (GTDB taxonomy): domain Bacteria; phylum Bacillota; class Clostridia; order Oscillospirales; family CAG-382; genus Coliplasma. Next base: position 6,625 of record CAYOCM010000037.1, on the reverse strand, counting down.
AGACACGTATGAAAAAAATATACATTCTGCTTACCGCATTGCTTTGCCTGTCGCTGTGTGCATGCGCGGTGCCGCCGCAGGATATTTCTTCAGACCAAAGCGACATCGAAGATCAGAGCGACATATCAAGCGAGGATTCAAAAGGCAAGGTGTGCAAAGAAGCGATAAAAATAGACGCTCTGCTTGCCGGAGAGACACCGGACCGCAATGCCGCAAGCAAAAATATGCTTTTGGGCAAAAAGTATACATTTTCGCGCATTTCGGGAGAAAACGGAACATATACCGATAACGACACATTTATGCTCACCGACGGCATCGTTTCGGATCAGTTCAGCACATATTCGTGGGTAGGATTTGCCGGCGGCACACCCGTCACAATAGATTTTGACCTCGGCGACGACAGCCACGGCATAGCCGACATAGACATAGGATGTTTAAAACAGCTTGATTACGGCATAGGATTGCCTCTTTCGGCAACACTTTATGCCTCGGCCGACGGAGAAGAATATACGTCGATAGGCGTGGTATATACTCCCAAAACGCTGGGCGAATCGACAAAATACACGTTTGCTTTTCATTTGAGCCAAGCACTCAAAGCGCGTTATATACGCATAATGTTTTCGTCTCAGGAAAGCGGTTGGTTTTTTATCGATGAGATAACCGCAAAAGCTTATTCCGACGATTTTGAGCAACAGGACACCGATGCGGTAAATTATTACGGCGACGCAACGATACCTTTTTCGCAGGCGTCATATTGGGACAAAAACGAAAACGACTATAACAAGCGCATAAACCTTGCTCTTTGTGCCGAAAAGATATATGTAAGCCACTTTTCGTCAATACCCGTTTCGGACGCGGTTGACAGCGGCAACACGCTTGACGTTTCGGTACTTACAGACGGCAAAAAGGCCGCCGCGTCATGGGACAGCAACGGAATGTTCAGAATGACACGCGGCGACGGCAGACGCATAACAATAGACCTCGGGCATATTTCGGCCGTAGACACGGTTAAATTCGACATGCTTGTGCAAACGGATTGGGGCGTTTTGCCGATAAACGAAATTTCTGTCGGAATCAGCGAAAACGGCACCGACTGGCAGGCCGTATCATCGGTTAAAACAGATGTCGGAAACACAACATTGGCAATGCTTGAATTTACGGCAAACTTGGGCGCGGTGTACAAAGCGCGCTATGTCACTTTGGTCATGCAGATAAAACAGCACTCGGCGATAAGTGAGATAGAAATATACGGCTCAAAAGCATTGCCCGATAACGCGCTTTCGGTAGACCCCGACAAGTCGTTTGAAACAGATTACAGCGACAGATACCCCGACCTTGACAATTTCGGCGGCATAGAAAATATTCTGTGCACACCCGTATGCCGCTACGACGGAAATGTTTATGACGAATCCGCAATGGTCACGGCAGAAGAATTTGCGCGCTATGTCGGCTATTATGAAGACGGTGTACTAAAAGACACGTTTTTTGACACGTTTTTATTTTCACCGTGCTCGGGATATGTTCCCGAAGATATAAAACTGACGGTTAAAGGCTGGCAAACTTATATCGACAGTCAGTTTGTTAAAGACCGCAATCTCGGCGCACTTGACAATGCGGTAAAATATGCTGCAAAAACATTAAATCTCGACGGCTATAAAGCAAACGTGTTTCTGTCTGTTATGCGTCCTACTCCGACGAATTCCAACGGCACTGTAAACACACTCGGCGATATAGACGGCGACGGTGTCGACGACCCTCTCGACACACTTGAAAACCGCAAAAAAGCGATCAAATGGCAGATAGATACCCAGCTTGCAAAATATAAAGAACAAAATTATCAAAACCTTACGCTTGTAGGATTTTATTGGCAGGAAGAGCATATCTTCACCGACGACCCTTATGAGGTAGAAGTTGTCAAGTATATGAATGACTATGTTCATTCTCTGGGATTGATAACTCTGTGGATACCCTATTATGAGGCCGAAGGCTTTGAAGACTGCAAGTCATACGGCTTTGATATCTCGTGCCTGCAACCCAACTATTCGTTTATGTCGGTACTTGACGAAGACAGACTTGACAGCGCCGCCGAAAAAGCGAAAATGTACGGCATGTGCGTCGAGATAGAAATGTCTTATTACACCGATCCGGCAAACGTAAGGCGCTATAAAGAATATCTGCAAAAAGGCGTCGAGTACGGATATATGAATTCGGTCAAAATATATTATCTCGATGTCGTTCCCACGGAATTGACAAAAGCATATGACAACGGCGACGAATATGCGAGATCGGCATATAAAGACACGTATTTATATGCAAAACGTCTGCTTGACGGCACCTATACAGCCTCGCCCTCGTCCGCCGCAAAAGCGCCGGAGAGTGCCGAATACGACGTGTCCGGAAATCTGCAGGGAATAATAACCGTAAACACCGATCAAACATATCAAATGGTCATTGCGGTATCTCCGCGCTACGGACGTCTGCGCCTGGAGCCCGACGGAACATTTTCGTACATTCCTTTAAACGGATATGTCGGCACAGACAGCTTTGAGGTTGCCGCCGTGTACGGCGACATGACAAGCAAAACCGCCGTTATAACACTCAACTGCAAATAATAAAGCATAACAAAAAAGTGCCCTTAGGCACTTTTTTGTTATGCGACCCGATCATTCTATCTCGTCAAGCATTATATGCGGGTCTACCTGCACTCCGTCTTTAAGCAATTCAAAGTGCAAGTGCGGAGCGTCTGCCGCTTCACAACCTGCCGAATTGCCTATCATGCCGATAGTGGCGCCGGATACTACCTTTTTGCCTACCTCAACACCGGCACCGAGTTCTTCGGCAAGATTCATATAAACGCTGGTATATTCACCGTGATCAACCTTAACGGTAACACCGTAAAGGTCGTCTTTATATACCTCTGCCACCTCGCCGTCGGATATGCAAAACACCTTGTCGCCGATATTGCCGCCGATATCGACTCCCGAATGAGTGCGCCAATCGCGCATAGTCTGCGACAGCACAAGCATATCCATGCTGTAATCTTTTAATATCTCGCCACCCACGACGGGATAAGTCAATGTTTCGTCGGGTTCGGGCGTATCAGCGATAATGTTCGAAGCGTCTCCGCCGGTAATCTTGTCGCTTACCGTACCCGAAACATCATCGTTGCTTTGCGTGGGCAAAGACGGCGTGTTAAAACTCACGTCGGGAATGTCTATGTCGCCCATGCTGAATGAAGAACCGACAACGGCAAGAGCTATTACCGTTACGGCGCATATTGCAGCGGCAATACAGATATAGATATTTACGGTCTGTCTGCGGCTGCCTGTGTTTTTTTGGTCGCTCATTATATGATCCTCCCCTTTTGTTGCATACATATTTTGCACACAAAAAGGCAGGTATATTCAACCTATCACAAATATTTGATTATTATCGGCAATATAAGCGAAATAATATATAAAAGCAAAAATAAAAGCAAATAGCTTTTCATAAAACGGGTCATCCCTTTTTTGCAAAAAGTTATCTGCTCTATTATATTAATTAAAAATGCAAATTATGCGTCCTGATTTTTGACAAGCGCGCGACACAATCTGGCATAAATATAAACGCAAATGACAATGTCCGAAAACGATATCACCGCCTGCGAAAAAGTTCCGATGCCGTTTGTAAAATACAACACCGACGCGGGCAACGCGTATACGGGAACAAATATCAGCGACAGCAAGCCGAATGCAAAATACTGCATATTTTTTGCTCTGCTCAACGAAACGCGGGTTTCTTGCAAAAAAAACAGCATAAGCGTTATAAGCATGATAAAATGATACGCACCCGACATATCAAGCGGCGACGCGACCTGTCCGACAAAATCGCACAATATACGCACGGCATAATAAACGGCCGCAGCCATACCGAGATAAGCACATACATCCGAACGCAACCTGATCTTGCCGAGCGGCAAGGCTATCATCCTTGCGCAGACGGCCAATGCAAGCAGCAAAAGCACCGCCGCAAACGCAATGCTTATATCGCGTGTCCCAAACACATAAAGCACCGTGCAAACGGCAGTAATTATGCCGAATGCCACAGATGCGGTCTTGGCAACAGCGGTCATATAGCTTGTCTGCACATCCGCATTTTTTGATACATGCGCGGCCGCCAACAAAAGCGCCGCACAAGCAACGGCTAATGTTGCGGCAAACAACGCGTTTGCTCCGCCGAATTTGAGATAATAATATGACGGGTCGGATTCATAAGGTGTTATTTTTAATTTTAAAAGCAATGCCGTGCGCAGCGCCGCTGCGATAAGGCCCACAAAAACGGCCGAGGTCGGCAAAACGGCATGCCGACGGTCTGTGCGAGTTATCAAAACTGTGCCTCCGATTTTTTATCATACTTATTATACAACCAAAAAACGATAATGTAAAGCATATTTTGAGCGCAAATTTAAAGGCGTTGACAATTTTGCCATACTGCGTTATAATGTATATAAATATGCGCAAAAAACGGCAGACCGATGTCTGCCGCATATAAGTGCCGGAAGCGGGGGTCGAACCCGCACGGTATCGCTACCACTAGATTTTGAGTCTAGCACGTCTGCCAATTCCATCATTCCGGCTTACAAGTGATATTGTATCACAACGCTTTGCATTTTTCAAGATGTTTTTTGCAATAAATTATATTAAGCAAAAAATACAGTATTCGACAAGGCATGCGTGTTATCATATTTCCGCGCATAATGCAAAAAGGAGTGTTTTAACAGTATGAACAAAAAAGTATGCATAATCCTTACGGCCGCACTGCTACTTGCCGTCCTGTCGCTGTACGTATCGGCATCCGGCTCCGATCCGTTGGTGTCGCTGTCGTATCTGACCGAAATTTTTGCACCGCAATTAAAAAACGAGATAGCCTCGCAAACAAACGTCGCCATCTCGCAGGCACTTGAGGGGCTGGCATACGAAGGCACACCGTCTTATACCGCGCATCTGCTAACATCGGGACAGCGAATCGCAATGTCTTACGACAGTGAGATGGTATTTCGCGGCGGCACGGCTCACTTTGTTTCGCCCAATGCTCAAGCGGGACTTTGCGACCTGACAACAGGCAAACTGCTAAGTTCGGGTGATATGCTTGAGACCGGCCATATATATTCGCCGCAAAGCGACTGTGACGGCGCCTATATACTCGTCACGGGACAAAAAGCCTCGGTTTTGCTGAGAGGTAAAAATGAGATATCTTAAACTATTGCTATGCACGGTTTGTGCCGCCGCGATAACGCTTGTATGCAGTGTAACCGGCGGAGCCGATGCCCCGCAGCACACGGTAAGAGTTGCACTGGCGGCTCCCGAACTGAGCAGCGGTGTAAACAGCGCCGAATTTTCATCAAACGCCGATTTCACGATAGTTTTGCAAAACGGACAAAAGCGCGTTTGCCGCTCGGCATATATTGCGGCAAGCGACGGCAATGCCGAAATATCGCTTTATAACGAGTCGCGACAGCTTATCGGCAGTTATACATCGCAAACATTAGGCATAATCGGCGAGAAATGCACATACAACGGCACGGCGTATGACGGAGAATTTGAGGTTTCGGCCGTTCAAAAACAACTTAAAATAATTAACATCCTGCCGCTTGAAGACTACGTAAAAGGCGTTATGCCATACGAGATAGGCAGCAATCATCACGACGAGATAACAAAAGCATTTGCCATAATGGCGCGTACTGTTGCCGTGCACAAAAAGCACTCGCAATACGGTTTTGACGTCTGCGCCACCAGCTGTTGCCAAAATTATAAAGGGTATAAATTATACGACAAACGTCTATGCGATATAGTCGACCAAACCAAAGGCCTGATATTGACATATTGCGGCGAACCCATATCCTGCGCATACTGCAACAGCAACGGCGGCGCCAGTTGCTCGGCCTCTGAAGCATGGGGCGGCAGCGGCGTGCCGTATCTTGAAAGCGTTGAACTGAGCGAAGAAGAATATATAATCACCTGGCAAAAAGAAATGACAGCAAGCGAAATCTCGCGCCGCGCGGCCGCCTACGGTGCCACGGGCGACATAACCGATATCGCTCTTGAATATTCAAGCGCCGGGTTTGTTGTAAAAGCGGTTTTGAGCGATACAAACGGTAACACGGTAACCATAGAAGACACATCAAAAGTGCGCAAGTTTTTCGGGCTTAACAGCGCAAAATTCGAGATAGACTATTATGTTACCGACGACATAACCACCGCAGACGGCAATGCCGATTACGCGGGCAGCATAATAACAGCCGACGGTATCAGATCGGTGTCGGCCGCCGAATTTTTTAAAACCGCAAATGCATCGGCAACAAGCGCCGAGGTCGTCGCGGTATTTGACGGCTCGGGATACGGGCACTGCGTGGGATTCTCGTTGGCGGGCGCAAAAACACTTGTAAAAAAAGGATATAAATACAAGGACATCGCAACATTTTATTTTAAAGGCGCAGAAATATCAAAATTATAATAAAACAGCAAAAAACCGGCTCAGCCGGTTTTTTCGCTTTAACAAAATACAAAAACGTACGCCTAATACTATATTAGGCGTACGTTTATGGTGCTATTATAGCGAAGAAAATGAATTTTGTCAATAGTTTTAA
>CAYOCM010000036.1:0-13197 GCA_964402515.1 uncultured Ruminococcus sp. | reverse complement strand
TGTCGTCCTTGAAATACATGGGTATTTTCTTCGTCCTCCGCATCCAAAACATCTCTCACTATTCTTGACGGGCAGCATGTTTTGGCAAAGCAACGGCATTGCCGACGATGAAATAAACGACGGCAATACACTGTATTGCCGAGTATTATTGAAGATGGCGGCGAGGTTCTTGCAAAGCCAAAATCGACACAGCGACGCTTGTTTTCAGCCGTAGGCTTCAAGTCCCCTCATATAAACAAAAAACCACCCCGATGGGTGGTTTTTGATGTTATGCGGCTGATGGGACTTGAACCCATACGGTTGCCCACACGCCCCTCAAACGTGCGCGTCTGCCTGTTCCGCCACAGCCGCAAATATATGCGCTATTTGCAAGCGCAAGATATATTATACTCATAATTGACGATTTGTCAAGCACTTTTTTATAAAAACAGTTACTTTTAATCTCGGTCAAATAAAATGTCGTCATACGCTATCGGCGGCGCGGGCACAACCTTTAAAAGGTCGGCTTTAAATTCGCCGCAACAGCCGCGTGCTTTTACCAATCCGCGTTTGTCACACATACATGCGTCGGTATCGCCTATCGGCTTTGACAATTCGCAGTTGGCGCATATGCGCTCTAACTTTTGCTTTTTCACATCATCACCTCACACATGATTATATATTTGATTTGTCGCTTTGTCAAGTCAAAAACAACGCCGAAACGCCGAGTGCCGCCGCAGAAACAGCCCGCACGGCCAAAAACGGCATTATCGATATATCGTTGCCCAATATTGTTTTAACTTGTGCGGCGACGCATATACCGCCAAATCCGCATATTATCGCAGTAAGCATTATATTGCCGCTTGCGGCATTTATGCCGGATGAAAATTCAAAAATGCCGTTGATCAGTATTTCTGCCGTCATTGGCATATCGGCATATTGCGTCAACAGTGCCGAAGGCAATGAAAACGCCGTTATCACCGCACATACGTCTATGCATTTTTTGCCCGCGTTTTTTACGGCGCCGACCGCATCACAGCAAAAGCCGTGCGGCGACATCGTGTATTCAAAAGGCTTTGCAAAATATATCGCCGTTAATACCGCCAATTGGATTGCCAACAACAATGTCGCCGCTTTTGTGCCTATTATTTTGCCTGTGTATCCTATCATAAAAGAGGCCGACACCGATCCCGAGCACGCGCAAAACATTGCCGCGCCGTTTTTGTCAAGCGAACGCGTGTCATAAAACTTTTTCGCCGCCACGGCGCCGTTCGGAAATCCGCACAGTGCGCATATCATCAGCATAAAAAACGTGCGTGTCCTGCCTCCTAAAAAATCTGGAGGGCGTATTTCGGTGATAAGTGACGATACCGCCATTGAAATAAAAAGTTGAGGAATTATTATTTTGCCGCAAAATATCAGTTTTTGATAAACCGCATCGCTTATCGCATGAGATAGAAATATACAACACAAAAACGCCGCCGCAGTTGCCGCCGTACTCAAAACTTTTAATATGCGCTCGATACTCATAAAATCACCGCTTTAAGTATATTATTGTGTGAGGTGATTTATTAATGCGGGGCAAAACGTATATAGAAATGCGCGGTAAAGACGAGGTGTTTTGTCAGGGCGGAGCCGAGATAGATATATATACCGATGAACTCGTGGTGCTTAGATCATGGTCGGGCGTTTTACATATATGCGGCACCGAATTGCGACTGTGCTATATGTCGGATGACCGCATTGTCATTGTCGGCAGGATAGAGGGCATAAGATATGAGTGACTTTTTTGAGCGATTGCCGGGGTATTATACGGCGCTTATTCCGTCAAAATACGGCGCGAGACCGCTTATGAAGCTTTCGGCTTTGGGAATTAATTATTACGACGCCGTGCCGACAGACGGCGGAATAACTTTAAAACTTTCGCTTTTCAGTTGCGCCAGAGCTGTTGCCATAGCCGAATCCGCCGGTTTTGAACTTGTTTTGACATCGGGTGTGGGATTGCCTTTTTTGTTTCACAGATATCGGCGCAGATACGGCGTTTATGTCGGAGTCGCCGCGGCGTGCTTTATATTGTTTGTTTCACAACTTTTTGTCTGGCGGGTTGATATAAACGGCAATAAAATGCTTTCGGACAACGAGATAACGGATATTGCCGCGCAGTGCGGGATATATGTCGGGGCGTTTATTCCCGACATTAGAGTGTTTAAGTGCGAAAGCGAGATAATGTTGCTTGAAGACGATATATCTTCGGTGGCGATAAACCTCAAAGGCACACACGCCGAGATCGAACTTATAGAGCGCGTTCACGCGCCCGAGATAGCGGACACCGACGGAATATACGACATAGCGGCAACAGACGACGGAGTTATAGTGCGCGTCGAGGCGGCACGCGGAGCACCGTCGGTAAAAGCGGGTGACAGAATATCAAAGGGGCAGGTACTTATAAGCGGAGATGTGACCACAAAAGAGGGATATCATTATTATTGTCACGCCGCGGGTAACGTTTTTGCCGAGGTGGAATACGATTTTGTCGCCGAGGTCAAACTTGCCGTAACACATAAGTGCTATACCGGAAAAATGTCGCACAAAACTGTGCTGACGTTTTTGGGCAAAGAGATAAAACTGTTTAAAAACGTCGAAACGGATTTTGAATACTCCGATTGCCGCGGCAATGCAAAAGAAATAAAACTTTTAGGGCTGTCCACAACGCTGTATAAGACCGATTTGTATTACAGCGAATTTGTATACGAAACAATGCAGATAGATGCTTCGTCGGCAAAAAACCGTTGCATGATATTGCTAAAGCAACATCTTGACTCGGCAGACGGCGAACTTATAAATTATTATTATGAGATAACTCAAAATAAAAAAGGCGATGCATACATAATAAATGCACACATCACCGTTGTCAAAAATATTGCCTGCGAAATGAAATACGGTCAGTCGTCAAGTGTTTCGCCCAACGAGAGCAACGACAAGACATAGATCTGAAATGCTTTTTGCATATCACTGCGTTTCATCATCTCGTCTCGCTGGTGAGCGCCGCCGACATCTGAATTGCTGTATTGTTGCGGCAAGACTGCGCCGAAAGCAACACAGTTTTTAAGCTCGCGGGCATAAGTGCCGCCACCCATGGTATAAGGCTTGCATTCTTTGCCCAAAACAAACGAGCATGAGTCGCAGAGCGCCTGTATCTTGGGGTCGTCGGCCGAAAAACGATAACCTTTGTTTATGCCGAAGGACGAAATCTTTAAGCCGTATTGCGCTATGTTTTGCGCTATAACATCCTGCATGCCGTCTTCGTCGGCACCGGGTATTGCACGAATGTTGAAAGTCAGCGTGCCCGCACCGTCTTTGATTCTTATCATGCTCGCGACGCATGTGAGATAGCCGAAATCGTCGTCCTTGCGCGCTATGCCGAGCATCTCGCCGAGATATCCGTCGGCTTTTGAGATAAACTCGAGCGATTTGCATTTAAATCCGTTGTCAATGAGATAAGATGCGAGTTTTGCTATGGCGTTAACTCCGGTTTCGGGCATTGCGGCATGAGCGCCTTTGCCCGAAGCGGTTATCAAAACGCCGCCGTCTGTGTGCTGCAGAGTTATTCCGTCGGCATCTTGCAATGCGCGGTCTGTTTTTATAAACGCTTTTGCGACATCCGGCACGGCGTTGCTTACTATGCCGCCGTCGATATAAACTATCTCACTCGGTATATCGCACAGCGAAACATCGAGCCCCACTATATTTTTTTCGCCTATGCTGACCGGGAATTCGGAATCGGGCGTAAAAGAAAACCACGGTGCTTTTGCGACGCTCAAATAGTACACAAGGTCGGTCGAATCGACCTCTTCGTCGCTGCCGGCTATCATTTTAAGCGAAAAAGGCAGTTCAATGCCGTTTTCTTTAAAATATCGCATTACATACAGACCTATCAAAAACGGACCTTTGTCATCTTCGATGCCTCTGCCGATATATTTGTCACCGTCTATCGTGAGCTTGTAAGGGGGATAAGTCCATCCGTTGCCGCAGGGAACAACATCAAGGTGCGCTACTATGCCCACATCGCGTTCGTTGTCGCCGTGAGTTATGGTGCCGCAATGATATTCGTAATTATGTGTGCCGAATCCATAGCGTCTGCCCATATCGAGTGCTGCGTCGAGCGCTTCTGCCGGCTTTTTGCCGTAGGGATATATTCCGTCGGGTTCGCCTGCCACGCTGTCTATTGCTATCAGCTTTGCAAGGTCGGATTCAAACTGCTTTTTTATGTCGTCACGGTCAAAATATTCAAGTGCGTTTTTGATTATCGTTTGTTTATTGATCTTGTTCATTTATATCTCCGCCGTTTTGTTTTATTTTGTTTTGAATATCGCAAAGTCCCGCCTCTATGCCGGCAATAGCCTGCTGAAATCCGCCGGCAATCTCTTTTTGACGCCTTTCAAACTCTTGAGCCGCGCGTTCTATGGCTCCGCAGCGTTCGCGTGTTTCAAATACTATACGTCTTGCCTCGGCTTCGGCTTCGGCTTTTGCCGCGGCAGCGATATCCGCCGCTCCGTTTTGAGCCTGTGAAATGATATCATCGGCTTTTTGCTGTGCCGCGCTTATTATGGCGGCAGCGCGCTCATCGGCAATATGCATTTTTTCACCCATCTGTGCGCACAGCGATTCGTATTTTGCATCGGCTTCGGCAATGCGAGCCTCAAAATGCTGCTCTTCGGACCGGTGTTCGGTTGCCGAGGCATCGATTTGGTCTTCAAGCTCTTTTATGCGCATGCGCAATTCGCGCGAGGCGTCACTGAGTTCTTTTATTTTTTGTTCGCTTTCGGCGACAAGGTTTATGATAAAAGTGTCCACCTCGTCGGTATCGTATCCCTTTAAGCGCTTGTTAAAATATGCGACTGCCATCAGCATTTCCCCCAGCTTATAGTTATTCTGTGCGGCAGTATCTTTGCCAGCACGCGATATAGTTTAAAGATAAATCTGTTTGTATAACTGTGTTTGCCTTTGCGCGCATATATCACCGATTTTGTTGCGACTTCGGCGGCGTTGCAACGGGGCAATGTGTCAAATTGTTTTGACGCGCATTTGCCTATGCCCGCTACCGGCAAAAATTCGGTCTCCATAGGTCCGGGACATACCGCAAAAACATTGATACCTCTGTCTTTTAATTCATAACGCAGACCGTCGGTAAACGAAGATACAAACGCTTTTGTCGAAGAATAAACCGTCATGCGGGGATTCGGTTGAAACGATGCAATCGACGAAACATTGATTATTGTCGCACCTTTATGCATATACTTAAGCGACATGGCGGTCATCGCGGTCAGTCCGCCGCAATTCAGGGCTATCATCTGCTTTTGCACGATAGGATCAAGTTCGGCAACATCGCCGAGTTTGCCGAATCCCGCGTTGTTAATAAGCAATGCAATGTCGGGATTTGCCGTTTCAAGCGTTTTTGCAAATAACGCAAGCGCTGCATCATCAGATAGGTCGCAACTTGTAGGCACGACTGTTTTGCCGTGCTTTGAATGCATTGCCTGCAGTCTGTCAAGTCTGCGTGCTATGACCCATATTTCGTCTATATCGTCGCACAGACTGTCGACCGCTTTAAAAAATTCAACTCCGAGACCGGCAGATGCGCCGGTTATTACGGCAATTTTTTTCATACAAGACCTCGATAAACATTAATTCAACATTATTTTACCACAAAAGCACAAATAATCAAGAGCAAATAACGCAAAAATAAAAAGGAGTGCCGAATAAAATGATATTATATCTGCGCGATATGCTGTGGATGACATTGGGAACCGTTCTGCTTGTGTCGGCGGGCATTAGGTTTACGGTCAAAAACCGTTTTGTGCAGTTTGAGATTGCCAAAAACATAAAAAGCGCCGCTGCCGTTGTCGGAAAAAAAGGCGGTTTTGCCGCCGCGGCAACCGCATTGGGCGGAACGATCGGTGCGGGCAGCGTTATGGGTGTGTCGATAGGCATAGCCGCGGGCGGCGCAGGCAGCGTGTTTTGGATGTGGGTAAGCGGCATCTTGGGTATGGCGCTGAGATATACCGAAACAAAATACGCTTTTGAAGACCGCATAAAAACGCAAAACGGTCATATCGGCGGTGCTATGGTCAGCCTTAAAAAACTCGGCAGCAATACGGCTTCAACGGTATTTTGCATATCTGCCGTGTTTGTTTCGTTGGGCACCGGCAATATGACACAGGTAGGTTCGGTAGCCGATGTACTTGAAATTCGCGGCATAAGCCGAATAACATGCGGTATATTTGCGGCGTTGATATTCGGCGCTGTGATAATTGCGGGCAAAAAAGCGATATTAAAGGCAAATTCGGTCTTGGTACCCGTATGCTGTGCGGCTTATCTGTTATGTCTTGTGCCTGTATTTGCCGACGGTATGCCGCATATGGCCGACACTTTTGCAAATATTTTTTCGTCGGCGTTCGGATTTGACGCGCTTGCGGGCGGTTTTACGGCATATGCGTTTTCGCGTGCCGTGCGAGAGGGAATATCACGTGGGGTTTTTTCAAACGAAAGCGGTATGGGGTCGGCTCCGCTTGCATATTGCGGAGTTGAGAACGTTGATGCCGAAACACAGGCAAGATTCGGTATAATCGAGATATTCACCGACACCTTTGTTATATCCACGCTTACCGCGCTTTGCTTGCTGTGCGGCGGCTTTGACGGCACGCCCGAGATGATGGCTTATTATTACGGCGAGTACGGCGAGATAATGCTTGCCGTGATGCTGTGCATATTTGCCATGGCGTCAATGCTGTGTTGGCATTATTACGCGGCGGTATGCATAGATTTTATACCGCACGGCAGTACCGTTGGGCGTATATACCCGTTTGTTTCGGCACTTGCGGCGTTTGCGGGCGCGGTAATACCCGATACGACCGTGTGGGCAATTGCGGATATTTTTAATCTGCTGATGACCTTGCCGAACTTGTATATGCTGTTTTTAAAGACCTTAAAAGCGAGGAAAAAGTATGACGTCAACGTTTGATAAAAACAACATTTATGTTTCATTGGGCACATCACCGTCGGGACTGAGCGAAGCCGAAGCTGCGTCAAGACTGAGACAAAACGGCCGCAACTGTTTGAGAGAGCCTAAAAAGCCGTCTGTTTTAAAACGCTTTTTTGCCGCGATGAATGACAAACTTATAATAATTTTGCTGATCGCCGCCGCAGTCAGTTTTGTCGCCGATATGATTTCGGGCGAGATGTCGGCCGACGCACCGATAATATTATTGATAGTATTGCTTAACACCGCGATAGCCGTTATTCAAGAAAGTCGTGCCGAAAAAGCGATAGCGGCATTGCGCTCTATATCGGCCGAGCGCACCGATGTAATACGTGACGGCAAGATCGTTACCATAGACTGCCGCGATATAGTCGTGGGTGATGTTATAATAATTAAAAAAGGCGAGCGCGTACCCGCCGATATAAGAATAACCGAATGTGTCGAACTTGCAGCCGACGAATCTATGCTGACGGGCGAGTCGGTGCCGGTTTTAAAAACAGCATCAGATCTGCCGCAAACCGATCATCCCACCGAAATGCACAATATGCTCTTTTCGTCAACACTTATTACGGCAGGGCACGGGCGCGGAGTCGCGGTTGCCACGGGAATGGATACATTTGTGGGATCGGTGGCCGAAATGCTCGGCTCGGCCAAGACAGAACAGACTCCTTTGCAAAAACGGTTGGCAAAAACAGGCAGTGTGCTCGGCAACTGTGCGCTTGCGATATGCGCGCTGATATTCTTGTTATCGCTAATAAAAGGCTTGCCTCCCGCCGAAATGTTTATAACCGGTGTCAGTCTTGCCGTTGCCGCCATACCCGAAGGTTTGCCGGCGATAGTCACGGTAGTGCTTTCAACGGGAATCAAAACAATGGCGAGTCAAAAAGCGGTTGTCAGACATCTGCCTGCGGTTGAGACCTTGGGTTCGGCAACGGTCATATGTTCGGATAAAACCGGTACACTGACGCAAAATAAAATGACCGTAACTAAAATACTCGGCGACGGCGGTATGATAAAAAAGATAATATCAATGTGTCCGGCAGGCGGCGGAGGTACCGAGGACGCACTTTTGGAATATTGCGGCGGTGCCGATGTGTCTGTGCCGCTTTGCGAACTGCCGTTTGATTCTGACCGAAAATTTGCCGCGGCAATACATAAGTCTGCGGGCGGATATACGCTTTATGTGCGCGGCGCACCCGAAATCATATTCGCGCGCTGCGACGACTGTAACGAATATTTCGATGCGGCTGCGCAAATGGCGTCGGACGGTTTGCGTGTTGTTGCTTTCGGCTGCTATCACAGCATACGCATGCCGGATATGAATTCGTCGCGCCTTAGCTGTGTCGGAATAGTCGGACTTTGCGATCCCCCCCGAAACCGTGTTAAAGAATCCGTTGCGTTGTGCCGTTCTGCGGGAATACGCACGGTAATGATAACCGGCGATCATAAGGCAACGGCGCTTTATGTGGCAAAACAGCTCGGCATATACCGCAAAGGCGATGCCGTGCACACTCAAAAAGAACTGTCGTTGCTTTCGGGTGAGGCATTTGCCGCCGAGGTCTCGCGCACTTCGGTGTTTGCCCGAACGACTCCCGCGTTTAAATTGCAAATAGTCGAGGCTTTGCAGTCACGAGGTGAGGTGGTTGCCATGACGGGCGATGGCGTCAACGATGCTCCCGCACTGCGCAGGGCGGATATCGGCTGCGCTATGGGACTTTCGGGCACCGATGTGGCAAAAGAAGCTGCCGACATAGTGCTTACCGACGACGATTTCGGCACGATAGCCGCGGCGGTAAAAGAGGGCAGGGGGCTGTTGGCAAACATAAGACGTGCCGTGCATTTTTTGTTATCCTGCAATATAGGCGAACTGTTTTGCGTTTTTGCGGCGATATTGATCGGTATGCCCTCGCCTTTGGGCGCCGTGCAACTTTTATGGATAAACCTTGTTACCGATTCGTTGCCTGCCATAGCTTTGGGACTTGAACAGACAGATCCCGATGTGATGAAACAAAAGCCGATAGGCCGCACTTCACCGCTGTTTGGTGGCAGATGTATCGCCGAAATGGCCGCCGAAGGGTTGTTTATAGGCCTGATATCGCTTGTTGCGATGCTTGCGGGCGGATATCGTTCGCAAGAGGTTGGCAATACCATGTGCTTTGCCGTATTGTCGATATCGCAACTTTTTCATTGCTTTAATATGCGTACGCGCAAGGCGGCGATAAATGCCCACCTGCCCAAAAACGCGTTTATACTGCCTGCGTTTTTGATTTGCGTCGCCATGCAACTTGCGGTAATGGTTCTGCCGCGGTTGCAAACGCTTTTCGGCTGTGTGCCGCTTGATCGTATGCAGTGGATAACCGTGTTTGCGCTTGCAATATCTATAATTCCTGTATGCGAAATTTACAAATTATTAACCAAAACGCGGCACGAATGAGCTATAATCAAATAAACATTAAAGGATTATTGATTTGCGGGAGTGATTAAATATGGCATCATCTAATTTTTCAAGTTATTCGCGCATTTGCGTTGACTGCGCCGAAGATTGCGGCAGATCGTTGCAGACTGTGGGCAGAGTGACGGTAAAAGACGGATTTATGCGTGTTTTGTGGTGCAACAGCGGCATGTCTTTTGCGTTTACAGGCAGCCACATTATTATAACTTTGGGTGAAATGACATACGAAGATCCCGTTTATATCAAGATGACTATTGACGGAACCGTCTATAAATTCGGCATCTCAACGGGCAAAGAACGTCTTATGGTCGAGGGCCTACGCGACACAGAGCACAAAGTGCTTATAGAACGTATAACCGAGGGCCTTACACCCATACTGTTTAAAAGTATCGCGTTTTACGGCAAAAAACCCGCAGTGCGTCCCTGCCGCAATGCAAACAAAAATCGCCGCATAGAGTTTTTGGGCGATTCGCTTACCTGCGGCTACGGCGTGCTTGCAGAACCTACCGTGGCTGAATTCAACACGTTTGAAGAAGACAGCACACGCACCGCACCGTATATCGTCGGCAAACAACTTAAAGCCGACATACGCACCGTGTGCCTTTCGGGCAAAGGTATGGTCTGCAACTGCAACGGCGACCGCAGCGATCATCGCGCCTGCAACTTTTTTAAATATGACGATTTTGATGGCAATATGCACGATTTTTCGACATGGAAACCGCATTTGACAGTTATCAACATAGGTACCAACGACGCTTGGGGAGGTGCCGACGAAGAAGAATATATCAACGAGATGCGCAGGTTTGCCATGTTTGTGCGCGAGGTGTATCCAAAAACAAAAATTCTGTGGCTTTGCGGTATGCTGTGTGCACAATATTATGCCGGCCCGCTTGCCGAACTTGTAAAAGAACTCGGCGGTGCCGAAAACGGCTATTATCTGCTCAGATTTGACAGCATCGAAACCCGTGAAGGCGAAAGAGGCGGCGGCGGTCATCCCAATGCGCGCGCGCAGATCAGGTTTTCAAAAACATTGCTTAAACAAATACGTCACATCACGGGTTGGACCGCAAAAGACGATGCTGCAGACGAATCCGAACAGGATCGATAACAGATTGAGATATAGTTAAAAAGCCTATTTTAAAAAAGTCTCTTTTGAGACTTTTTTGTTTTGGTAAAAAAAATTTTTATTTGCTTGTTGACAATAAGGGCGGTATAGATTAAAATCTAAATATATCGTAAATTATTTTTTTGACCGCGTTATTATCATGGAGGTAGCCCTATGCGCAGGATCATTTCAACAGTTTTGACGCTTTTGCTGGTCGTGTCGATTTATGCCGATCTTGTGCATATTTATGCAGCTGAGCCGGAAATATCATTTAACTTTTCGGATGCCGTTTTTTACGGCGGTACCGCCGCGGATGACGGTGAACGCATATATTTTGCGGATGAAGACAACGGCGGCGCTCTTTCGGTGCGTGTTTACGGCAGTTCGTTTTCGGTGATGCTGTGTCGAAAATCCGCGTCAAGCATTAACATCTCGGGCGGACGCATATATTTTATCTCGGACGGCGGAATATGGGCGTGCTGCACAGACGGCTCGGGCTTGTCAAAACTGTATTCGGATGACGGCTTGTCGTGCCTGCATGTTGACGGTAACTATGCTTATTTTTTAAAGGGAACCGCCGTTTACAGATTGCGCGGCGGCAAGGCCGATAAAATATTTCAAGACAGTCGTATCAAGGCGTTTAAGCCGATAACAAATTATTGCATCGAATGGTATGCCGACGATCCCGATTATCATGTTGACAAAGACGGCGGCGCCTCGACCGACTCCGAATATCTTGCGTATCGCTATGATATGCATGACGGCGTCAGCACACTTGTAGAGAACGAATCACAAAACACTGCCGATGAATATACCGGCCCATATGTCAAGGTGGGCGAGACCGTATTGCCTCTTGCCGAATATATGCCCGGCACTTATTTTACAAAAAACGGACAGGCTTGCACCTGCCATTCGCGCGGAAACTGTGTGAGCAATCCGCCGGAATGCAACTGTATGAGATATTATCCCACCGGTGATGCATCGACTTGCGAGGTCGACCTGCTCGGCGTGCAGTGCTTTGGATTTTCAAGGCTTGTGTTTTATAAATGCTTTGGATTTATAGATCACGATCAGGTAAATCCGGGTATGAGTTATAATGTCGGCGGCATCTCAAGCGGCTCGGTTACCGCCAATACCGTCAAAGAATTATTGATGAAATGCGCGCCGGGTGCGCATGTCAGGCTTTCGTTCGGGCATTCTTTTTCGATACTCGAGATGGATGACGAAGGCATAACCGTTTATCACGGCAATGCGGGCGGCGACGGAGTTGTTTCATCCCCTTGCATAGTTTCGACAAGATATATGACCTGGTCCGAGATGGCGACCTGGGCGGCAAAAGGCATTGCCTATGTGCGTATGCCCACCGATTATCCGGGATACTCTTCGGTATCCGATGCAAAATTGCCGGGTTGGTATATTACCGATAACTTTATGAATATACGCAGCGGAGCGGGCACATCGTTTGACAAAACCGGCGGTCAGTATGCCGCGGGCGCACTGATATACATATCCGAGGTAGCCGACAACGGGCAACAGACCGAAAACCGTTGGGGCAAAACAGATCTCGGTTGGGTATGCCTTGATTATTGCACGTTTATATCCGACGGCACCGTTTCGTTTGCTTCGGGCAGTGGGTTTAAAATGACCGCCGACGGCTTTGTATATTGCGATGCATCATCGGATGTCGATACGCTTATCAAAGCGGCAAAAGGATCTTATTATGCCGTTTATTCGGCAGACGGTCAAAAATCGGCGTCAAACGCTTTGCTGCCCACGGGCGCCGTATTGCGCATTGAATACGGAGGCAAGACACTTTATCAATATCCCATAGTTTTGATGGGTGACATAAACTGCAACGCCGTGGTGGATATCGGTGACTATCTTATGCTTAAACGCGCGTATTACGGGGCGGTAACGCTTGAGGGCGGCCCGCTTGTCGCCGCCGATTTATCGCAAAACGGCGAGATAGGCGCCGACGATTGGGCGCTGATGAAAAAGCGATTTACATAGTACGGTGTAAATACAAAAAATGCAGTAAAAATACATATTTTTTCATATACCTACTTTACAACCCGATTAAAATGTGGTATAAGTAATCAATCGTATATGCGCTTGCATATGCAAATAACAAAAAGGAGATTATTTTATGAAAAAACTGATTGCTTTAATGCTCACGGTTGTCATGGCACTTTCTGTTTGCGTATTCACCGCAGTTGCAGAGCAACCCTCGATCACGGCAACCGTCACAGACGGCTCGGTAAAGATCCCCGAAGATCTTTCAAAGCTTATCGACGGTCAGGATGGCATGTCCGCCACCGTATTCGGTGATTCGACGCTTCTCGGTTTTGAAAACACCGGTTTCACCTATACCGACGGTGTTGATGCCGCAGTCGAAGCTACCGTAGAGTTTGTTTATGACCTTGGCGAGACCAAATCGCTTAAAGGCGTATATATGAACTTCTTTAAAGACTCCAACAGCATGATCGCCGTTCCCTCGGTCCATTTCTATGTTTCCGTTGACGGCAAAGATTATTACCATTTCAATGGCGGCAATGCCGTTGTTGCAAAGAGCGATGCTGCAGAGACCACCACTGTCAGCCTTGCAACCGACGCTACCAGAGC
>CAYOCM010000035.1:0-13227 GCA_964402515.1 uncultured Ruminococcus sp. | reverse complement strand
TTATTTTGAGCGAAGTTATGCGTTTGCCCGAAGCATTGCGAAAAACAAACGAAGCGAATATCGAATAATCGTCGATGTCGCTGACTATATACCCCTCGGTAACTTCGACGGGGCAATCGTTTAATTCTTTGCCGTAATCGATATATTCGACCACACGCAAGTTGCGCATTCTGTCATAGCGTGCGCGTTTTTCAAGTTTGCGTCTTTGTTTGTCTGCCATTATCGTTTCTCTTTCTTTTATCAAATAAAATAATCTTCGGTTTTTTTCAATATACCGCGGCGTGTATATTCGCCGTCGTATTCAAAAGATGTTCCGTCGGGGTTTTTAAGCTTGCAACCTGCCGCCGACTGCGCTTTTTTATATCTTATCTCTATCTCAAAAGGCTCATCAATAATATAAGGTTTAATTTTGTGCTGCATATTTACAGAGCGTTTGACGGCATCATATATTTCGTCACACACTTTTGTCGGATGATAACTGATGCACTGATTAAACGCAAGCGCCTTTTTGGTTATCACGCAGGGAATATCACCGAAAGACTCTTTTGCCTGCGCGACGCATATATCGTCACCCGAAGCAAATATCACCGGCACGCCGTGTTTGCCGGCTATCGCACCGTCGATTTGCATTTCACCTACGCTGACGCCGTTTATCTTATGCGAGCAAAAGTCGGCCGAAGAATAAACGTGCGAGAGCACGGCGTTTTTTGTATCATAGGCGTGAGCGCCTATAAACAACACTCCTCCGAAATCACCGTCTATATCCGGAAATCTTATTCCGCTGCCTGCACCCATGACGATTTTTACACGGCTGTCGAGTGCGTGATAATCAAAGTTTACTCCCACGCCGTGGGAATCCCACACATAGACCTCTGTTGCTCCGCTGTCAAAAAGCGCTTTTACGGCGGCGTTTGTTTCGAGTACCGCTTCGCGGCAGGCAAAGTCATAACCGACGCTGTTCGCGTAAAGGCCGTGTCCTCCCGCGCCGCACACGCAGGCAAGTCCCTCAAGGTCTGTGCTGATATAATATTTTGTTTTCACCTTTTGCTCCTGTTTTAATTATTGTGGTTGATTTTAATCGACTTTAATGGTATAATAGGTCGTGATGTGACGCAACTGGTAAAAAAATCAGAGTTTTTACATAAAGCATTTGAGGACTTAACGGTATGTTATATATAAACGACGCACAACGCGAGATCTTAAACCGCACAAAACTTTTTGTGCTTGATATGGACGGCACTATATATCTTGGTGACAATGTTTTTGACCACGCTTTAAAATTTGTACACACCGCACGACAACACGGCATAAAAGTCGTTTATTTTACAAACAACGCATCGCGCAGTCCGTCGATATATTATGACAGACTTACACGTATGGGGTTTAACCCCCAAGACGGCGATATAGTCACATCGGGCGATATTACGATAGATTATCTGAAAAAACATCATCCGGGCGAAAATGTCTATTTGGTGGGAACGCAAGCACTTGAAAAAAGTTTTATCGAGGCGGGCATAACACTGTCTGAAAACTCAAATATAGTTGTTTCGTCGTTTGATACCTCATTGACTTATCAAAAATTGGTCACCGCGTGCAACTTGATAAGAGGCGGAGCACTGTTTTACAGCACGCACCCGGACTTTAACTGCCCTACCGCCGACGGATTTATTCCGGACAGCGGCGCGATATGCGCGCTTATAACAGCTTCTACGGGCAAGACACCTAAATATTTCGGCAAACCTTATCGCGAGACTGCCGAGGGCATCGCCGCGAGATTTAATGTGCCGCTCGGCGAGACTGCAATAGTAGGTGACAGACTTTATACGGATATCGCTTTGGGACGCAATAACGGTCTTACATCAATATTGGTGCTTACGGGTGAGACAAGCGCCGACGAAATAACGCAAGACAACGCGCCCACTATTACAGTCGACAAAATCGGAGATCTGCTTGATTGTCTTAAGTTTTGATTATTATTAATAGATAATAGTAAAATATATCTAATTTTTTGAAAGGAAACTGTATTATGAAATCTTTAAAAACATCGCGTTCGATCGACGAATTCGGTCGTGTCTCTCTGCCTGCAGAAATGAGACGCTCTATGGGGCTGGCTCTGCGTGACCCCGTAAACATCGAATGTGACGGTGAAGCGATAGTTATCAGCAAGCAAGAACGCGCTTGCGTATTCTGCGCAGGCACCGACGACCTTTTTGAGCTGTCGGGCAAATATATTTGCAAAGAATGCATTAGCAAATTGCCTCGTCAATAAGTTCGTTTTCCCCGCAAGCCGCCTTAACGGGCGGCTTTTTTATTTGCTTTCTATAAATATAAAATAAGGCGATGCGTGAGAATTCAATATACTGAACCTGCCAACGCAGTATCTGCGCCTGTCAAGCTTTGACATTTCGTGCATCAGCATTTCACCCTCTGCCGCTCCTTCGGCATGGCCGGGATATACCGCCACCAGCACTATGCCGTCGTTTGACAGCATTTCGACGGCATTATTTACCGCGGCAAGCGTCGAAGGGCGCATGGTGGTTATGCGCTTGTCACTGCCGGGCAGATAGCCGAGATTAAATAATCCTATGCATATCGGCTCGTGTATATATTGCTTTGAATTTGCGTGAGAATCTAATATCAACCGCGTATTTGCGACGTTGTTTTGCGTCATCAGTGCGCGGGTGTTTTTTATTGCGGCATATTGAATGTCAAACGCATAAACGCGGCTTTGCGGCAACATTTGTGCCAGCCACAAAAGGTCGTGCCCGTTTCCCATGGTGAAGTCGGCTGCGGCAACGCCGTTTTTGGCGTGAGGCAAAACAAGTTGCCTGTGCATTTGATGCAGATCTATCATTGTGTTTGCTCCTGCGGTTTGATTATATGGCCTATTTTTGCACCGCACATCGCACTGTTGCCAAAAGCCAACAACGCACCCTCGGCTATATTGTCCATGACCGATGTTTCGTTTACAAATACCGCGCCACCGCTTAAAACAGGCGCAAGAGTATCGCGAATACTGCCTCTTACGGGCATTGCGGCAATTATTTCACCGCCGGATGCAAGCCCGCGCAAGACACTGTCCATATGACTGAACGATTGCTGTGTAATAACGCCGCACGAACGGTCGGCGGGATCAAACAAAGACACGGTCATTCCGTTGCAAAGCGTTATATCTCGCCTTACGGCAACGGTATATCCGGTATGAAATCCCATACGCACCGAATTTATGCCATAAGTGCCGCACGCGGCATAAACACCGAGCAATGATGCAACCAACGAAGGCAGGTCGTCCGCATGGCCCACATCGAGCCTTAAAGCAGAACGGACAGCGTTGAGCGAAGAATATATCATTGTCTCTTTAAACGACTTGAGATAATATTGCATATGCTCACACGTGATATCCACACGGTTGTCGGTGTTGTCATACAGATCCGATTTAAAAATATCCATGCGCATCTGCGAATCAACCGATATGCGCACTCTTTCGCCGCCCGCGATGCCTATAACACGGGCATACATTCCCCATGACCTCATCAATGCGGCAGTGGAATCGGCGTTTTTTGACTTGCAAAAATAAAAACGTGCGTTCTCAATATTTTGATATTCGTTTTCAAAAATGTCTGCGGCAAAACCGTTTGTGCGCGATATGAGTCGGTATATTCCCGAAACCGATTTTTTTGCTATATTCTTTGCCGTCTCGGCATTTGGAGCAAGCCCCGAAACAAGCAATATCGCTTCTCCGTCGCGTGCAAAAGGATTTTTGCGCATACATGACAGATCGTATAATTCTGTTATATCGCACGGGTACAGATATTGCATGTTACGCGTGGTTGACACGATGTTTTTAAACGCGTTTGCCGCGCCCGCAAAACCTATGTTTACCGACGAGATGCGTTTAAACATCAATCTGCCGATGCCGCCGTCTTCAAAAACAGGCAAAACCGAATCTGTACATTTGCCGTCATCGGCAACAAAACCGTTATAATTCATCTTTTATCCTTTCCGACTGCCTTAAGCATTTTGCCGTCGTCCGATATCACGTCGACAGAAACTATATCGCCGACGCGGTATGTGCCGTCAACGCAGCACTCTATATAATCTGCGGTATGGCCTCGGCATACGCCACAGGCACGCTCTATAAGCACCTCGGCTTTTGTACCGTGCTTTGATTTTAATATATCTCTGTATATCTCATCGGCGGCAGACAGCAACAATTCGTTGCGCCTGCGTCTTATGCCAATGGGTATTTTGTCTGACATTTCAGCGGCGGCCGTGCCCGCACGCTCCGAATAGGGAAAACCGTGTACATGCAAAAATCTGTATTTTTTGACCATCTCAACAGTGGAAACAAAATCGGTGTCTGTCTCTCCGGGAAAACCCGATATAAGATCTACCGAAACGGCAAACCCCGGCAAATATGATGCTATTGCGTCAAACGCACGATAAAGCGTTTCGGCAGTATAAGGTCTGCGCATGGCACGCAAAACGTCTTTTGAGCCGCTTTGCGCCGAAATATGCAGATGAGGCATAAACTGCCGTGTCTGTTTTACGGCGTTTATAAAATCGGGCGTTATGCAATTGGGCGAAAGCGAACCGAGCCGTATGCGCTCGATACCGTTTATTTCACCTACGCGCATTATCAGTTCTCCCAAAGGCATCAGGCTGTATGCACCGGTTTCTATGCCGGTAAGCTCGACTTCGCGGTATCCGTGCTTCGCAAGGCGTTTTACCTCGGCTATAATATCTCCCGCCTCGCGCGATCTGCTGCGCCCTCTCGCAAAAGGAATCGTGCAATATGCGCATCGGCAGTTGCAACCGTCCTGTATCTTAACATATGCGCGGCATGACGAAAACAGTTCGGTTGTCATATCTCCCACCGTAAGCGGTTCAAAATAGGCAGGCACGTCAAAAGTGCTGTCTTTTTTATCCGTTATGCCGTCGATAAAATCGATAAAACCGCTTTTTTTGCCGCATCCCGTGACAAACACAACTCCATCGATGTCCAAAAACGTTTGCGGCTCTAACTGAGAGGCACATCCGAGCACTGCCACCGGCACGCCGATACGTGCGCCGCGCCTTGCGGCCTGAGCGCTTTTACGAGCCGATTCGGCCGTGACGGCACAGGTGTTGACCACTATCAAGTCGGCATCGGATATATTTTTTACCGGTGTGTACCCTCGCTTTATAAGCATTTCGCACAGCGAAACGCTTTCGTATTGATTGACTCTGCACCCGAGAGTGCAAAAGTATACTTTTTTCATTTGTCCTCCAACGCCGCCCTGTATTGTTCATATGTAACGGCAAGGTCTATTGCCTCGATCAAGGCGTTTGCGGTAAGGTCATCGGGCAGCCCGAGTTTTGCGGCAAGCGCTTTGCGCTTTATTGCGCTGTCTTGTCTGCCCGAAAGTCCGTCGCGGTAAAACGTCATTTTGTCTATTCCCGCTCTTTTTTGTCCCTCTGCCGAAGCATACGGCAAAAGCAAACGGTATATAACACCGTCGTCCATACCTTCGACGCCGAGATACCCCTCTGCCGAAGGCGAATTTTTGCGTTTTTCTTTGCCTTTGATTTTTGGAATATATACGTTATATGTCTTTTGCGGGTCGAGATAACGCCTTATATGCGACCTTATAAACCGACCTGCGCTGTCGCTGTCTGTAAGCACTATCACGCCGGAAGCCGAAATGCGCGAAAGCAGCATCTGTTTTTGCCTGTCGTTAAACACGGCAAATCCGCCAAGCGCTATAACAGGTGACGAAACTATATTTTTAAGTTTTTGCAGGTCATATTTTCCCTCGACTATAACGGGGTACGGCAGGCACAGCTTATCTTGCATTTGCACACACCCTGCATATTGCCGTTTCAACCGCCAAATAGGGGTCTTCGCGGCTTGATTTAATGCGCCTGTCTGCGCTGTCGAATATCAAGACGGCGGCAGCAAGCGATTTATAACTGCGGTTCTTGCATCCCGAGGCTATCGCGCTCGTGCGATTGGGCTGCATTTTGAGCGCAGAAGCGATCTCATAATAACTTTTGCCGTCGGCAAGACCTGTTGCTATCATAAGCGCCTCGCAAAACGACCTCGAAAGCTGTGCCAGCATTGCCGAAGCGTCGGTGCGATTGAGTTTAAGGTTGTCGAATATCGTTTTTGCGGCATAAAGATCGCCTTTCATCACCGCATTTGAAAGCTCGTATATTCTGTAAGCTTCGTTTGAACAACATATGTTTCTGACATCAAAGCGGGTTATGGGCGTGCCGGTATAAAACGCAGTCAGTTTTTCGATCTCGCCCAAAAGCACATACATATCGTTGCCGCACATTTCCACGAGCGTATAAACAGCGTTGTTATCTATCTCTACTTTGCGCGAGATAAAATGGCGCCTTATCCACGCATACAGCCTGTCGCCGGTTTCGCGCTCAAAACATACGGTAATTGCCATAGACGAAAGCTCCGACATAAACGCATTCGCAGGCGATTCGGACGATGAGGCTTTTGTTTTTTTCTTATAAGCCGTCTGCTCGGGAGTTTCACCCGACCTCATGCAAAACAGCACAACGCATCCGTCGGGAATATCGTTTATCGCCTCTATATAACCCTCAAGCGCCGCTTTTTTTGCCGAATTGACATCAAGATGCCTTACCTCTATCATTTTTATATCACACATAGAAGGCGGAGAAGCTATGGCATCTTCAAGGTCAAGCGGTGTCGATTCCTCAGCATCGAGCACAACGTGATTGAATTCGGGCAGCGGACACGACAAAACGCATTTGCGCAACATATCGACATATCTGTCTTTGGTGTATTCTTCGTCACCGTAGAAAAAATAGAGCCCGCAATAATCTTTGTTTTTAAGTTTTTCTTTTAATTTATCAATACTCAATGCATTTTACCTCTTTTTGCGGCGCAAACGTGATCTTTACGCTGTCATATCCCGTCATGTTGACAAAACCGTCGCACATCACGTTTTTACCGCTGTATATATCGTCGGCAACGAATATATCGCATATTATCTCGGTTTGGTCGACGACCTTGGCATATTTGGTCATAACCGCAATCTCGGCAGAACACATGCCTATGTCGCCGCGCAAAAAACATATATCGTCGTCACCGTTTACCGTTCTTATCTCACCGCTTGATATATAAATATCGGTATCACCGCATGAAACGGCAGACAGCTCATCGTATATGCATATCTCAAAATCGAATAACTGCGCAAGGTCGTATATCTCGCAATATTCGTCCTCACCCATATCATACGGCAGATACACACGGTCTATATAAATATTGCCGGCTATTTTTGCAAGTCTTTCGTGAGATACCTTGCCCGCAAACACAAAATCGTCTATGCGTCCGTATCCGAGTTGTGTCGGCAAAATATCGGAAGAACGTTTGCCGCCGAGGTCTATATAAGCGACACTGCCGCAGGTGTTTGCAAAAACGGCGTTTTCGCTGTTGCCCATAATATATTCGTAAGTCAACATATTGCCCTGCGACAAAGCGAAGCACAGCGTGACCAAGGCGACCGAAACAGCCGCGGCGGATGCCGAGACAAATGCGCCGATTTTTAAGCGTCTGCCCTCGGCAAACGATATCACAAGCACAAACACTATCGCAAAAAGTATGCATACCCAAAATCCCGGCATTGATGACGAAACCGAGCCTATGCGCAAAGAATATACAAAATCGAGCAAGCGGTATATCAGTTTATAGCAGAATTCGGGCAGAAAACCGACAAAGCACCATCCCGTCAGGGCAAACAGAATCAGCGAAACGGCATCGGTTATCAGCACATAGCCGAAAAACGGCGTTATCAGCATATTGACTAAAGGCGAGATATAACACACGGCGCCTCCGCAGAAAAGCATTATAGGCATAGTGACCAGCGATACCGCGGCCGAAAATACGAGCGGCGTTATAAAAAACGATGCAAGATTTTTTAAAGTAAAACTTTTTATGCCAAACAGTTTTGTTTCAAGATACGGCGAAACAAGCAGTATGGCAAGGCAAGAACCAAAGGACAAAAGCGTTGACATAGACGATAAAAGATAAGGATTAAAAATCGCTATTATCATCAGGGCGACAAACAGTGAATTAATGCTGTCGTGATGACGCATAAACAGTCTGTCGAATGTCACGAATGCAAGCATTATCAGCGTTCTTATAACACCGGGTGTAAATCCCACAAAAAATCCGTAGGCCAGTGCCAGAGCAAACGATGATATTATTCTGGGACGCATTCCCATGCCGAATACCTTAAGTACCGAAGCAAGCGCCAACGAAATTATCGAAACGTGCATGCCGCTGACCACCAGCAGATGCGACACACCCGAGTTGCGAAACACCGCATAGGTATGAGCGTCCAACACGTCGCCGTCGCCGGTTATCACCGCAGTCGAAATGCGCGAAACCTCTGCGGGCGCATTTGAATGCAGATCGAATATAAGACTTTTAATATTCTGCTTGAGCCTGACAAAAAACGTGCCGTAATCCCACGACTCGGTAACGCGTCCGTCGGCGCACAAAAATATAAAATCGGCACGGTTTGAATCAGACCTGCTGATATAATAATTCAGTTCGGCGGTCACGGTATCTCCGGCGTCGTATACGGGTGTCTTGTCGGAGACAAGTTTCACACGGGTGCCGTATTTAACCCCGGCAGAGCTTGCTATGATCTTAAGCGTAACGCCTTCGCCGTCGGTGTAGTGCTGTATCTCGGTTACTTCGGCGGTGACGGTGTCATGCTTGCCGTCATATTTTGCGGCGGTATCAAACACCAGCATTCCGTATGCCGCAAGATAAAGCGCGCCTACCATAAAGCAGACCGCATAAACCGCAAGCGCACGCGTGTTTAATGAAAAGAAACGGTGTGCCGCGGCAAAAAACGCACACAGCACACCCGATACGGCAAAAACAAGCGCCAAAACAAGACCCTCGGTGTTCATAGCGGCTATGGCACCGATACAAAAACATATTATCGCCAAGGTCATCTTTCTTTGGCGCAGCAAAGCAAAATCCCTCCTGCCTTGTCAGCAGACTTTATCCGGCAGTCTTGTGCCGCCGAGTATATGAAAATGCAGGTGCTTTACGGTCTGTCCGCCGTCTTCTCCGATGTTGGATACCACGCGGTAGCCGTTTTTAAGCCCGAGCATTTCGGCGATTACGGGTATCGCCCGCAACACAAGCGAAACATCGCCTATATTGTCGCCGTTTACCGCATCCAGAGACTCTATGTGCTTTTTGGGCACTACGAGCACATGCACGGGTGCGTTGGGATTGATATCGTAAAAGGCATAGACATTATCGTCTTCGTATACCTTTTTTGAGGGGATACTACCCTCGATTATCTTGCAAAAAAGGCAATCCATAATTATTAAACCTCTGTATATAGGCTTTTAAAGCATTTCTTCAAGCACTTTTGCGGCTTCCGCAAGAGCAGCGGGAATACCCGCGGGATCTTTGCCGCCGCTGGTTGCGCTGTCGGGGCGTCCGCCGCCGCCGCCTTTGACCAGGTGGCTGACAGCTTTAAGCAATTTGCCTGCATGAGCGCCTTTTTTGACCGCATCGGCACCGCAAGCGGCAGTAAGCATGACTTTGCCCTCATTATCGAGCGCAAAGACGCATACCAGGTCGGGATGTTCTGCGGCCATTTTATCGGCAGCCATACGCAAAGCATCGGCGGCCATAGAGTCAAACTGTCTTGCAAGCAGTTTAACGCCTTTTATTTCGGGCGCACTGTCTACTTTTGAAGCGATAGTCGCCTCGGCAAGTGCCAGGTTTGCGGCAACAAGTTCTTTTTTAGTGCGTCTGAGTTCATCCTGCAATGCAATGATGCGTTCTGTGATATTGTCGCTTGATTTTAATGCGGCTTTGGCCGAAGCGACTATATTTTCGGTGACGGCAACATGTTTTAAAGCGTTTCTGCCGGTGACGGCAACTATTCTGCGAACGCCTGCGGCAACAGAACTCTCACTCACAAGCTTAAACATGCCGACCTTGGCGGTATTGTCAAGGTGTGTGCCGCCGCACAGCTCGGTAGAAAATTCGCCCATTTTGACAACTCTGACTATGTCACCGTATTTTTCTCCGAACAGCGCCATTGCACCCTCGGCCTTTGCCTCGGCTATCGGCATTTCTCTGACGGTTATGGGCAAAGCCTGGAATATAACGTCGTTGACAAGCTGTTCGACCTCGGTCAGTTCCTGCTCGGTCATTGCCGCAAAATGAGTAAAGTCAAATCTTGCTATATTTCCGTCGACATAAGAGCCTGCCTGCTCGACGTGCGTGCCGAGCACCATGCGCAGTGCAGCCTGAAGCAGATGCACCGACGAATGGTTGCGCATTATATTATGACGTCTCATCGAATCGACGGAAGCATGAGCCCCGCCTATCGAGATCTCGCCGTTTATCATTTCGCCGAAATGCAGATATTGGCCCTCGTGAGTCTTTTTTGTATCGGTGACGGCAAACGTACCGGTTTCGGTCTTGATAACGCCGGTGTCACCCACCTGTCCGCCGCTTTCGGCATAAAACGGTGTGCGGTCAAGCACTATCACGGCCTGTCCGCCCGAAATGGCAGACGATGCCTCGCCGTCGAATATTATCTGTTTTATGACGCAGTCGCTCTCAAGCGTATCATAACCCACAAATTTTGTTTTTGACGATTTGTCAAGGCATGCAAGCGAATCGTCGCTCCAGCCCATATCGCCCATTGCGGCTCTCGCTTCTCTTGCGCGCTGTTTTTGAGCTTTCATAAGTTCGGCAAAAACGTTTTCGTCGACGTTTATGCCGCGTTCTTCGGCGATCTCTTTTGTAAGGTCGATGGGGAATCCGTAGGTATCGTAAAGTTTAAACGCATCGCTGCCCGAAAGCAGTTTGCCGCAGACGGCAAGCGCTTTTTCGAGAATATTGAGTCCGGCGTCGAGAGTCTGATAAAAACGGTCTTCCTCCATATCGATGGTCTTTTTGATATAATCGCGCTTTTCGACAAGTTCGGGGTAAGCGTCGCCGTTGACCTCGATAACCGTCTCGCAAAGTTCAGACAAAAACGGATGAGCTATGCCCAAAAGTCTGCCGTGACGTGCGGCGCGGCGCAATACGCGGCGCAATATATATCCCCTGCCCTCGTTGGACGGAATGACGCCGTCACTGATAAGAAACGTTGCGGTGCGTATATGGTCGGTTATAACTCTGATAGAAACATCATTTGCGGCAGCACTTGCATTGTATGTCGTGCCGGCAATGTTGCATGCGGCATCGAGTATCCTGCGGTTGGTGTCGACCTCAAACAGATTGCCGACGTCCTGCATGACGCAGGCAAGACGTTCGAGTCCCATACCGGTGTCGATGTTGGGATGTGCAAGGCGTGTATAGCCGCCCTGTCCGTCGCCCTCAAACTGAGTAAAGACTATATTCCATACCTCTATAAATCTGTCACAGCCGCAGCCTTCGCCGAAATGATGCTCGGGTGTGCAGTCGCCATAGCGCTCGCCGCGGTCGAAATGTATCTCGCTGCACGGGCCGCAGGGGCCTGCGCCTATCTCCCAGAAGTTATCTTCTTTGCCGAGTCTGAATATATGGTTTTCGGGCACGCCGGTCTTGAGCCATATGTCGCGTGCTTCGTCGTCGTCAAGGTATATGGTGACATAAAGTCTTTCGGCAGGTATGCCGAGCACCGATGTCAAAAACTCCCAGGCCCAGGGAATCGCATCCTCTTTAAAATAATCGCCGAACGAAAAGTTGCCCAGCATCTCAAAAAACGTGCCGTGGCGCGCGGTCTTGCCGACGTTGTCTATATCAAGAGTGCGGACGCATTTTTGGCAAGTGGTCACGCGCTTACGAGGCGGTGTGAGTTCTCCGGTAAAATAGCGTTTTAAAGGCGCCATGCCCGCGTTTATCAAAAGCAAAGAATTGTCGCCCTGAGGCACGAGGGGAAACGAATTTAAGCACAGATGTCCTTTTGATTCAAAAAATTTAAGATACATGCTGCGCAGTTCGTTGACAGAATATTTCTTCATACAAAACCTTCCGTAAAATACATATTATTACAAAATATTATTATACACTCATATTGCAAAAAGTCAATAGTGCGACTTAAAAATAAGCGTTATACGCGGCATTCTGCAATATATATGCGATTTCGGCAGGCAAACCGGCAGTGTAAGTATTGCCGCGCGGATCAACCCCGCAAAACGCATAAAGCCACGCGCAAGCCGCCAAATAACTGCCTTCTTTCGAATGATGACTGCCGTCCTCGGCGAAAAGGTTGATTTCGGGGTGATTTACCGTTATGTCGGCAAAAGCGACCGCAGTGCGGCACGATGTTATTTTAAACCGTTCGGACAGACGTGTATAAATATCGCACAAAGCTTTTGCCCCTTTCGGTGTATTTGAATATCGCATATAAAGCAAAGGCCTTGCGCCGTTTGCCTCGATAAGCGGCAGGATTATGTTTAAAGCGCCGGATGTTTGCTCAAACGTCGCTTTTGCGGCATCCTGCAAAACTACGGAATCATATTTTTTATTTGTCAGCTTTTGCCTTAAATATACGCCTTTTTCGGTTGTTTCGTCTGCGAAATCAGACAGAAACGCACTGCCGAACGTGCAGTATTCCGCCTTGACATCGAGCCCCGCCGCACGGCACAATGCCTCAAATTTAACAGGCGTGCCGTTGAAATAAGTGCCGCTGTTGCCGACAAACAAAAAATGTTTTGTGGCTTTTGTCTCGGGCACGGGGTCACCGCAGAATATGTTTATAATATCATTGCCTTCATTGTCGGCATCAAACGACGCCGACATGTCGTATGTCATAGAAAGCGTGGCGTTATAAAGCACTATTCCGTCAAATACGATATCAAAAAAACGTGCAAGCGTCTTGTCGGAACCGCGTTCAAACGCCACGGCAAAACCGCCGGACGGTATAATAAACTTTGTCTGCGCGCCGTAATAAGCGTTTTGGCTCGGCAGAATATCTTTTCCGGCTTCATAAAGCCTGCCGTCTTTGTCAAAAGTCAAAATCATCGCCCTGCCTATATCGTATTCGGCCGAATCGATAACGCGGTCTTTATCACCGGCTTTATATACGACTATACCGCCGTCTATGCTTTTAAGGTCGTATCCGGTTATTTTAAAACTGCCTGTTTGCATAAGATACCTCTTTTGGTTTATAAACGCTCTTTATAAATGCAGTATAACACAAAAAAGCCGATTTGCAAGTGCAGATCGGCTTT
>CAYOCM010000034.1:0-13359 GCA_964402515.1 uncultured Ruminococcus sp. | reverse complement strand
TGACCAATATCATCGGGCTGATCATGGGGAAGGTGATCTTCCAGAATGTTTCCCAAGCGGTAGCGCCGTCTATCTGGCAGGACTCGTAAATTGCGGGGGATATCGACTGCAGGCCGGCAAGGAAGACAAGCATCTGAACACCGGATTTATTAACGATGTCATAGACGCTCTGCACCAGTCCGGTAACATATGTTACCAGCTCGGAACCTACTTTCATGCCGCTGAACAGTCTTTCGACGTCCACCGCCTCGATTATAGATGTGCCCGAATTTGTATTCATGCCCGTTGAATCTGACGATGAGCCCATCTGCTCCATCTGGCTTGCCAGAGTATTCTGCAGGTCGATCGACTCGATTATACCGGTTGAAACGATAACTGGGATAAAGAATATCGCACGGAATATTGCTCTGCCGCGCATTTTTTGGTTAAGCAAAACCGCCATAAACAGTGAGAATACGACGATTGCCGGCACATTGAGCGCGAGGTCAAGCACGCTGTTGCCGAGAGTGCCGAGGAACTCGGTATCGGTAAACAACGCATAACTGTAGTTATCCCAGCCCACGGGATCAAGAACATAACCGCCGCCGGGCTGCGTTACTATCTCGTTAAAAGAGAACACGATAGATTCGACTATCATCGGCAAATAGATGAGGAAAAAGCCGATAAGGAACGGCATTATAAACATCCAGCCGGCTCTTGCTTTTTGTGCCTGAAGCGAATGCGATTTTTTGGCACGCTTGGGCTTTTGGGCAACTGCCGAGGTTTTTGCAACTGCTGCTGTGCTCATTTGTTATTCCCCCTCTCCTAAATTAACGACGTTGCCGTCGGCGCCGACTTTGAAAAAGTTTTCGGCACCGACAGTGACGGTCTTATCGCCGACGGTGACTGTGTAGTCTTTAAGCGTATAGTTGATATAGAACTGAACGCCGTTTGAATAAGTGACATGGCAGACCTGTCTGTCGCTATCCAAAAATTCGTGTGAAACGATCTTGGCGTTGCTTACATCCTTAAGAGCATTGTTGAGCTGATGATATGTCTTAACCATATCGGATACCCAAATGCTGTATCTGACCGAATAATAATCGCCGAGTTCGGTATAATTATATGACTTGAGCTCGCTGGTATTATTGATCGCGATGATAAAGTAAGGCGATGCGCCGTTCTCTATGGTCTTGAGCAAGGTGTATTGATAGTCGCCCGCAAGGTTTATAGCCTCGCCAGCAAAATCAACAGAGCCGTGCAATACAGAGCCCATAAACGGAACGGATGCTGCCGAATAAGACAGTCTCGAGTCATCAAGCGGTACGTTGATTATATCGGACGCATACTTGATGGCATAATAGTTGCCGCCCGAGATCATTACTTTGCCGTTGTCCTCTTGTATCTGAGCAAGCAGTTTGGTAATGATGTTTTTGCTGTCTTCGCGGTTAAGCGGATCGTCTTCGTTAAAGTCGGAACTGAGTATCTCACCGAGCGAAGAAACGGATATGCCGCCTACGCCGTATTTTTGATAATCTTTCCAAGTGTTGTTATAGAAGCGCTGAATGACTCTGGACGAGATAAGTCCGTGGCCGGTACGTTCATACGCCTGAGTTGAAGCCTGATAACGCTGTATTGTCGCATTACGGTCGTCAATAGTCTTTGCAAGGTCTTCGTCTTTATTAAAGCCGTCAAAGAGATAGTCGGCCGCCGCTTTTACAAACTCAAACTCGGGATAGAGCTGAACGCCGTTTTCATTGCACCACGAAAGCAGTTCTTTAAATCCGTTTTCGCCGCCAAGTGCTTTTTCGATCTTGACGCCGTTAGGAACCGCTGCCCAAGGCAGACCGCCGTTGCACCAGCCATCCATCTTAATTCTGACATTGGTTATGCCGGCCTCTTCTTTAAGCTTTTTGAGCATTGAAAGAGTGTCTTCAAACGATGTCAGGTCGATGACTGTCTGGACAGGCACACCGAGGAACTTTTTGGTAACCTCGAGGGCACCGAGAGTTTCGATATAAAGCGGAATGTCTTCTGCCTCTGCCTGCTCGTCTTTTTCTTCAAGAACGCCCTCGCGTATCAAATAATCGCGGTAGGTGTTAGCCATGCCGGAATACGAGATATCGTCGGTGAGGATAAAGTATCTGATCTTAAAGTCTTTGGTATATTTTCTCTTTGATTCAACCGTCCACATGGCATTAGAGCCGGCCGACAGACCGCCGTCGAGCTCGTATGTGTCTTTGGGACGAGGGTTGAAAGAGGTATATGCCGATGCGAACATATGCACCGAACCGCCGTTTTCGACCGTGATATTGGCCAGCGAATCACCTTCGGTGATAACGGCGAGATAGCCTATCTTAAGGTCTTCGTAAACGGTTTGCATCTCATCGGACATAACGGGGTTGCCGTCTTCGTCATAAAGCGGGTTGCCGTCTTCGTCGACAAGCTGAACATAGTCTTTCTTCTTGATAGCATCTTCGACTATTTCAACAACGCCGAAGCAAGGCAATCTGTATACCTGCTTATTTGAGCCGGTAATAGTGTGGAACGCATAATCTGCGCCATACATCTGGCTTTGCGTCTTAAACGCGGTGCCTGAGATCTTGTCAAAAGTGATTATGGTACCCGAACCGTCGGGTGAAAAGATATAACCGCTGTTGTTGGTATTGCCGGCGCCCGCATACGGCAGCAAGGTAACATTTGAAAGTTTATAGTTTGACGAGTCAAAACGTATATTGCCGGCATTGACTCTGACCTGAACGCCGTATTCGTCTATCGTATATTCGATAGCCATTTTAAACAGTGCGGGAGTCTTGTCGGTTGCGGTATATTCTGTTTCGGCGTGGTCGATATCCATCTGCTCAAAAGTATAATCGGTATACTTTTTGACGAGTTTCTCAACACGCAAAAGCTCTTGCGCGGTGATCTTGGGCTCGCAAACATATATCGGGAATTTTTCGCATATAGGATATTTCACCTTCATCTCTTCGATCGTTTTGATCGAGATCCCCTCTTGATTGGGGTCTTTGAGAATATAGAATGCTTTAAATGTTCTCGCGTCTTTTGCTATGTCCGAACGCTCTTTGATCTGTTCTTCGAGAGTTTCGAGCTTTTCTTTGCGTATAAGACGGGGAACAAGATATTTAACCTCTTCGCGGCCTATTGTGTATTCAACTCTGATGCCGCTGCGTATATTTTTGACCGTAATCTGATCGTTGAGCGCAGAATCGACAAATGTGTTAAACGTCATATCGGTATCGTTTTCGGTATACTCGATAATGGCCTGCGAATAAAGCTTTTGCTTGATCGAATCAGAGGTATTAAGACCTGCCGATGATTGGCTTGAGCCGATATTATAAGGGTTGGTCGACCAATAGCCCTTATACTTATAGACCGTTGAGCCCTCGATAAGCTCATAGGTATAATTGCCGTCTTTGTCAAGAACATAGTTGCCTTTGTCGTCCTTAACGGGATCCTCGAGGACGAGGTTAACTACCTCGCCCGTCAAGGGATCGCAATAAAGCGCATAGCCGTCCTTGATAAGCATAAGTTGCATGCCGGCAATAGTGTCATTGCCGAGGATACGATCTTCGATTGATTTATACGAGGTAGACATATATGCGGGAAGCAATGTATCCCACACGTTTTCTTCCTCTTCATCTTCGGCGGCAGAAACCTGAATGTTTAAAATAGGCAATATCATTGAGAGGCACAAAAGAAATGCAAGCAATGCGATTGATAATTTTTTCATAGGTGATTACACTCCCTTTCTGTCAAGCTCGCAGTTTAAGCTCAATATAAATATTGTAGAAGAACGTATAGACCTTCTTAATAAGTGAGCCAAACAAAACTACTATAAATATGATGAATGCCGCGCCGACAATAGTGCCGAGCGTAGTCAGCATATTTTTGACTATGCCATAGTCGTGGGTGACCATCATGCCAAAGAATATGAGCATTGCCATCCACCAGAATGCGAGAGTATCGACCATTGTAAGCAGTGACATCTCGTCGGCTATGACAAAGTTGGACATGATAGTGGTGGGCAGTATAAGCAATACAAGCGGCACCAACGAATAGCAGGACGCAACATAAACATCCTTAAAGCTACCTTCACCCTC
Organism: uncultured Ruminococcus sp.; assembly: GCA_964402515.1. Classification (GTDB taxonomy): domain Bacteria; phylum Bacillota; class Clostridia; order Oscillospirales; family CAG-382; genus Coliplasma. Next base: position 9,259 of record CAYOCM010000034.1, on the reverse strand, counting down.
AAACAGTGTAGTAAGGCACCAGTTTGCCGTTACCCACAAGAACAAAGGCAAAACTACCGAAACAATAGTCATCAGGAATGATGTTGTGCTGTTATAGGGATTAAACAGATAGCCCTGACCGACCGATTGATATACGAATACGATGACGGTAAGTGCCAACCAGAATGTTGCACCTCTTACCGAGCCGCGTTTTTCGTGCTTAAGATCCCAGAAACCGTCAAACGGATGCAATATGATATGGAAACCGTAAACGATCTCTTCATAGAATTTGCGTTTGTCTTTGAATTTTTGTCCGCGTTTGTTTACCTTGTTAGCCCAGCCGAACAGCTTGCTGATAAGGAATATGGCACCGATGATAACGACGGGCAACACCCAAAGGTTGTCTTCGATCCATTCTTTGCGGTAAAGCTGATATGCATCTGAATAATCCTCAGAGTCATACGCTGCTTTAAAATACTGCATTGCCTCATAATATTCGCCGTCTCTGTAAAGCGACTGACCTATGCCGACATATGCGGTATCATAGTTGTTGTTGTGCTGAAGTATGCTGATGTAATAATCGACAGCCTCATCGTATTGCTTATCGGCATTTTTTTGTATAGCGGCAGCGATAAGGTCGCCGTAACTGGTACGTTTATAAACGGTAATGCTTTGCGAGGTCTTGTCGAGCAGCAAAATGTTTGTGCCCTGATATGCAATAGCGGTAAGCGACTGAATGTTGCCCATCTGATCGCCGAAATCGCCGAAAGCATAAAGCAGGTTGCCGTTTTCGTCATAGGTATATACCTTGCTGCGTTTTTGGTCGATAACGCTCCAAGTGTTATCGGGGCCGAGCGCAACGTCAACCAACTTTGACGGGCCCGAGATATCGGCATTTGACATAGTGCTGAAATTGATCTCGCCGGAGGGCGGCCAAAAACCGTTACGAACCATTACGTCACTGCCGGTGGGGTTAAGTTTTTTAACGGGGGCATATTTGCCGCTCTTTGATCTGCTCCATATAGCACTTTGAACATCGCTGTCGGCGATAGTCGAGGTGGTAATATAAAGGAAGCCATCCGAGTCAATGGTAACATTGTTGTATTCGGTAGGGACGAGCTTGGTGCTCGCGGCTATCTGTTCTTTTGTCTGGAACATTCTGAGCAATCTGTCCCAAACAGAGCCGCTGACCGCCTGAGGTCCGATAAACGAGTTAAAGGAACCGTCACGGTTAAGCGATATAACACCGTAGTGGGTGGTTGAAGAAACAACGTATATTCTGCCGGATCTGTCAACGGCAAGCGCGACGGGCTTATAAATACTGCCGTCGGGAATAACGTCACTGCTGGGCTCGGGAACGATGTCAACAAAGTTGCCGAGTTTGTCAAATATGACTATACGCGATTTTTGCGTATCCGCAACATATATCTCACTTTCGGTAACATAGACACCCTCGGGTGACGAAAGCGAATCGGGCACGCCCTGATCGTTGATGAAAGATGTAATATAGAAGCAGAAATTGTATTCTTCGTCAAGAACGACTATTCGACTGTTGTCGGTATCGGCAATATAAACGCGGTTTAAGTCGTCAACAAAGATGTCTTTGGGGTTATTGAGATCCGTTATGTCGGTATACTCATATTTTGCCTTGGTGTTGTCACTGGCACCGTTAAGATATGACTCTTTAATAGTGCTTGAGTTAATAACTTTGAGCGGCACATAAGCGTGCGGGCTCTTTTGCACATCGCCATAAACGTCATAGGTGTATGTCTCATAAGGCACAAGCGCACTGACGGCGACAGTGCCCACGAGCATAACAAGCAGGACGCAAATAAGGGCGACACGAATTATTTTGGTTTTCATATTTTCGATCCCCCCTATTAGTCTTTCATACCCGAGGTCGACATAGTTTGTATGACGTTGCTCTGCGTTACGACAAATACCGTTATAGGCACTATCATCATAACGACGGTAGAAGCAGCGCTTACGCCCGAACGTGCGACGCCCGATGTAACGAGCTGGCTGATTGCATAGTTGAATGTTTTGAGCTGTTCCGAATAGATATAGATGTTTGAACCCGAGTTCCACAGATCTTTAAATGCGAATATGATCAGCGTTATCCAAGCGGGTTTAACCATGGGCATTGCTATCTTCCAGAATATCTTATTTTCGCTCGCGCCTTCGATTCGTGCCGATTCAAGCACCGAGTCGTTGACGCTGGTCTCCATAAACTGCTTCATCATATACAGACCGAAGGTCGTACAGAAAGCGGGAACTATGACCGCAAAATAAGTATCGACCCAACCGAACCATGTCATGATCAAAAAGTTGGTGATGCCCGTGACGGTCGAGTTGAACATCAACGAGTAGACAACTGTTTGGAACAGGAAATTGCGTCCGGGGAACGGAATTTTTGCAATAGCGTATGCGGCGTATGACGAGAGCAGAACATTGCCCGCGGTACCCACCACCGAGATAAACACGGTGTTGAATATGTACCTTGAGAACGGAACCCATGAGTCGCCCATCAATCTGAACAAGTCGGAATAGTTTTTAAGCGTGGGGTTTACCGGCATAAACCTCGGCGGGAAATAGAACAACTCGTCAAGAGGTTTAAGCGATTGGCATATAGCATATACCATGGGCAGAGCCATGACACAGCCGACGACGGCAAGCAGAATATAGATACCTATATCACCGCCGACCGACCGGTTGAGCGAACGTTTATAAAACGTGCCGTTTTCTATCTGTCTTTTTTCACGCTTCTCTTTAAGAACGGTAAGTTTTTGTTTTAATGTAGACATTATCAAGTACCTACCTTTCTGAGGAGTCGTGTTACAAGCATGTTGCAGCCTATCTGCATAAAGAACAGAATGGTTGCGATGGCGGATGCATAACCCATCTCAAAACGCTGTCCGCCATAGTCGTCAAGATGGTGCATTATCGTATGTACGCAATAGTTGGGGCTGGGGAAACCGACCAATGCGGTAATTACCGCACCAAAGCCGAAAGAGCCGGTTATTGCGAGAATTGCACTCAACATAAGCTGAGGTTTCATTGAGGGCAAGGTGATATACCAAAGTTCTTGCCATCTGTTTTTAACGCCGTCGACGGCGCCGGCTTCATAAAGTTCCTGATTGACGACCTGGAAGCCGGCTATCATCGTAAGGAACGATGTGCCGAGTGACGTCCAGAGTGCAACGGCTATGATAAGCGGAAAGATATACTTTTCATCCTGGAACCACAGTATAGGCTTTGAAATAAGGTTTAATTTAATAAGCCAAGCGTTCACAAAGCCGTATTGGTCGGACGAGAAGAATATCGTCCAAATGAGGTAGACCGAACCCGAGATAGACGGTGCATAGAACAACAGTGTTACAAACGCACGTATCTTAGGGCGCAACTCGTTGATGAACCATGCGAACATCATCGAGAGCAGATAAGAACAGGGGCCGGTTATTGCCGCAAAAACAAGGGTGTTTTTAACAGCTATGATAAAGATATCGTCATCAAGCAGCAAACGTATATAGTTTTGAACTCCGACGAATGTGGGCCACTCGAGCAGGTTGAAGGTGGTGAAACTGAGCAGCACCGACAACAGGACGGGAACGACCGTGAACAGGAAAAACAGTGCAAAGAACGGCAGAACCATGAGGTAGGCTACCTTATGCTTTTTGACCTGTATCCATGTCCATTGGGCTCTGGTCAAATCAGAGCGTATAATTGCTTTTTCTTTTGCCATTTATCCTTCCCCTCCGCTCTAATCTTTATTTTCGTTTTTTGCATCACGCATTTTTTCGAGTTCTTTAATGGTATCTGCGGTAGGCAGACCGAACTCCGAACGTTTGCGGGTGAGCTCGTTGTTGATATCAACTATATAAGAGAGCAACTCTTCGGTAGGCTCTGCCGAGTTGTTATAAACATCGAGGAATGCAAAGTTTGTATAACGGCTGATGATATAGCTGCCCGGGAATTCGGGTGTGCATTTAACAGCGTTAAACTGTGCGCGCAGGTTGTCATATTCGTCCTTGGTCCAGCTCATATTGGCAAGAGCCTCAAGGTTTGCGGTGTTCTGCTTTGCGGAAGGTCCGAGCAAAGCGATCATTTCGTTGCCGTATGCGCTCTGTATTTCGGCGCTGGTCCACCATTGCATAAACGTCCATGCGGCAAGCGCGTTCTCATCGGTGACGCTCTTCATCATAATGATAGAAGAAACTGAGCCGATGGTAGAGTTGTCGACAGTGCCGTTGGCCGCAACCGTGCCGGGCAGCGGGGTGAATTCCCACAAGCCTTGGATCTCGGGTGCAAATACGATAAGCGTGTTATAGTTGGTATAATCGGCTATTGCCAAGGGCATAGTGCCTTCGCGGAATCTGTTGGCAAAGCTGTAAGAAGCAGGAAAATCATACATTGTAAAATAATTGCAGACCTGCTTAAATGTGCCGACCGAGATGTCAGAGTCGAGGTTGATGGTCATACCGTCGGTTTTGGGAATGATGTTGCCGTCGGCATCTTCATATATATAACCCATCTCAAACAACTCATCATCGGTATAAAATTCTCTAAAGAGTTTGAGATAATAATCATAGTTGCCCATATCATACAGCTCTTCGCCCTGCTGATACATCAGTATCATCGAGCCGGAGGTGCCGGTGGGGAAACCTATGTCAAGTCGCTTTGACTGAATGGTATTGATTATTGAAAGGAAATCATCCCATGTGTTGGGAACTTCGATGCCGAATTCAACAAACAAGTCCTTGCGATAGAACATCATCGAGAACGACATATTTTCGGGCAGGCCGTATGCTTCGCCGTAAAGCGTGAGCGGAGTCATAGCGGAATCCGAAAAACGCTTTGTAACTTCGTCAAATGTATCTATCTCGTCGATAAACTGACCGTAGATCGGGTGATCTGCCCAAGTTGAAAGGTCATTGAAATTATATCCTATATTGGTGTCGCCGGTAGTGGTATTAAGCGATTTGACCGCCGAACGTATAGCATAGTTGACAGGATCGCTTTGGCCCGAGTTCATCGAAACGTCGGGGCCGGTGCCCGCAAGCGTTGCGGGAAGCAACGTGCCGGAAACAACAAGTTTGACCTCAATGGGAATATTGTATTTTGCGGTAAAGTCATTGTCGACAAGGTTTCTGAGTATTTGAGCCTGCTCACGCGAGGTGTTGGTCCAAACGGTTATGGCGACCTTGTCGAGATCTTCGTTGGTAAGTGTTTCATCCGAAACGGAACCGAGCGAGTTATAATCGGAGAAGAACGAAGCGATAAATTTTTCGAACTCGTTTACAAACTTTTCCCACCAAGTTGCTTCTGCCTGAGGCAATTCGTCATCGGCCGACTGCAAGCAGATATAGTCTATAAGCAGAGGCTGATTTTGAGTATCGGTGAGCCATGTGCCGAGAGTGCCGAGGTTGTCTTTAAGAGTACTCATGCTGCCGGCAATAGTCGTGGGATAAGTGCCCATGCGCTCTATTATGACCGCAATACGTTCAAGCGTTGCGGCATGGTCGCCTTTAGCGCCGGTAACAAGCGTAAGCTGTGCGGAAGCATCGTTGAGGTTTTTAGCCTCTTTGACAAGGCCCTTAAGGACGTCGGGAATCAGTTTGTCAAAGTCATAGTCACGATATTCGTCGGCATCGGGACCGGTTATCATCAATATCTTGCGGTAATACTCGTTAATGTTGTTAAGCGACTCTTCGACGTTTGAAAGCATCTCTGCCATATCGCCGAGAACAACATAAAGTCTTATGGTGTTTACGCCCTCATTAAGATAAAACTTAAGCGGTGTCGTGGTACTGTAATCGATATTGCCGTCTGCGTCATAGACGCTGGCCGACAGTGCCTTTGTCTCCCACGATTCGGAATAGTTGAATCTGAGGTTTGCGGCTTCGGCAAAAGGCTGCTGACCGTTGATGGTTATTTTGCGCGAGACATACATACCCGCATAGAAACTTTGTTTTTCACGCAATACTATGCTGTACATACCGGCGGAAGGTGCGTTGACCTGCCACTCGATCCACTGTCCGGTATATTGCCATTTGTCGCCGCCTATGGTGTTAAGTATGACAAGAGCGGGATCCTGCGGAACAGTGATAGCCGAAGAACGGTCGTTAAGCTGATATATGGTACGGTCAGAGGTAGCGCTGGGGAACTCTGCCTGAGTATAAAGCTTGTTGCCGGTGTAATCGGGATCGTTCTCGTGTTCTTTGAGATATTCGTTGTATGTGGGAAGTTTTTCATCGGGAACAAACGCTATCGACTTAATGGCGATAGGTTCGCTGACGGTAGCGATAGTAATGGTGTGTTCACCCTCAGACAGATAAAAACGAAGTGCCCCGTTATAATAACCTGTCGAATCTTGGACCGTGGCGGTGACCCATTGTGCGTCGAGTTCTTTATCGGGCTTAAGCTCGTTGCCGTTGTTGTCTTTTTGGAAAGGACGGGATGAATCAGCGGCATTATTCTTCTGATCGGTGACGTATTCAAGATATCTGTCACTGTCAGAGGAGTATGTTTGTTTATTGCCGTATGAGTCTTTGATAACCTTGCCGTTTTCGTCAAGTTCGGGCAATTTGTCTACCCAAGATTTTGCGAACTTGATTGAGCGCGCCTCTTTAAACGGTACCTTATCGTCGATAAGTATCATTCTTTCGGCTGCGGTAGACTTGCCAGTCGAAACGACGTTGCCGTCGGAATCGCAAACAGTTATGTCGCCCGTATAGTATTCTATGCGCAGACAGTAGCGAGCCTCTTCGGTAACATTGATCTTAAAGACCAGGTTGCCGTCGTCACCCACCATGATGCAATTTTCTCCGTCGACAGTGCCCGTGTTTACGGTAGCACCCGACAACTCGGTATCATAAGACCCGAGGTCGATCTCGATAGAGCTTACAGCATCTTTGATCTGTGCATAAAGTTCGTCATAGTCGTTATACATCGTCGAGGTAAGTATAGACTTTATCTCTTTAAGCGATGTACGTACAAGCGAATCGGAGCCGCCCACCGATTCGACTAATGCGTCGGCCTGCAATACACCGATCGCGCCGCCAAAGCCGCCAAACAATATGGCGCACGCGATAAATGCACACAGAACACGCGCTGATTTGTGCTTGATCCGGTTCATCCGTTGATCCTCCTGAAATGGAATGGTGCGATAAAAAGCAGCTGCATTTAAGCATAAAGATAGCTTTTTACATATTTACATCGTGAATTTTATCACTGTTAGTCAATTTTGTCAATACTGCCGCAAATAGAGTTTTTGATTTATGCAATTTATATCAAAAGCATTGCGGCAAAATATGCAAACCGCCAAAAACATTATGTAAATTTGCCTTGATTTTCGACATATAATTATGCGTCACCGTTATTTATAAAACCCAACTTCAAGTCGCAAGATATTGCCCTTTGATTTTGGATATATATTTAAAAATCAGGCATTTTTGCATATTGTTAAAGTATTTTTAACCAAAAGCGACGTGTGGCGATAATTAATCATATCAGGCGTTTTAAAACGGCGTGCGCCCAAGGCAGCGAAAAGTCGCCCGAAATCGGCAAATTGTTATGGGCAAAAAGCACAAAAACGCACCGTGTTTTTTGGCATACAGAGCACTCGAACAAAACATATGTTCTTTTGCGCTGCAAAAAAATTTGTACATAAAAAGCCGACATTTGTCGGCATTTTTATTAATTTTGAGATATATCAGAAATATCCGAGACGCCGGAAACTTCGGATTCGGAAACCTCGGTTACCGTGACTATAAATCCGGCATCGTTATCACCCGATATCTCATAAGGATAACTCGACGGCACATAGACCAAAGTCGAAGACGCGGTCGAATCCGCCTCGGCGTAATAGATCTTATATGTCACATTGTCATATGTAACGCGTATGGGATTTTTATAATCGTGAGTGCGCACCTCGGCTATATATTCATCAAACGAGATATCGTTGTTTTTGATATAAACCGAATGCGCAAGCCCCAGATAACGGTAACACACAGAACTCGCGGCTATTTTTGTCTCTGCCTCTTTACCGACGGGATAGCGCAATATAAATCCGTATTTATAGGCATTTTCTTCAAGCCAAAGGTATTTGCCTTCGCCGAGCCTGAAATCGCCCGGATTGGTAATGCCGAGTCTGACAGAATATCCGCTTGCAAGATCGGGATAACTGGTTAATTTTTCTTTTGAGGTCAAATCGGCAAAGCTACTGTATGCATCTTGTATCAAAAGCCTGTCTTTGCTGTAGCCGACCTCTGATTTAAACGACGATATAAACAGGTTGAGTGCGCTTATCGCATCAGAGTTAAGCACAAGTGATGTGGTAGTCAATCCGTAACTGCCGTCCATATTAGAATATATATCTTTTAAACCGAGCAATGTTTTGTTTGGCTCTTTGCCGTCGGCGGTAACAAGCGCAAGCGCGCCCGAATACACCTCGGTATTAGGGACCGAATGCTCGATATAATTTTCGGCGTCGGGGTTTTGTACATCTTCGGAAATCGTATAAATACTGACGGTGCTGTCTTCAGGCGGCAATATATTTTCGCCGCGCGAAAGGTCGGGATCGACAGAAGCGTCGTTGGGATCAAGGCTTGAATGCAGCGCCGCCAACGCGATAATTATAATAATGACCACCACCATGCATATAGCGGTGGCAACATACATTTGTCTGTATCCTCTTGCACGATAGCCGCCGTTTTTATTTGCCTTAGCCATGCTTTGTCACTCCCCTTCCGTGCCGCAAAAGGCGGCACTGTTTGATCATCAAATAAACACTGCGCGGTGCGCGCAGTCAAGCACGCACCGCGACATGATCGATATTATTTGCCGGCAAGTTGAGCAAGACGCTCGTATTTTGCCTTAGCGTTTGCCTCGGCGTTCGCAAAGAGCTCTGCGGCTCTCTCGGGGAACGATTGAGCAAGTCTGTTATATCTGGTCTCACCCTTGATGAAATCGGCATAGCTCTCGGTGGGCTGTTTGCTGTCAAGCATAAAGGGATTTTCACCGTTTGCTTTGCGGCGGGGGTCATAACGGAATGTCTGCCAATAGCCCGCCGCGACAGCCTTAGCCATCTCGGACTGGCAGTTAGCCATACCACCCTTGATGCCGTGCATTTCGCAAGGTGCATAGCCTATGACCAACGAAGGTCCGGGATATGCCTCTGCCTCGAGCAGAGCCTTAAGGGTCTGGTTTTTGTCTGCGCCCATAGAAATCTGAGCGACATAGACATAGCCGTAAGACATTGCGATAGCGGCAAGGTCTTTTT
>CAYOCM010000033.1:0-13442 GCA_964402515.1 uncultured Ruminococcus sp. | reverse complement strand
TATCTCCCCGGTTAGTATGGCCATATTCCGCATCTCTTTGATGATTATATCACGGCTTTTGTTTTTTTTCAATAGCATTTTTATACCATGCCGTCGGCAGATTATCCTATTGACATAAACTTTGATTTTTTATATAATGTAAGTTGAAATATGTTGTTTGAATTTAAGGAGCGTGCATTATGCCGGATAAAAAAGAGTCGCCTTTAGGCATTGCGATATTCTTATATTTTATTGCGCTGATAGTTATATGCATCATAGCTTATAACCTTTATTTTTCACTTGTTTTTATCAATTACGATATGACCGGTGCATTGCAGCCGCCTGCCGACGGCGCTTCTCTGCCCGATGTCATATGGTATAATTACGCCTCGCTGTATATACCGCTTGCCGGCAATACGCAAGCGTGCAATGTTATTGCCGTGGCGGTTCCCGTTTTGGCCGTGTTGCTTATAGCGGCAAGCCTGTTTACGGCAAAACATTTTGCACCGGCCGAACAAGAAACCTATACACCCGAACAAACCGAAATAATACAGCAACCTGCGGAGGATAACATCGATGAAACATGAATACAGCATCGCATTAACGTCTTTGGCAAAAGATTTTGACCTTGAACCCGTCTTTTTACCCGACAATATTGCGGATATAAAAATAACACGTTCTGATGTAAGCCGTCCCGGATTGCCTCTTGCGGGATTTTTTGATGCGTTTGTCAAAGAACGCATACAGCTGATAGGCAATATGGAACATTCTTATCTTTCAAGCCTTACGCCGGATCAACGCTTTAAGTCGCTTGACACGTTTTTTTCACATAATGTCGTCTGTGCGCTCGTAACATCAAACCTTGATATTTTTGACGAACTGTTGGAAGCGGCAAAAAAATACAATACTCCGCTTTACCGCACACCTATTCATACCAGTGATATATCGGCAACTCTTATCTCGGCGCTTAATGTTTCGCTTGCCGAACGCATTACCACGCACGGCGTTTTGGTTGAGGTATACGGCGAAGGCGTTTTGTTGCTCGGCGACAGCGGCATAGGCAAAAGCGAAACGGCCATAGAACTTGTAAAACGCGGTCACAGGCTTATTGCCGACGATGCGGTTGAGATAAAACGCGTTTCTTCACGCACTCTTGTCGGCAACGCACCCGAAATGATCAGATATTATATCGAACTTCGCGGTATAGGTGTCGTTGACGTGAGACGCATATTCGGCATGGGCTCGGTCAAAGATACCGAAAAAATAGATCTGGTCATCAATTTTGAAAATTGGGAGCAGGGAAAGTCATACGAACGCCTGGGTAATACAGATATGACTACCGAGATACTCGGCATAACGGTTCCTTCTATAACGATTCCCGTCAAGCCCGGTCGCAACTTGGCAGTGATAATCGAAATCGCCGCCATGAATAACCGCCAAAAAAAGATGGGATATAACACCGCCGAAGAACTTGACAAGCGCATTGCCGAGTTCTACGGCACAGAAGAATAAATATAACATAAGGAGATTTATCATGTATTATTTGGGAATAGACCTCGGCGGAATGTCGATAAAAGCGGGCGTCTGCGACAAGAACGGCAATATAATTTACAAAAGCAGTGTTCCCACCGTCCGTACCGAAGACGGTGACCGCGTTGCCGACGATATGGCAAAACTCTGCCTTGACGTTATCGCGGGTGCCGGACTTAAGGTTGACGATATCGCTTATGCGGGTATCTCGTCACCCGGCACGGCAGATCCCGAACAGGGCGTAATTGTTTATGCTTGCTCGTTGCCGTTTTTAAATTATCCCATAGCCGAAAAACTTTCGGCACTTACCGGCATTAAAAAGATATATGTCGAAAACGACGCCAATGCCGCGGCAAAAGGCGAGGCGACTGTCGGTGCCGCAAAAGGCTACAAAGATTCGATAATGATAACCATCGGCACGGGTGTCGGCGGCGGAATCATTATCGACAACAAGATATACAGCGGCTTTAACTTTGCGGGCGGCGAATTGGGACATATCGTTATAGTCCATGACGGCAAGCAGTGCTCGTGCGGCAGGCGCGGCTGCTGGGAAACATATGCTTCGGCTTCCGGACTTATGGACCTTACCCGCGAAGCTATGCAACAGCATAAAGAGTCGGCAATGTGGCAGATCGCACCATCTCTTGAAAATGTCAACGGACGTACCGCGTTTGCAGGCGCAGAGCAGGGGGACGAGACCGCACAAAACGTGCTCGACACATATATCTCTTATCTTGCGTGCGGCATAGTCAACATTATCAACATATTCCAGCCCGAGGTATTATCTATAGGCGGCGGCGTATCAAACGCGGGTGATGCATTGCTTTTGCCCGTTATCGATATTGTTAAAAAAGAGCAGTATTCACGCAACAGTCCCAAGCAAACGCTGATAAAGATTGCCGAACTCGGCAACGATGCCGGCATTATCGGCAGCGCAATGCTCGGTCTGTAATTATCGAAAGGCTTATATTTTTATGCAGGATATAAAAAATTGCATCGCTTTGCCGTCAATAGCGCTGAGAGGCGTTGTTGTGTTTCCCGGTTGCACCGCAAATTTTGTCATAGCGCGCGACGCTTCGGTCAAGGCACTGTTTGCCGCCGTTCAAAACGACGGTATGGTGTTTCTTGTGCCTCAAACCGATGCTGCCGTAGAATCGCCGTCCGGCGCAGACCTCTCGAAAATAGGCACAACGGCAAAAGTATTGCAATATATAAAATTACCCGACGGCACATATCAGGTGTTGGTCACGGGTATTTCGCGCGGTGAGCGCGCCGACGACAGCTATGTTGACGGCGCTCTTATGTGCTTTGTCGACACCGATACCGCACCTTCCGTACCCGATGTCAAAAATCGCCGTTTGATATCTCAGCTCAAAGGCATTTTTGAGATATACACGGCTAAGATGGGCAGATACGCTTCGTCAGAGGTCGCAAAAGCGGTGGCGTCGGCAAATGATCTTTCGGAACTGTGCGACTGCATCGCTTCCGAAATAGTAAATGACTTTGACGAAAGACTTGAATTATTATTGCAGACCGATCTTATCGCTCGTTACGAGGCCGTTACCGCCATTATAATGCGCGATATCGAATTGCATGTCTTTAACGAACAGTTAGAATCGGATACACGCCATGCTATGCAAAACAAGCAGCGCGAAATGTTTTTGCGTGAGCAACTTGCCGTAATAAAGCACGAATTGGGCGAAGATTCGACAGGCGAATATCTCGGCAAGATACTCGAGGCCGATTTGCCGCCGCATGTTAAAGATGCATTGCTTGCCGAAAACGACAAACTTGCAAAAATGCAATTCGGCACCGCAGAGGCGACGGTGATACGCAATTATATCGAAACATGTCTTGAACTGCCGTGGCAGCGGCGCGATATTGCCGATGTTGATATTGCCGAGGCAGAACAAATATTAAATAACGAGCACGACGGACTTGACGATGTAAAAAAACGCATTATCGAGTTTCTTGCCGTAAGGCAGTTAAAGCCGAATGTTAAAGGGCAGATCTTGTTGCTTGTCGGTCCTCCGGGTGTCGGCAAAACCTCGATAGCGGCATCTGTCGCTCACGCAACGCATCGCGGATTTGCGCGCGTTTCGTTGGGCGGCATACATGACGAGGCAGAGATCAGGGGTCACAGACGCACATATGTCGGCGCTATGCCGGGCAGAATTATCAATGCGATAAAACAGGCGGGCACGTCGGATCCCGTTATATTGCTTGACGAACTTGACAAGATGGCCTCAAGCATACACGGCGACCCCGCAAGCGCTATGCTCGAAGTGCTCGATCCCGAACAGAATGTTAAATTCAGAGACAATTTTATCGAGATACCGTTTGATCTGTCAAGTTGCATTTTTATTGCTACCGCCAACACTACCGAAACCGTTCCGGCGGCTTTGCTTGATCGCATGGAGGTAATACACATCGGCAGCTATACCGATTTTGAAAAACTGTTGATAGCAAAGAATCATCTTATTCCCAAACAAATAAAGCAAAACGGCTTAAAAAGATCGCAGATTAAATTTTCCGACGCCGCCGTATATGCCATTATGTGCGGCTATACTCGCGAAAGCGGCGTAAGATCGCTTGAACGCGAGATTGCGTCGATCTGCCGTAAGGCGGCCAAACAGCTCATTCAAGGTTCTCACAACAGCATAACCGTATCAAAAAACACAGTCGAAAAAATGCTCGGCAAGCCTAAATTCAGGCCGGATTCGATATATTCGAATGACGAGGTCGGCACGGTAAACGGACTTGCGTGGACTTCTGTCGGCGGCGAAATGCTGAGGGTTGAGGTGCTTTCGATGCCCGGCACCGGCAAGATAGAACTTACGGGTTCGCTTGGCGATGTTATGAAAGAAAGCGCACATGCCGCAATCAGTTATATTCGCAAACACAGCGCCGAACTCGGCGTGGATCCCGATTTTTATAAAAACCGTGACTTGCATATACATGTTCCCGAAGGCGCAACGCCCAAAGACGGTCCCAGTGCAGGCGTGACTATATGCACCGCCATGGTAAGCGAACTTACCGGCAGACCCGCAAAACGAGATGTTGCCATGACCGGCGAGATCACACTTACGGGACGTGTCTTGCCTATCGGAGGTTTGCGTGAAAAATCAATAGCCGCATATAAAGCGGGCGCAAAAAAAGTCATCATTCCCGCAGACAATATGTCGGATCTCGACAAGTTTGACGGCGCGGTGCTTGATGCGCTTGATTTTGTGCCTGCAAAACGCATAGACGATGTGCTTACGGCAGCACTTTTATAGGGTGTCTTTATGATAATGAATTACAGGGGATTGAATCTCCATAATACAGAACTCGCGATAACGGCCGGTATGCCGTCTCAACTTGTCAAAAGCGGAATTCCGCAGATAGCCTTTGCAGGCAGATCGAATGTCGGCAAAAGTTCTCTTGTCAACTCGCTTTTGGGCAGAAAAAAACTTGCCCGTGTTTCATCCGAACCGGGCAAGACGATAACCGTTAATTATTATTGCGTTGATAAGGCTTTATACCTTGTTGACCTGCCGGGCTACGGTTTTGCCCGCAGACCAAAGCAGGATGCACTGCGCTGGCAAAATCTTACGCAATCTTATTTTGAAGATCAAAACAGTCTTAAACTCGTGTTGCAACTTGTTGATATCAAAGTCGGTTTTACCGCCGACGACAAAGCAATGCTTGAGTATATGGCATATTATAATGTGCCTTATCTTATCGTTGCCACAAAATGCGACAAACTCAATAAAACCGAATTGCAAAAACAGACCGCAAAGATTGTAACAAGCGAATTTATACGTCCGGGCACGGGCATAGTGCTTTATTCCTCACAGACAGGGCAGGGCAGGGACGAGCTTTGGGACCTGATGCTTAAGTCGATTACTTAAACAGCCTTATAAAATAAGGTTCATCGGCATACATCTCTTTGCCCTTAAGGTATTTTAAAACTCCGTCATAGCCGTTTAATGTGAATTTAAGACAATAAGAGCATAATGCCTGATGCTTAAATCCTTTTTTGCGGTCTTCGGCGTTTATCGCATACTTGCCGTCTCCGAGCAGAGCATGGCCTATCGATGCCATATGAGCGCGTATCTGATGGGTGCGCCCGGTTATGAGGCGTATTTCAAGCAACGAAAGATCTTGTTTTTTATCATAAGTTATGACTTTATATTCCGTTATCGCGGTTTTGTCGTCGTTTGATGTGCGTTTGCTTTTAACGTTTACCGTGTTTGAAGCGCTGTTTTTTTGAATATAACCGCTTATGCGCCCTTCGGCATCGGGCATCATGCCGTGTACCGCGGCAAGATAATATTTTTCTATCAGGCGACCTTTGATTATGCCGTTCATCTCGCGCAGCGCCTCGGCGTTTTTTGCGGCAATGACAAGCCCGCAGGTGTTGCGGTCTATTCGGTTGCACAGCGCCGGCGCAAATGCGTTTTCTTTTTCAAAGTCATATTCGCCTTTTGAATAAAGATAAGCCAGAATGCGGTTTATCAGCGTGTCTGTGTCCTCTGTTTCGTCAGAGTGGACGAGCAGCCCTGCCGGCTTGTCGGCTATCAGAATATTTTCATCCTCATAAACTGCGTTTATCTCGGGCTTTGCCGACATGAATATCGGCTTGCTTTGGTCGTCAAAAAACTCGTCGGATATATAAAACGAAATAATATCGTTTTCGTTCACCACGGTGTTTTGCGTTATGCGCTTGCCGTTGATGCGTATATGCTTTGTGCGTATGTATTTGTATATCAGGCTTGTCGGCATGGTTTTAAACAGCTTGCCCATCAGTTTGTCAAGGCGCTGCCCCGCGTCGTTTTTACCTGCGATAATTTCTTTCAACCAATATCACCTCGCTATCATTCTATCACAACAGTGTTTATAAGTAAATAAACAGAAAGGCTTTGTATGAAAAAAATTTATGCCATATGTTTGCTCGTTTGCTTGCTTGCGGCGTCACTTTCGTCTTGTAAGATAACCGCATATCAGCCTACGGAATCGTCACAATCGGATGAATCCGTACCCGAGGCTTCACAGCCGCCTGTTATAGATACAGATGAAGCGGCAATAGTTTACGGTGACGCGGTAATAGGCAAGCGGTTGTTTAAACTTGTCGCCGCATTGCAAAAAGGCATTGCAGAATACGCATATAAACTTGCCGTCGATATCGACTTTGAGGCTAATCCCGAATATTGGGATTATGAAATAAGCGAAGGTGTGACTTTTGCCGACAGTACTCTGCAGGCGGCAATAGAACGCTGCAAAGAACTCGCCGTAATAAAACAGCTTTGCGACAATGCCGGTATAGCCGAGCCCGCAGATGAACTTAAACAGGCTTATTTTGACAAATTGTCAGAAAGTTATGACAGCAAGTCGGATTTTGTTAAGGTGCTCAACGACCTCGGCGTTACCGAGGAAGAGGTATATCGGTATTATTCCATATGTGCCCGCGGCATAACGCTGAAAGAGCAACTGACGGGAGAGGGGGGCGCCCTTGAATTATCCGAACGCGAGGCGGATATATGGTTTGACGAATATGTCGAGCAAAATTATGTTAAAGCAGACCTGTTTTTTATCGGTTTTTACGATCAGGACGGCAAGACGCAATATATAGATCCTGATATAACCGATGCCGAGGCTCTCGAATATTTTGACCGCAACTATGTCAAATGCAAATATGTTAAATATAACGCTTCTGCCGAGGCTCTTGCCGACTCTTGCCTTGAAGATATCAAAAACGGCATGCCGATAGAGCAAAAATTGGGTGAATCTTCAGACAGCGAAAGTGTTATGCTGTTGCATTACGGCGATGCGTTTTATGACGATATCGCCAAGTTAAACAAAAACGAATGCGCAAAGATAACCGAAGACGGTGACATATATATAGTTCAATGTGTTGCGGTGTCGCGTTCGGATGTTACCACTGCCATTAAAAATTATTGTCTCTGGCGTTGCACATGCGATAAACTTACAAGGGATTCCGAGCTGTTTCTTGACGATGTTAAAAACGGACGCGTCACCTTTGAAACCGCAAGCGGAGGTACGCATATCGGCAGCGTTGTGTTTGATATCGAAGAATACGGCGAAATATTGTTTAAGACGGTAAAATACGACAACCTTGTCGGTGAATGCGATGTTGCCTGCACGGATAAAGGCATATATGTATTTATCAAAGAAGATGTAACCGGCAGTCGTTCGGATGAACGCGAACAGGCAATATCCGACCATATAGACGATATATTCAACGATTATGTTTCTTCGTTTATCGATACCGCAGAGAATTTTGACGATATTACGGGGTCGGTCGATATTAAAGAGATAAGATCGCTGTTGCTTATTTAACTTGTTAAACATAAAAGGTCGACCTTTACGGGTCGACCTTTTGCGTTGATAATGTTATTTAATAACGGTGAATGTTTAACCTTCTCCGACAACGCCGCCTAAACCGCCGAATTGCGATATAAACGCGACAAGTTCGGGATGATCTTCGGCAAGTTTTGCAAATGCGCTTTCCAGAGCCGAGCCGTCTGGATCGTCTGTGACTTTTGATGCATCGGGCACGGTTACTTTGTTGTTGTTTTTGCCGGCACCGAATTTAACGTTGCATTCAAGTCCGACAAGTTCGCACAAGAGCGTTGCATTTAGCTCTGCGCCGTTGTCGTTTAAAACGGTTGTGCCGTTAAAGGCAATGGGAATTATAGCGCCGCCGTATTTGATGTTGACGGTCGTAGTAAACTCTGTGGTATTGCCGTCTTTTTGCTCGTCATCATACATGACCTCGACGATTTCGGCAAACTCGTTTGATTCAAATGTATAAAGTTTTGCCCTGATTGAGATTTTGCCGTCTTCGCATGTGATTTCGGCAGTCAGTTTTGCGCTGTCGTCGATAACCGATTCGACATTGCTGTTTTTAAGGTTGCCCTTGCCGTCGCTGTTTGCTTTAAAAGCAAATGTTACGCCCGGCATAGTGATGTCGACCGTATCACACACACCGTCGTCTGTTGCGCTGTGTTCACAGGTAAGCGTGAATTCTTCGTCAATGACAATAACGGTTTTTCGGTTATCGCCTTTTTTTGTGTAAATGATATCGAGCAGTTCTTCGGCATCAACCGACATTTTAATCTCGGTGACATCGGTACCGTCATCCCGAGCGTTCTCTTTTACGGTAATTTCGATATCGTTTTCGTCAACGACGATCTCGTCGAGTTTTGCGATAAAATCGTCATATGCGTTTTGATCGGCTATGTCGACAATAAGTTTTTTTAAGTCTTCATCCGCTTTAAGATCGGATATGACAGAGGCGAGCGTTGCTTTAATGTCGCTTGAAACAAGTTTGAGTTTATATCCGTCTTCGGTGTCAAATGCCGTGTCGGGAATAGACTCAACAAATTTTACGGCGTATTTCAGCACGGTGTTGTATATCGACTGAACGCTTTCTGCCGAATTTACCGTTTGCATAAGGCTAAAACCGCCGTTTATCTCTTCGCTTTCCGACATATCCAATTTATAATAATTGTCGCCGCCGTCAACATTGATGTATACATTGTTGTCGGCGTTGATTAAGCCGAGGCTTGCTTTGTCGCTGCCGAGCGCCAAACTGCCGACTAACGACATTGCGGAATCGAATTGTTGCGTTTCATAATCCAACACAAGGTCTCCGGGCAATAAATTATCCTGCCCGCCCAATGTGAGTTTTGACAACTTGATTTGACCGTTCATAAACATGCCGCCGTCGGCGATGTTAAGTTTTGAATTAAGGTCGATGCTTTGATATTCCTTGAGGTCTGCCAATAATTGCTGTTTGTAATTCTGCGGTTGCTCTTGGCACGAAGCAAAGGCCAACACCGATATCAGCATAAGCGCAGACAAAAGAATAACCGTTAACTTTTTCATAATATGCTCCTTTGTTTTTTTGATATTATAACATGCCTTAGGAAAAAAATCAACCTGTGATAATGCGCTGTTGCAAATCATAAATTTTGCATATATTGCTATTGACAATGTCAAGCATATGCGTTATAATGTCTTCACTGCTTTGCAGAATTTCAGTATTATGACAAGAGGTGAATTTGTATAATGGACGACGGTCCTGCTTTATGCGATTGTAAGCCCGCACCGGCTATCCGTTTATACATTTCATAATTATCGAGCATACCGCTATTTGCGCTATGCTTTTTGTCGTTATATTGCACTTATTTATTTTACGGAGGATATATGTTATCTGAAAGTCTTAGGGCGGTGTTGCTGTTGGTGGTGCTTATATTTTTAAACGCCACATTCGCCGCCGCCGAAATCGCCGTTCTGTCTGTTAACGGAACAAAATTGCAGTCGCTTGCCGATGACGGCAGCAAAAAAGCCAAAAAACTTTGCAAGCTTACAGCGCAACCCTCAAAATTTCTTGCCACCATTCAGGTCGCAATAACTCTTGCGGGATTTTTGCAGAGTGCATTTGCGGCAGATACCTTTGCCGAGCCGATAGTCAATGCCATAATAGAATCCGGTTCTACCGTCGACCGCGATTTGTTGAGCACGGTTATAATCGTTCTCATCACGTTGGTGCTCGCATTCTTTAACCTTGTGTTCGGCGAACTCGTTCCCAAACGTGTCGCCATGAAACGCGCCGAAAAGATGGCGCTCGGTATGTCGGGTATGCTTTACGGTGTCTCGATAATATTCGCACCGCTGGTATGGTTGCTCACCGTGTCGACAAACTGCGTCTTGCGCATTATGGGCATCAATCCCAACGAACCCGATGAGACCGTCACCGAAGACGAGATAAAACTTATGCTGTCCGAAGGTCAAAAGCAGGGTGTTATTCAAGAAGAAGAAAACGAGATGATACTCAATATATTCGAGTTTAACGATATCACGCTCGACGAGGTCTGCAACCACCGCCGCAACATAATCGCGCTTGACCTTGAAGATGATGACGAAACGTGGGAGCGCACTATAATCGACAACCCGCACTCGTTTTATCCCATATACGACGGCCGAGAGGATAATATAATACAGATCCTTGACTCGCGCTATTATTTCAGACTCAGCGACAAATCGCGCGAGAATGTGCTTGCCAACGCGGTAAAAGAACCGTTTTTTGTTCCCGAAACAATGAAGGCAAACGCGTTGTTCAGAGTTATGAAAGAGACCGGCGAATATTTTGCCGTGGTCATAGACGAATACGGCGGATTTTTGGGTGTTGTTTCTTTGCGTGACCTTATCGAAACGCTGGTCGGCGACCTTAAAGACAAAGAAGATATGGCGGCGGCAGATCCCGAATTGCTCGAACAGCGCGATGACGGCGTCTGGACGGTAGGCGGCGGTGCCGCTATAACCGACGTTGCCGAAGCGTTGCATATAGAACTGCCCGACGAAGACTGCACTACGTTCGGCGGGTATATTTGCAGTATTATAAACCGTCTGCCCGACGACGGCGAAACGTTTGCCTGCGAGACAGAGGACCTCGAGATCGAAGTCAAAGAGGTCAAAGATCGCACCATACTGCTCACAAACGTCAAGGTCAAAGAGCATCCCGAGACGGAAGACGACGAACGAAGCAAAGAAATCGACGAATAAACTTGACATATCATTCGGCATGTGTTACAATTACATAACATTTAAGGGAGTAGCCCCTGCCGCAGTCATGCGGCATTGCGGCGGTCGTCATCACGGCGTGTATAAATTAAAACACGCTCGGCCGCGGCGGCTCTGTTTGATTTAAACGGGCACGGCAAGACTTTTTTGCACATAATATTGTGCTGAGTCTTGCCGCGCTTTTGTTTTTTAGGACAATATATTATTGATTAAAACTGAGGATTAAAAAAGAAAGAGGTTTGCGTATGCAAAAAATTTATTCAATGCAAGAGCAGGATCTGCTGTCGCATTTAAAAACAGACCGCAAAGGTCTGACAGACGGCGAGGCGGCATCACGTCTTGCTGCCGACGGTGCCAACAAACTTGCCGACCCGCCCAAGCGCACTGTTGCGGCAATGCTGCTTGACAGTATAAAAGCGCCCATGACATTGGTGTTGCTTGCGGCGGCGGTTATATCGCTTGCGGTATCGTTGCTTTCGGGCGGAGGATTTGATTTTGACGTCATCGTGATACTTGCGGTGGTGGTGCTTAATTCGGTAATCGAAGTGATTCAGCAGACAAAAGCCGACAAAGCACTCGATGCTCTAAAAGAAATGACAAAGTCAAAATGCCGTGTCGTCAGAAACGGCAGTATAAAAGTCATAGACAACGAAATGCTTACCGTTGGCGATATAATCATACTTGAAGCCGGCGACGCCGTGCCCGCCGACGCGCGTATAATAGAATGCGCCGCCTTTAAAACCGAAGAATCGGCACTGACGGGCGAGTCGCTGCCCGTGCAAAAAACCGCATTGCCTATAGATTCAAACGGTGATATTCCGCTCGGAGACCGCACCAACATGGTTTATATGGGCTCGACGTGCGTATACGGCAGAGCGACGGCCGCGGTTGTTGCCGTGGGAATGCAGACCGAGATGGGCAAGATAGCCCGTGCGCTTTCCGAAGCGGAAACAGAACAGACTCCTTTGCAGATAAAACTCGCACAGTTGTCAAAACTGCTCACTGCCGCCGTATTGGCAATATGCGTGTTTATATTTGCTTTCAACTGCATTTCGGGCGTCATAAGCGGCGGTGAATTTTTGGGCATTGCGGCCGATTCGCTGCTTATTGCGGTATCGCTTGCTGTTGCCGCCATACCCGAGGGACTTTCGGCCGTGGTAACGATATTGCTTTCGATAGGGGTTTCGCGCATGGCCAAACAAAATGCCATTGTGCGCAAGCTTGCCGCCGTCGAAACGCTCGGATGCACGCAGATAATATGTTCCGATAAAACCGGCACGCTTACTCAAAACAAAATGACGGTGGTCGACAGCGTCACTGCCCGTGACGAGATGCTTTCGGCTGCCATGTGTCTTTGCTGTGACGCGACGGTGAATGAGCGGGGAGAGGTCACGGGCGAACCGACCGAGGCGGCGCTTGTAACATTTGCTTTTAAAAACGGCGTAAAAAAATACGAACTGCAAAACGATATGCCGCGAGTTGCCGAAGCACCGTTTGATTCAGAGCGCAAAATGATGTCGACTTTGCATAGATTCGATAACAAGATAATTCAATATACAAAAGGCGCTCCCGACGAGCTTTTGCGCCGCTGCACGAGACTGCAGACAGAAAACGGCATTATCGAGCTTGACGATAAAACACGTCGCAAATTGCTTGACGCAAACGACGATATGGCTTCGCGCGCACTCAGAGTTTTGGGCGCCGCGTTCAAAATATACGATACATTACCCGAGTTTGACAGCCCCGAGCAAATAGAATGCGATATGGCGTTTATCGGTTTGTGCGGAATGATCGACCCCGTAAGACCCGAAGTCAAAGACGCGGTTTTAAAATGCCGCACTGCAGGCATAAGGCCGATAATGATAACGGGTGACCATATCGTTACCGCCGTTGCGATAGGCACCGAGCTCGGCATAATTACCGACAGATCTCAGGCTGTTACCGGAGCGGAGCTCGACAATATGAGCGAAGAATATCTTGCCGAGCATATCGGCGATTATTCGGTATACGCCCGTGTTCAGCCCGAACACAAAGTGCGCATAGTTTCGGCATGGAAAAAAGCCGGCAAAGTCGTAGCCATGACCGGTGACGGCGTCAACGATGCTCCTTCGATAAAAACGGCCGATATAGGCGTGGGGATGGGCATAACCGGCACGGACGTTACAAACGGAGCGGCCGATATGATATTGGCCGACGATAATTTTGCCACCATCGTTTCGGCAGTCAAAGAAGGCAGGCGTATATATGACAATATACGCAAGGCTATACAATTTTTGCTTTCGTCAAACCTTGCCGAAGTCATATCGATATTTATAACCACCGTCATGGGTTTGTCTCTGTTT
>CAYOCM010000032.1:0-13514 GCA_964402515.1 uncultured Ruminococcus sp. | reverse complement strand
CGCCCGAGGCGATACTCTGCTGCTCGGTAACCGGTATGGACGAGTTTTCATACCGCTTGCATACTCTTTTGCGTACCCGTATGTGCCGCGGCAAATATCGCGATGTTCGCCGTCCCGTATTGCTTAATTCGTGGGAGGCATGCTATTTTTCGTTTGACAACGAGCGACTTAAAAAGATCGCGAATTCCTGCACCGATCTCGGCTTTGAACTGATGGTCATAGATGACGGCTGGTTCGGCAGACGTGACAGTGACAACTGTTCTCTCGGCGACTGGGTCGTCGACAAACGTAAATTTCCGAACGGCATAAAAGAAATATCCGACCTTCTGCATTCGCGCGGAGTGGGTCTCGGAATATGGTTTGAGCCCGAGATGGTTTCGCCCGACAGCGATCTTTACCGTGCGCATCCCGACTGGTGCCTGCATATAAACGTCAGACCCCGCTCGGAGGGCAGACAGCAACTTATTCTCGATCTCGGCAGGCCCGAAGTTCGCGACTATTTGTTTGATTCGATGTCGGCGGTGCTCTCGGACGGCTCGATATCTTATGTAAAGTGGGATTTCAACCGTAATATGACCGAAATCGGCAGCGATATACTGCCCGCCGAAAGACAGTGCGAAACTACCCACAGATATTATCTCGGACTTTATGACCTGCTCGAAAAACTTACGTCGGCGTTCCCCGATGTTCTGTTTGAATCATGCTCGGGTGGCGGCGGACGCTTTGATGCCGGAATGCTTTATTATATGCCGCAGGTCTGGACATCCGATAACAGTGATGCTATCGAAAGATTAAAAATACAGTACGGCACATCGCTGTGCTATCCCATGTCGGCGATGTCGGCGCATATCTCGGCTTCGCCCAACCATCAAACGGGTCATGTTACACCTTATGAAACAAGGCAGACGGTTGCGCTTACGGGTTCGTTCGGCTTTGAACTCGATCCCACCGAGATGCTGGACGACGAGAGGGCAAGAGTTACCGACAGCATCGAACTGTTTAAGCGCTATGGCGACGTTTTGCAAAAGGGCAGATATCACAGACTCAGAAGCCCTTATGACGGCGATTGCAGCGCGTGGTGCACCGTAAGCGAAGACGGATCGGTATGCATAGCCGGATATGTTTTGACGCATGTCAGAATGTATGGTAACAACGAACGTATCGCTCTGCGCGGACTCGATCCCGATGCTATGTATAAAGAAGAATTCACCGGCGAAATATATCGCGGAGATCAGCTTATGGGCTTTGGTTTCCATGTGCCAAACACGCTTGAATATACGTCAAAACTGTGCATTTTTAAAAGAATTTGATAAAAACACCGCAAAAACCGCTTGACAAAGCGGTTTTTGTGTGCTAATATGACATTTGCCGCATGTATGGGGTTTTTAAGCTATGCATTTATGCATCACCTGCTAAGCAGCGAGGTTTAAGAAAGGAGCCATTCATAATGTACGCTATTATTGAGACCGGCGGCAAGCAGTATAAAGTAAGCGAAGGTGACATCATCTTTGTTGAAAAGCTTGCGGTCGACGAGGGTGCCGCCATCGAGATCGACAAGGTTCTCGCAGGCAACAACGGCACCGATTTTGTAGTCGGCGCTCCCTATATCGAGGGCGCAAAGGTCGCTTGCAGTGTTGTTAAGCAAGGCAAGGGCAAAAAGATACATGTTATGCGTTATAAGTCCAAAAAGGGCGAAAAGAAGCATATCGGTCACAGACAGCCCTATACAAAACTGCAGATCAACTCGATCTCGTTTTGATTTATGACAAAAGCGATTTTTATCTACCGCGGCGCGCGCTGTGTCGGTTTTGACATCAGCGGGCACTCGGGTTATGCACAGGCAGGCGGTGATATAGTTTGCGCCGCGATTTCGGCGTGCGCCATGCTTGCTTGCAACACGGTCACCGAGTTTTTCGGTTGCAATGCGGATGCGTCCGCAGAGGGTGACAGAGTGACATTGCGCGTAAAGTGCGATTGCAATTCGTGTGACGAGCTGCTTCGCTCGTTTAACAACGAAATGCTTGCGCTTTCGGCACAGTATCCCGACAACCTGACCGTATTTAAATTTAATGTAAAGGAGTAACAACCATGCTTAGATTGTCTATACAGTTCTTTGCTCACAAAAAAGGTGTCGGTTCTACCAAGAACGGCCGTGACAGTGAGTCTAAAAGACTCGGCGTAAAGCGTCAGGACGGTCAGTGCGTTCTCGCGGGCAACATTCTTGTCCGTCAGCGCGGCACAAAGATCCATCCCGGCACCAACGTCGGCATAGGCTCTGACGATACTCTTTTTGCACTTACCGACGGCGTAGTTAAGTTTGAACGCTTTGCCGGCGGCAGAAAGAGAGTCAGCGTTTACGCTGTTAACGCCGATTAGTTTATATGGCTTTAAAGAGTTTGCCGAAGTTTGATTTTGGGCTTCGGCGGCTCTTTTTGCTTTTTATAAGAAAAACGGAGGTGAAATCATGTTTATCGATAAAGCGACCGTGCATGTAAAGGCGGGCAACGGCGGCAACGGATGTGTGTCTTTCAGACGCGAAAAATATATATCTCACGGCGGGCCCGACGGCGGCGACGGCGGCAAGGGCGGCAATATAGTTTTTGTTGTCGACAGCGGGCTTAACACTCTGCTTGATTTTAAATATCGCCGCAAGTTTATCGCCAAAAACGGCGAAGACGGCAAAAACCGCAAATTTTTCGGTGCGGCGGGTGAGGACCTTGAGATTAAGGTTCCGTCGGGCACGGTAATAAAAGACCCCGCTACCGGCGAGGTCATACACGATATGTCTGACGGATTGCCTTATATAGCCGCAAAAGGCGGCAGAGGAGGCTGGGGTAACGTGCATTTCGCCACCCCGACAAGACAGGCGCCGAGGTTTGCCAAGAGCGGCACCGAGGGCGAAGAGTTTGACCTGTTGCTTGAATTAAAACTGCTTGCGGACGTCGGACTTGCGGGATATCCCAACGTCGGAAAGTCGACGCTTTTGTCGCGCGTTTCTGCGGCAAGGCCCAAGATAGCAAATTATCATTTTACCACACTTTCACCCAATCTGGGTGTTTGCGACGTCCACGGCAAAAGCTTTGTTATGGCCGATATACCCGGACTTATCGAGGGTGCTGCCGACGGAGTGGGACTCGGCCACGATTTTTTGCGCCATATCGAAAGATGCAGGCTCGTCGTGCATATGTTTGACATTTCGGCTTCCGAGCGCGAAGATCCTCTTGCCGATATCATTGCCATCAATAAAGAATTGCAAAATTACAGTGCCGACCTTGCTTTGAGACCGCAAATATTGGCGGCTAATAAGGCCGATGCGGGATATGATGACGATGTGCTGACAAAAGTCAAAGACTTTGCCGACCGAAATAATTGTCAGTTATATCTCATTTCCGCGTATACGGGCGAGGGGATAGACGCGCTTATGAATGCGATAGCCGCAAAACTTGCCGAATTGCCTCCGCTTAAAACGTTTGAGCCGACGTTTGTGCGCCAAAAACCCGATGTTACATCGCGCGAAGTCACCGTCAAACGCGAAAACAACATATTTCATGTCGAGGGTGAGTGGTTGCAACGCATTATCGCCGATACCAATTTCGGCGACTATGAATCATTGTCGCATTTTCAACGCATATTGCGCAATGAGGGTGTCATAGATGCGCTTGAAAAAGCCGGAATTCAAGAAGAAGACACCGTCGAGATGTACGGCCTCGAATTTGATTTTTATTATTAATGTTATAACTGCTGCTCACTGCCGTCAAAAACCGTTTCGATGACTTTGTCGCAGCACACGGGCGAATAACGCCAATAATCTATGCGGTCGATGTCGGGATATGAATATTCGCCGGCGTTGCGTTCCGAAGCAAACGAATCTATCAGCACAAGTTTTACCTTCATTTTTTGCGGTATTATGCTTTTGATATGTACCGCCGCCGTTTCTCCCACGCAAACGCCGTCACATATTTCGGCAAGTCCCGCAAGGTTGGGCGCAAGCTCGACGAATATGCCGTAAGGCTCTATTGCGCGCACTATGCCCGCCGCGGTTTGACCTGGCTCAAAGCGTGATGCGTTCTCGAGCCATGTGCCCAAAAGTTCTTTGTGCGACAGCGATATACGCCCGTTTTGGTTTGTGCGTACGACCGCTTTTATGCTTTGGCCTTGATAGAATCTGTCGCGAGGGTGCGATATGCGCGAAACGCTCATACGGTCTACGGGCATCAGGGCGGCTATTCCGCAGCCTATGTCGCAAAAAGCCCCGAAATTTTCAAGCCTTGTCACGCGCGCGTTTATTACATCGCCTGGCATAAGTCGCGAAAGATAAGACTCAAAACATTCTTTTTGCGCCGCTCGCCTCGAAAGTATGGGTATCTCGGCGTCGGCGTCTGTTACCTTAAAACACACCTGCTTGCCTACGCGCGATATTATCGCAATGTCTTTTGCATTCTCGCCGGTAGGTTCAAAAACGCATTCGTCGTGCGGAATTATGCCGGTTTTGTCGCCGAGCTTTACGGCAAGGTCAAGCCCTTTGTCACACAATACCGCGGTTGAAGACAGCACGGCACCCGTGCGTTCGGCGGCTTTGAGTTTTTCGTGAGTGATGTGCCGGACGGGCATACTTGCTTCGGGCAGATAACTGTTATGATCCATAATGCAGTCCTTTCGTTTTTTGTTTCTTTGATCGCTGCTGCATTATATGATTTGGGAGGAATAGAATATGATACAAAAGTTATTGTCGATAGAAACACGCTATCTCGAGATCGAAAACGCTTTGCAAGACGGTGCGATCTATGCCGATATGGCGCAGTATACAAAACTTTCAAAAGAATATAAGACATTGCAGCCTGTTGTCGAAAAATACCGAGAATACAGAACCGCCGAATCGGACTTTGCGGATGCCGAAGCGATACTGTCGACCGAAAAAGACGCGGAACTTTGCGAGATGGCGGATATGATGCGCGCCGATGCAAAGCGCAGACTTGCCGAGTGCGAGGAAGAATTACGCCTTCTTTTGATACCCAAAGACCCCAGCGACGACAAAAACGTAATTATCGAGATACGCGCGGGCGCCGGCGGCGAAGAGGCTGCGCTGTTTGCCTATGTGCTTTACAGAATGTATAATATGTATGCCGACGCGCACGGTTTTAAATGCGAATTGCTTTATGCAAACGATACCGAACTCGGAGGTTTTAAAGAGGTGTCGTTTGTTGTTTCGGGCGCCGGCGCGTTTTCGAGATTTAAATTCGAAAGCGGTGTACACCGTGTTCAGCGTGTGCCCGAGACCGAATCTCAGGGCAGAATACAGACCTCTACCGCTACCGTCGCGGTCTTGCCCGAGGCCGAGGACGACGATTTTGTGCTGAATATGGACGAACTCGAGATCTCGCGTCATCGCAGCGCGGGCGCGGGCGGACAGCACGTTAACAAAACCGAGTCGGCTATACGCATAATCCACAAACCCACGGGCATGGTGGTTGACTGCCAGGACGAGCGCAGCCAGACCAAAAACCTTGACAAAGCGCTTAAAGTTATGAAATCGCGACTTGCCGAACTTGAACGTTCGCGCCGCGAAGAAGCAAGAGCGGGCGAAAGGCGCAGTCAGGTCGGCACCGGCGACAGGTCGGAACGCATAAGAACATACAACTATCCGCAGGGACGCGTTACCGATCACCGCATAGGAATGACCTTGTATAACCTTGAGGCATTTGTGTCGGGCAGGATGGATGAAATGATAGACGCGCTCATCACCGCAGACAGAGCCGAAAAACTCAAAAACGGCGAAATATGAAATTTGCACAAAAATATTATTCATTTTCGCGTTTGGGGGCCGTTGTAAAACGGCTCTTTTTGTATAATTTGACAATTGTGACTGCAAAGCAAAAAAATATGCAAATAATTGCTTGACAAACGGGCTTTTGCGTATTAAAATGCAGCAATAAGGTACGATGCGAATGTTGCATTAGGTGCTGCTACTGCTTTTTGTGCCTATTTAATTATTCCGAAAGGGGAAACAGAAATGAAAAATTTCACCAAAAAAGCGTTGGCTTCTCTGCTCAGCTTGTGCTTTATACTGTCTGCGGTATCGTTGACGGCATTTGCACTGCCCGAGTTTGAAAGCCGCTTTGAAGATCTCAAACTCCCCGACGATTATGCGGTAACCGCCATCGTCGTGTTTGAAGACGCTTCACTCTCAGAGCTCGGCTATACTCCCGACGATATAAAGGCGGGTAAGGCAGACGCGGCTCTATCTAAGATAGAACAAAAGCAGAATGAATTTGCCGACAGATTAAACGGCAAAGGCGAAGTTTGCTATAAATACAGTTCTGTCCTTAACGGCTTGGCAGTAGAGACTACCTTCAGCCAGGTCAAAGAACTTGAAAAAATGAACGGCGTTAAAGACGTATATATCGCCAACACTTACGACATTCCCGAGGTCGAATCGGGCAACGAGAACATCACCGGTGCTCTCGAATTGGTCGAAAGCGGCGCATACAACGGCGACGGCGTTACCATTGCGGTGCTTGATACCGGCACGCAGACCACCCACGAGGCTTTCCAAGATTACGGCCTCATCAAAGAACCCTCGATCACCAAAGAAACGGTTGAGTCGTTTGTGGGTAATGCTACCCCTAAATACATAAGCACCAAGATACCGTTTGCATATGACTATTCGGAGGGTGACGACGATGTTACCGATATCAACCCCGATACCGGCGGACACGGTACTCACTGCGCGGGCATAGCGCTCGGCTATGCAGAGCGTGACGGCAAGGCTTATTTCACCGGCACCGCTCCCGCGGCACAGCTTGTTGCAATGAAGATATTCAAAGACGACGTTGCAACCACCAACTCGGGCATTTATTTTGCCGCTCTTGACGACTGCTATACTTTGGGCGTTGATATCGTTTCAATGTCGATAGGCTCGGACTGCGGCTTTACCTATGATAACGAACTCGAAGACGAAGTATACGGCAATATATTCAAAACTCTTGATGATGCCGGCATCATCGTTTGCGTTTCGGCAGGCAACTCGGGCAATCAGTCGGAATCTTCGCAAAACTGGCTGGCTGTTAACGGCATTACCGGATACGTGCTTTCCGGCTATACCGATTACGGCATGGTCGGCAGCCCCGCTACTTACAAAGGCAACATAGGCGTTGCTTCGATAGAAAATGTTTCGTATATCACAAGCGGCATCAAAGCTGCCGACGGCAGCGCGTTCCCCATCTTTGACAGCGCCGACGAAGGCGAAACACTGTTTGATGTTCTGGGCAACACCGGCGAACAGTATGATATCGAGTTTATAGGCGGATACGGTGAACCAAAAGATTACGAAGGCATCGACGTTACCGGCAAGATCGTGTTTGTTTCGAGAGGCAGCACCACTTTCTCGGAGAAAGAGGATGCCGCGTTTAAAGCCGGCGCAGCCGCAATAGTTGTTTATAACAATGTTGCGGGCTCAATCAACATGCAGATCGATTCTTATGATATCCCCGCGGTTTCTACCACACTTGACGCCGCAACGTATATCAAAGAACTGTATGACGCAGGTCAAAAATTTGTAATCGTTGAAAAAGTCAACGCTACCGTTTCCAACCCCACCGCAGGTGAAGTCAGCGATTTCTCCAGCTGGGGTCCTGCTCCCGATCTTACTCTCGTCCCTCAAATCGCGGGCGTAGGCGGATATGTATATTCGGCTTCTTACACAGGCGATACAAACTATGAGTTGATGTCCGGCACATCGATGGCTTGCCCCAACGTCGCGGGTATGTTTGCCCTGGTGCTTGACGCACTGCGTGAGCAATATCCCGATATGGATAAAAAGGCTATGTCCGAGCTTGCCGAAAACAAGGCGCTCTCGACAGCTGCGCCTACCTCCAACGCATACGGCGATACTTCACCTGTCGTTCAGCAGGGCGCGGGCGTATTTATCCCCAAACACGCAATCAACGCAAACTATTACTTTATCAATCCTATCTCCGACGGCATCAAGAACGTAAGCGCCGAAGGCGTTTATACCTTTGATGTTACCGTTGCGAGAACTCACGGCGACGGCGCAGAATCGTTTGATCTGACTCCGTATATCATGACCGATTCCTCCACATATGTGAATTGGGGCAGCGAAGACAAGCCCGATTATCACTTCTACAACACATTCTCTTCTGTGGCTCTTACCGAAGGCGAGGACGAAGATTATATCTATACCGTCAACACCGAGAGCGGCAAGGTTGATTTTGCCGACGGCGAGACCGAGGTCACCGTTTCTGTGACCATAACTCTTACAGACAGTGCAAAAACGTTTATCGAAACTTATTTTGAAAACGGCATTTATGTCTACGGATATCTCTATCTGCAGACGGGCGAGGGCGAAATAACTCCTCACGCTACATTCCTCGGCTATTACGGCGATTTTGCAGCATCGACGGCTGTTGACTTTGGCTTCACCAGCTTTGAGATGGTAGATATCGACTATCTGCTTAATCAGGTTGTTGACGACGAGGGCAACACCTATTATGACTACGGCTACAGATATTATTATCCCGTTGTCGAGTCCGACCTTGACTATACTCGTATATATTCTTACGGCTCGGCAAACGGCGAGGGCGCAATATGGCATCTGGGTGGCAATGTTTTTGAATCTGTTCCTTACGATCCCAATCACAACGCCATTTCTTCGGCTGCGATAAACTCGCGCTATTTTGCAGATTCGTTCTATATCTCACCCACCGTTTACCGCAACCTGCGCCATTTGATAATGGAGGTTTATGCCGAAGGCTACGGCGACGAGCCCGTTTATGTTGACGACACCGAATATGTCCGCAAGACAGATTCCGACGGCAACTACGCGGTCTATACGTGGGGCGGCGAAGTGTACAGAGAAGACGGCGTAGTATTTGAATATGTTCCCAGCGGCACCAACTGCACCGTTAAGTTCTATGCACAGCTTGATTATGAAGGCGCAGAACTTGAAGAAGTATTCTCATTTGACCTTATAGTCGACTATGAAGCACCCGAGTTTATCTATCACTATGACGCAGAAACTCGCGAACTTAAATACAAGATCAGCGATAATCACCTGATTCAGTATTTTGAGCTTTATGACCAAGACCTTAATACTCTTTATAAACTGAGTGCAGAAGAACTTGCCGAAATGGAAATCGGCGGAACCATCGAGGGCACGTTTGTTGTTCCCGAGGGCATAGAACTTGTTTGCTATTCGATTATGGACTATGCGACCAACTATGACGAAGAAGGTTTCCATACCGACAAAAGCTGCACCAACCAGACATATAAGGTAACTACCGGTAACGCATACGGCGAGGACGGTTATTATATCATCCCCGAAGATTATTTTAGCTATATTCTCGACGAAGACGATAATTTGGTATTCAAGCATCGCGAAGGTACCGATTTTGAGTTTACCATTGAGATTGAAGACGGCTATACCGTAACCGATGACTTTAAGGTCACGGTCGACGGCGCCGAACTGACTCCCGACAAAGACGGCATTTACAGCTTTACCGTTACCAAAGATGTCACTGTCAATGTTGAAGGTGTTGTTGACGTCACTCCTCCCGAAATTTCTATCTACGATCCCAACGCGGGCGGAGCAATTGAACCCGATGAGGGCGAAGATTCGATAAAGATGAACGGCGACTTTGTCTTTGCGGTTGACGCTTATGACGAAGGCAGCGGCGTTTGCGAAAGCGGATTTGCTTTCAGCGACACCGAGTATGATATCTCGACTGCCGAGGGCATCGCAGAGGCTATGGAAGCGCTCGATTGGAACACCGACGACTACTTTGCCGCATACAGCAAATACGGCGCAGGTTATATCTATGCGTTTGCTACCGACAGAGCGGGCAACACCGCAATGTGCATGCTTAAAGTCGTAAACGATACAAAAGGTCCCGCATTCGGAGCATTTATCACCGAGCACGGCACCAAGGCTATCGTTTCGGTCGAGGACGAACTTTCGGAGATCGTTTCCGTCACCGTTGACGGCGTTGACCAAGAGTTTGTAACAGTTGCCGACGATTACAGCTCGGTGACCATTGCCGGAATGCCTAACGGAACTTATGAGATAACCGTTACCGCAGAAGACGCAGAGGGCAATGTTTCGACATTCGCATTCTCTATCGAGGTCGAGTATGTTCCCGAACTCATTGCGGATGATCTGTATCTTGTAGGTATGCAAGAGACACAGACCGTTGCCGACCTCAAGGCCAAGTATTTCGGTTCTATCGCGGTGCTCGACAAGGACGGCAATGAAATGGCAGATACAGACCGTATCACCACCGGCTGCACTATCGAATACTGCGGCGCGTCCATAACCGTTATCGTTAAGGGCGACCTTAACAAAGACGGCAAGATCACCATAGCCGACGCAACGCTTGTTAAACGCGCTATCATGGGCTATGTCGAGCTTGACGACCAGCAGATCCTGGCAGGCACCGTTGTAGGCGGCAACAAAGTCTCGATAAGAGATTATACATTGATCAAACGCCACATTCAGGGCTTTATCTCGATCTACGGTGAATAATTAACCTAATAATTTTCCGCCCGTCTTATGACGGGCGGAATTTTTTTATCAAAAACAGCATTGTACTTGCGAAAAAAACGCGATATGCGTGTTATAGTTATCAGAGACGAGATTGACATATTGCAGTGCGGTATGATATAATATGATCGAAAAAAAGAACGCACACAAAAATACATCGGCAAACAGCCGAAAAGGAGTTAAACCATGAAAGTCAAATTTGCAACGCGCAAGTTCACGCTGACCGAAGACGCAAAACAAAGAGTCGAAAAGAAACTGTCAAAATTCGACAAGTTTTTCGGCGAAGACGCCGAAGCAACGGTCAGGCTCTCGTCACAGGGCTTTGAAGAGAACGTCGAGATTACCATCATGTGCCGCGGCGTAATGTTTCGCGCAGAGGAATCCGACAAAGACTATAAGTGCGCTCTTGACCGCGCGGTTGAGAGCATCGAACGCCAAAACCGCAAAAACCGCACCAGACTTGAAAAACGTCGCGTATATGTCAAAAACGACCTTCCCGAGCTTGTCGGCGAAGAATCCGATGAAGAAATACGCATAACCAAGACAAAACAGTTTGCACTCTCACCCATGACTCCCGAAGAGGCTGTTTTGCAGATGAATCTGCTCGGGCATGTTTTCTTTATGTTCCGCAATGCGGATACGGGCGAGGTCAATGTGGTATACAAGCGCAAGAGCGATGACTACGGTCTGATCTCTCCTGCCGAATAAGTTTTTAAAACAACCAAACACGGTGAACGGCGTTTTAGGCGCCGTTCGCCTTTGAAAGGCTCTTTAACAAATGAGATTAGTTGCCACCACGCTTTTCGGACTCGAACGTCTGGCAGGTGAAGACATAGACGCCATAGACGGCTGCAAAAGGCTTTTTACGGGTGACGGACGAATAGTTTTTGATGCCGAGCCTTACGCCGTGCCTAAATGCCTTATCAATTTCAGATACGCCGAGCGTGTACTTTTAGAGGTTGCAAGGTTTAAGGCAGACACATTCGATGCACTTTTTGAGGGCACAAAAGCGGCAAGTTGGGCCGATTATATAGGCGCGTGCGACCGGTTCCCCGTCAAAGGGCATTCGGTAAAATCAAAGCTTTATTCGTTGCCCGATTGCCAACGCATAATCAAAAAGGCCGTGGTCGAAAGCCTGCGACGGTCATACGGCGTGACCGACCTGCCCGAAACGGATGTTAAATATCAAATAGTTTTCTTTATACTCGACGACGAAGCGTCGCTTATGATAGACCTGTGCGGAGAACCTCTGCACAAAAGAGGTTATCGCAAACTGCACAACCTTGCTCCGATGCGTGAGACACTTGCCGCGGCTATGGTGAACCTTTCAAGGCCGCACAAAGACGTCTGTATAGTCGATCCTATGTGCGGTTCGGGCACCATTCCCATTGAGGCGGCACTTATGGCGCGCAATATCGCTCCGGGATCAAATCGCGAGTTTGTCGCAGAACAGTATGATTTTATTCCGCACGATGCATGGCAAATTGCGCGTGACGAGGCAAAAGCGGCAATTAGGCCCGCGGATATGCTTATATACGGATACGATAATGATGACGACTGCATAAAAATAGCAAAAGCCAATGCAAAGGCGGCGGGTGTTTATGATGATATAGTGTTTGAAAAGCGCGACGCCGCAAGTTTTAAATTGCCTTATCCCGACGCGCGCGGAACGATAGTTGTCGACCCGCCGTACGGCAACCGCATGGGGGACATCGAGTCGTCAAGGCAACTTGTAAAAGCGTTTGGCAAAGCGGTACAAAGTGCGGCTCCGAGATGGCAAATATATGCCATGTCTACCGACGAGCAATTTGACAGATATTTCGGCAGACGTGCCGATAAGGCGCGTGTTATGCACAACGGCACCGAAAAATGCAGGCTGTTTCAATTTTATAAAAATTTAAAATAATTATTTTCAATATTAAGGAGGATCATTCAGCTATGAAGATCAAACCGCTTGGCGACCGCGTTGTCGTCAGAATGTGTGAAGCAGAAGAAACCACCAAATCGGGCATCATACTTGCCGGCTCCGCAAAAGAAAAGCCGCAAGTAGCCGAGGTTCTTGCCGTTGGTCCCGGCGGCAATGTTGACGGCAAAGAGGTCGTTATGGAGGTCTCTGTCGGCGACAAGGTAATAACGAGCAAATATTCGGGCACCGAGATAAAACTCGACGGCGAAGAATATATCATTGTTCGTCAATCGGATATTCTCGCAAAAGTAGACTGATTTTTGATTAAGGCAAATTGAGGAGGGTCATTTATCATGGCTAAACAACTTAAACACGGTACCGACGCACGCGAAGCGCTTGTCAGAGGTATCGACACACTTGCAAATACCGTCAAGATCACTTTGGGCCCCAAAGGCCGCAATGTGGTCATCGACAAAAAATACGGTTCTCCGCTGATTACCAACGACGGCGTTACCATCGCAAAAGAGATCGAGCTCGAGGACGCATTTGAAAACATGGGCGCTTCTCTCGTCCGCGAAGTAGCGACCAAGACAAACGACGCCGCAGGCGACGGTACTACCACCGCAACATTGCTTGCGCAGGCTATCGTCCGCGAAGGTATGCGTAATGTTGCAGCCGGCGCCAACCCCATGGTTGTCAAAAAAGGCATCGAAAAGGCTATCAAGGCCGCTATCGAAGCGCTTAAAAACATCTCCAGCCCCGTCAACGGCACCGAGGACATCGCCCGTGTAGGCACTGTTTCGTCAGGCGACGCCGAAATAGGCAGACTTATCGCCGAGGCTATGGAAAAAGTCACCACCGACGGCGTCATCACCGTCGAAGAGTCAAAGACCGCCGAGACCGAATGGGATATCGTCGACGGCATGAGATTCGACCGCGGATACGTTACTCCTTATATGGTCACCGATACCGATAAGATGGAAGCAGTCGTTGACGATGCACGCATACTTATCACCGACAAAAAGATCTCGAGCATCCAGGAGATATTGCCTC
>CAYOCM010000031.1:0-13604 GCA_964402515.1 uncultured Ruminococcus sp. | reverse complement strand
AATTCTTTTTCCGAGTATTGCTTTTTCTATTTTCATCTTTATTCTCTCAATAATCGAATTCATGCTCACCGACCGCAATCGTCTGTGTCAGCTTTTCGTCTTTATACGGCTTGCGGATCTCAATCAAATTCAGCACCGTATAACCACGCTTCCGCAGAAATTCAATCATCCGGTGATTGTTGGGGTGAACATAGTTGTAAACTGTATCATCCCCATAAGAAGCGGCGATTTCCTCTGCTTTGCCGTGCAGGGCAGTAGCAACACCATGGCGGCGGTATTTCTCTGTGACAAAGATGGATTCTACCCACACAACCTCGCTATCAATACGGCAAACCACATAGCCGGCGTATTTGTCATCAATAATGGCGACATACACCGGGAACTTGGCAGCAAGATATTCTTCCATTTCTTCCCGTCCGGCTTCAATGTTCGGATTGGATGCTATGCCTTTATATGAACGCAACTCTACACGGAATAGGGCAACCATTTCGGCGAGTTCATCCGTCACCTCGGTGACCTTGATTATATTCATAGTGAACCTCTTTTGTTATTTTGACATCATCTGAAAATTTGCAATCAATATGTCTATATATCGTATATATTATATCACACCGCATATATGTTTTTCAATAAGCGGTTGACTTTTTGATATAAAACATATATACTGTCTGTGTAAAAAGGCAAACGAGGTATTTGATGAAAGCCAAGGTAACTCGTATATTAATGTATACCGGCATTCCCGCACACTTAAAAGGTTTTGCTTACCTGCGTGAAAGCGTATTAATGGCCGACGGCTGTTGCGATTTGGGATTTGCGGTGACGGCGGACGTTTATCCCGCGGTGGCACATATGTTCGGCACCACGCCCGCCGCAGTCGAGCGCAATATACGAACTGCCGTTGACGCCGCTTGGCAAAACGGCGATGCCGCGTTGTTTGATAAATTTTTCGGGCACAATATGCCTGCTGTGCGCAAAAAGCCGACAAATGCCGAATTTATATTTACGATAGCACACGGTATAACAGCGGGCATTTTTGATGATATCTGAACAGGCGATAATATTATACTTGACAACGGCACGATTTGTTGCTAAAATATACTGAGAGTAAAAAAGCAAAGGAGTATTTACCATGCCACTTGTAACTACAACCGAAATGTTCCGCAAGGCATACGAGGGCGGATACGCCATCGGCGCCTTTAATGTTAACAACATGGAGATCATCCAAGGTATCACCGAAGCCGCTAAAGAAGAGCGCGCTCCGCTGATACTGCAAGTTTCAAAGGGTGCGCGTGCTTATGCAAACCACACCTATCTTGTTAAACTTGTCGAGGCAGCCGTTATCGAATGCCCCGAGATTCCCATCGCTCTGCACCTTGACCACGGCCCCGATTTTGAAACCTGCAAATCCTGCATTGACGGCGGATTCAGCTCTGTTATGATCGACGGTTCATCGCTTGACTTTGACGCCAATGTCGAGGTCACCAAAAAAGTTGTTGAATATGCGCACGCTCACGGCGTAGTCGTTGAGGGTGAGCTCGGAACCCTTGCAGGCGTTGAGGACGATGTCGTTGTTGAAGACGGTATGTCCAGCTATACCAACCCCGACCAGGTTCAGGAATTTGTCGAAAGAACCGGCGTTGACTCGCTTGCTATCGCTATCGGCACCAGCCACGGCGCATATAAATTCAAACCCGGCCAGAAACCCCAGCTTCGTTTTGACATTCTGCAAGAGGTCGAACACCGCTTGCCCGGTTTCCCTATCGTTCTTCACGGCGCTTCCAGCGTTATTCCCGAATATGTTGACATGATCAATGCCAACGGCGGCAAGATGCCCGACGCTATCGGTATTCCCGAACCTATGCTTCGTCAGGCTGCTTCGATGGCTGTTTGCAAGATCAACATCGACTCTGACCTGCGTCTTGCCATGACCGGCACTGTTCGTAAATATTTCAACGAACATCCCGATCACTTTGACCCCAGACAATATCTTAAGCCCGCAAGAGCCAACATCAAAGAACTCGTTCGCCACAAGCTCGTCGACGTTCTCGGCTGCGCAGGCAAAGCATAATATTTGTTTAATTAAAAAAGGTTGCCCGCAGGCAGCCTTTTTTGTTTATGTATCATTTAAAATAAAAGAATCCGTCACGTGCGCAATCGGGATACAAACGCATATATTCCTCGGCTTTTTGCGATACGGTTTGCCATATGTTCTCGCCGAAAAGCTCTGTTTTTTGCATAATTTTATCATCGTTTTTGCCTATGAACAACTGAACGATAGGAATAAAATCGGCAAATTGACACGAATAATTTTCGCCCACGTGTATATCCTCGGCAACCCTCGCGCCGTAAGAATAAACGGTTGAGGTTGTCAAGCGGGTGCCTGCCGACAGATTATACAATTCGGCAAATTCGTTTAAAAAACGCAGCATTACGACCGCGTCCATTTCGTCCGAATAAGCTGCAATCAACAAAGGATCGGTAGAAACCACCACGGCGGGTTGAGTGTCGCCGAAGCAAAGCGCCCTGCTGACATAGCCGTAGTTCATATCCGCGCGAAAACGTGCTGAAAATTTTGCGAATATCTTGTTCCTGAATGAATAATACTTTTTGTTTGAAAACTTAACTTTTGCCTGATTTTCTGCTTGAGTTGCCATGTTAGATATCCTTTCTTTTTTATTATGTTATATATTATATACAATGTTTCTTGTTATTTTAAGATTTTTTGCATTTTATTAAAAAAATAAACCGCAGAGAGCTAAATAAAAACAAGCTTGTTGCGATTTTGCGCAGCCGGTGTACTGCTTTGCAGGTTTTTTGTGCGGTAAGACCGCCAAAAAGACATATTTTGCATCCCGCTTTTGCTTGACAACGGCTTGCAAGCTATGATATCATTAAGCGGTAATAAATAAAGTTTTGGAGTTAACGTGATGAAAGCCATAGTTATAGACGGCAACAGCATATTGAACCGTGCGTTTTACGGTGTCAGACCGCTTACGACGGCAGACGGACTGCCGACAAACGCCTGCTATGGTTTTGTGAATACAGTCACTCACGAACTCGGCGAGATAAAACCCGACTATGCCTGCATGACGTTTGATTTAAAGGCAAAAACGTTCAGGCATGAATATTACGCAGAATATAAAGCCAATCGCAAAGGTATGCCCGACGAACTTGCCATGCAACTGCCTTATGCAAAGCAACTGTCAACCGCACTCGGCCTGCATATAGCCGAATGTGAGGGATTTGAGGCGGATGATGTTATAGGCACGTTTGCCGCGATGTGTTCGCAAAACGGTATAGAATGTTATATAATTACCGGCGACCGCGACAGTCTGCAGCTTGTTGACGCCAAAACAACCGCAAGACTTGCCGCAAACAACGAAACAAAAATAATGACACCCGAACGTATAGCCGCAGAGCATGGCGGCCTGACGCCGCGTCAGATGATAGAAGTCAAAGCTCTTATGGGTGACGCATCCGATAACATTCCCGGTGTGCGCGGAATAGGTGAAAAAAGCGCCGAAAAGCTTATTGCTCAATACGGCACTCTTGACGGCGTATATAAGCATATCGACGAGATAAAAGGCGCTTTGGGGCAAAAACTCAAAGACGGCAAAGAACTTGCGTATGTTTCGCGTTATCTTGCCGAAATACGCCTTGACGCGCCGATAGATACCGATCTGTCACACTATGTATACAACGGCTGCAAAGAAAACGAATTGCGTGAACTTTATGCAAGACTTGAGTTTAAGCGTATGCTTGACGCATTGGGTGAGCCTACCGCAAAAGAGCACGCGACACCCCAAATTGCAGACTGTGAACCCGCAAAACTTGCCGA
The DNA here is from genome assembly GCA_964402515.1 of uncultured Ruminococcus sp. GTDB lineage: Bacteria > Bacillota > Clostridia > Oscillospirales > CAG-382 > Coliplasma. The sequence continues at coordinate 9,766 of CAYOCM010000031.1, read as the reverse complement.
GGCGATAAAAGAACGCAAAGCGTATCTTGATATCTCTGACAATAAATGTATTTTTGCGTATGACGGCGGATGTTTTTGCTGTGATGCCGCAGAGTTGACAAACGATATTTTTGCCGAGGGTGAAATGTGCGTTTTCAGCCTTAAAGATGTTTTGCACTCTCTTGACCTGCTTGATATATATCCTAAATGCAATGCTGTAGATCTGTCTTTGCTCGCATATGTTGTTTCACCGTCGGATAACGGCGTTGAATTTGCAAAATTGACATTGTCGTATCTCGGCATACAGTCCGATACGCTCGACGTTTCTCTGTTTGACGACTTAAAAAAAGCATTGCTTGACAAACAGACGTATGAGTCGCAAAAACTTTATAGCGAAATAGAATTGCCCTTGGCAAAGACTTTGTTTGAGATGGAAAAGGCCGGTTTTAAACTTGACCGCAAAGGCCTTGCCGAATATTCAGAGGCGCTTATCTCGCAGATATCGCATACCGAACAGGCCATATACGATACCGTGGGGCATGTATTTAATATCAATTCTCCAAAACAGTTGGGAGCTGTGCTCTTTGACGAGCTGATGTTGCCGCACGGCAAAAAGACAAAAAGCGGATATTCTACAAACGCCGACGTGCTTGAAGAATTGCGACTTATACACCCGGTCATCGATATGATACTGTATTATCGCAAACTCGCAAAGCTTAAATCGACTTATTGCGACGGACTTTTGACAATAGATTCGGGCGACGGCAGAATACACACCACGTTTAAACAGACTATGACGCTTACGGGCAGGCTTTCGTCGGCCGAGCCGAATCTGCAGAATATACCCGTAAGAACCGAACTCGGCAAAGAACTGCGCAGGTTTTTTGTTGCCGATGAGGGATGCGTTTTGATAGATGCCGATTATTCGCAGATAGAATTGCGCGTGCTCGCACATCTTTCGGGCGACAAAACATTGACAGACGCATTTATAAACGGCAACGATGTTCACCGCATAACCGCGTCGCAAGTGTTCGGAGTGCCCGAGGAATATGTTACATCCGATATGCGCAAACGCGCAAAGACGGTCAATTTCGGCATAATATACGGCATGGGCGATTATTCGCTTTCACGAGATCTCGGTGTCACAAAACGTGAGGCCGCAAGATATATTAACGGTTATTTTGCAAGATATCCCGGTGTAAAAGATTTTTTGGACCGCACTGTGGAACAGGCAAAAAAAGACGGATATGTCAGCACGATGTTCGGCCGCCGCAGATATATTCCCGAACTTGCGGTAGCAAAAAAACAGCTTGCGGCGTTTGGCGAGCGAGTTGCAAAAAACACGCCTATACAGGGCACATCGGCAGATATAATCAAAATAGCCATGATAAGCGTTGAGCGCGCGCTTGCGGATGCGGGCCTTAAATCACGCCTGATATTGCAGATACACGATGAATTGATAGTCGAATCACCCGAAAACGAAGCCGAAAAAGCCAAAGAAATTTTGATAAACTGCATGCAAAACGCCGCAAAACTTTCGGTGCCTCTTGTTGCCGATTGCGCAATAGGCAAAAACTGGTTTGACGCCAAGGATTGAGTTTTATGAATTATGATAACAAAGGTATACTTTATATAGTGCCCACACCAATAGGCAATATGGGCGATATTTCGTCGCGCTCGATATCGGCGCTCGGCGAGTGCGATTTTGTTGCCGCCGAAGATACGCGTGTTGGCGGCAAACTGCTGATGTTGTTGGGTATAAAAAAGCCGCTGGTGTCTTTTCACGAGCACACCGACAGACAAAAAACCGATATGATAGCCGAGCGTATCGCAAACGGCGAAAACTGTGCGCTTATAACAGATGCCGGCACGCCCGCAGTCAGCGATCCCGGCGAAAAATTGGTTAAAGCGTGCGTCGAACGCGGCATAAAAACCATACCTCTGCCCGGCCCGTGTGCGGCGATAACCGCTTTGTCGGCTTCGGGACTCGAGTCGCGCCGATTTTGCTTTGAGGGGTTTTTGCCCGAAAAAAACACGGCCGAATATCTTGACGAAATAAAAGACGAGCGTCGTACGATGATATTTTATTCCGCGCCGCACGACCTTATTAAAGTTATCGACAAACTGTCAGACGTGCTCGGCGACCGCAAATGCGTATTGGCAAAAGAGATAACAAAGATCAACGAGTGCATATTGCGTGTTTCGCTCGGCGAACTGAAAAACGCGGTACTGTCGCGCGGCGAAGCGTTTTTAAAAGGCGAATTTGTCATAATAGTCGAGGGCGCAAAAAAAGGCGATGTCGACTGGCAACAGACCGATATTCCCACTCACATTAAATATTATTTAAATATGGGGCTGTCTAAAATGGACGCCTGCAAGCAAGTCGCGCGTGACAGAAAGGTGTCAAAAAGTGTTATCTATAAAATCGTTTCGGAACTTGACGAAATATAAATTAACGGCAATGGCGCTGTGCTTTGTGCTTGCCGTCGGTATGATAACCGCGGCGGCGGACAGCGACTTTGAAATGACTATATCCGCGCCGGTGGGCGCATCTGTCGGCTCTACGATATATATCACGATAGATATATCGTCTTTGCCAAAGTCGCTGTCGGCATTTGAATGTCTGCTGCAGTTTGATCCCGCCGTTGTTCAGCCCGTTATAACATCGAGCGGCAGTAATATGAACAGTTTTATGGCCGTAAATATCAAAGACTTTGAACAGCATTGCGAATACAGAGGCGACGGTTTATATTTTCTTGCTTTTTGTACAAAAAACGACGGCAACGGAGAGACGGCGATAACAGACAAATCCGATCTTAAAATAAAAATACCGTTTAAAATAATCGCCGAAGGCGAGTTTGCGTTTAAGATACCGCAAACATCGGTGCTTGCATTTGATACCGATCTTGCGGCGGTAAGCGCCAAGGGGTGCGAATATACTTTTATAGCGCTTGCAAAACAAAACGAGTTTTATGCCGAACTCAAATGTGCCGAGGCACTCAATAACACCGCCACCGATCTTGTTTTTACCGTAACAAACAAAACCGCTGCCGACGGCATAGCCGCATTTGAGATAGTGCTTGAATATTCGGCGGCAACTTTAAAAGCGCAGATTACCGATAATATTGACGACAAAATGGATGCTTTTATGCTTTCGGTTCCCGAAGGCTGGCAACAGATGTGCAGCCATACATCGGACGGCAAATATCATATAAGACTTGTGGCGCCCGACGGCGGCATATCACAAAGCGACTGCCTTGCAATAGGGCAAAGCATGACTTTGTCTATACCGTTTAACGTGGTCGGCGCAGAAGGCTCAAAGGCGATTTTTAAAGTTTCGGCCGATGAATGCACCGCATATGCCAACGACCTCAGATTGCTTACGGGTGCCGGTTCGTCGCTTGATATCGAGATAGGCAAAACGCCTGAATTTGCATCGGCGGACGGCGTTGCGGCTTATATTGACGGTTATATAACGGGTATACCCGCCGATACCGCCGCAAAAGATATAGGCAAATATTTGAGTGGAGAGGTGTATGTGTTTTATGACGGCACACGTATAGGTGATGACGATATAATTGCGACCGGAATGACCGCGGAACTGTGGTACCACGGTCAAAAGATGGCATCTGCCGTTGTTATAATCAAGGGTGACGTCACGTGTGACGGCAAAGTTACGGTATCCGATGCATTGCTTATAAAGCGTGTTTATTTCGGCGACGAAACATTGTCGCAAAACGCTGCGGCCGCGTCAAAGGTGATCACTTTGCAGGGTGCCATGCCTGACGATTATTTTGCGGTCAAGAGGTACATTCAGGGTACATATACGTTCAGATAGATAAAAACGGCGTTTTGCAAAACGCCGTTTTTGCTTGACACAAAGCAAGGTTTATGATATTCTTTTTTAATAAATCAAATATTGTCAAACGGAGATATATTTATGAACTCAGCAACACATTATATAGCCGAACGTTTGCGCATGGCACGCATAAACGCAGATATATCGGCATCTCAAATGGCCGCCGCGGTGGGCGTAGATGAAAAAGAATATTTAAGACTCGAGCAGGGCAACGACGATTATTCTTTTACGTTTTTATATAAATGCGCTACCGCGCTCGGCATGGATATAGCCGAGCTTGTCAGCGGCGAAGATCCCAAACTGCGTTTTTATAACGTCAATCGCAAAGGCGACGGAATGCCTATCAAGCGTAGAGAGGGCTTTGATTACCGCCATATCGCTCCTATGCTCAAAAACCGTGCGGCAGAGCCTTTTATCGTTACGGCAAGATTCAGCGAAAACGAGCAGGATATGCCTATACGCTGTTCTACGCACAAGGGGCAGGAGTTTGACTATATCATCAGCGGCAAACTTAAAATAAGACTCGGCGACCACACCGAGATACTCGGTGAGGGCGACAGCGTGTATTATGATTCTTCACACCCGCACGGAATGATCGCCGTCGGCGGCACAGACTGCGTCTTTATGGCAATAGTATTTAAATCGGCGGGAGAATCCGAACTCGACCTCGAGCCGATAGCGCTTGACGAGCAGGCTGCGGTGCGCAGAGAGCGCGAAACCGTATATGACGGACTGATATACCACGATTTTTGCAAAGAAACAACAGATGCCGAGGGCAAACTTACGGGCATCGAGATAACTCCGCCCACAAACTTTAACTATGCTTTTGATGTTGTTGACCGACTTGCCGAAAAATGCGGCAAAAAGACCGCTATGGTCTGGGTCGACGACGATATGACCGAAAAGATATTTAATTTTGACGATATATCGCGTCAGTCGTCAAAGGCGGCAAACTTTTTTGCTTCGCTCGGTATAAAAAAGGGCGACAGAGTTATGCTGGTGTTAAAGCGCAGATATCAATTTTGGTTTGCAATAATCGGCTTGCATAAATTGGGCGCAATAGCTATTCCCGCAACAGATCAATTGGTGCAAAAAGATTTTGAATATCGGTTTAACGCCGCGGGCGTTTCGGCAATAGTATGTACCTATGACGGCGAATCGTCAAACGAAGCGGCAAAAGCGGCAAAAAAATGCGATACGCTTGAGCACCTTATAATAGCCGGCGGCAAAAAAGACGGATTTGTCAGTTTTGACGAAGGCATTAAGAGCGCTTCGGACGTTTTTGAACGCGGCGAAACCTCAAAAGACGATCCGTTGCTTATGTTTTTCACCTCCGGCACTACCGGATATCCCAAAATAGCGTTACACAAAGCTACGTATCCGTTGGGACATATAGTTACGGCGCGTTATTGGCAACACGTCGACCCCAACGGACTGCATCTTACCACGTCCGATACCGGCTGGGGCAAAGCGTTGTGGGGCAAGCTTTACGGTCAATGGCTGTGCGAGGCTGCGGTGTTTGTTTATAATTACGAGCGCTTCAGCGCCGCAAAACTGTTGCCTATGTTTGCAAAGTACGGCATCACAACATTCTGCGCACCGCCCACCATATACAGATTTTTGATCAAAGAGGACCTCTCGCAATATGACTTTTCGACATTAAAGCACGCCGCAACGGCGGGAGAAGCACTTAACCCCGAGGTTCTTGTCAGATTTTATGAGGCAACCGGACTTACGATAACCGAAGGTTTCGGACAGACCGAGACAACTATGACCATAGGTAACCTTTACGGCGAGCAGATAAAGCCCGGTTCTATGGGCAAACCTTCGCCCGCATACCGCGTTATGCTTTTGCGCGACGACGGCACCGAGTGCGCCGCCGGCGAAACGGGTGAGATAGCAATAGGCACCCAAAACGACCCTTGCGGACTCTTTGACTGCTATTATTGTTCGCCCGAACAGACTATCGCCGTAAAACACGACGGAATATATCGCACCGGCGACACCGCATGGTGCGACGAAGACGGCTATTATTGGTTTGTCGGCCGTGCGGACGATGTTATCAAATCGTCCGGCTATCGCATAGGGCCGTTTGAGATCGAAAGCGTTATTATGGAATTGCCTTATGTACTCGAATGCGCCGTTATAGGCGTTCCCGACGATGTGCGCGGACAAGTAGTAAAGGCGTTTGTAGTTCTCACAAAAGACAAGATAGGGGACGATGCCACGGTAAAAGAGATACAAGAGTATGTAAAATCTCATACCGCTCCTTATAAATATCCCCGTCGCGTCTGTTTTGCCGAAAGTCTGCCAAAGACCATAAGCGGCAAGATAATTCGTTCGGAACTTAAAAAGATGTAAAAAAAGCAGAAAGGCCGAGGCTATGAAAACACTTTTTTCAAAATATATCACGGTATTTACCGTGCTTATAGCTTTTTGTGCGCTTATGCTGGTTATGGTGTTGTCGTCATCGCTGTCCGATTCGGTCACCGACGATCATTATGACATTATGCAGCAGACCGCCGCCTTGACCGATGAACTTGCAAAAGCATACAACTATACGTCGGATCAGGCAGAGCAAACCGAGTTTTTTAGCGCACTTTACAACTCATGCCGTTATTCGGATTGCGAGATTTGCATTGCCGACAAAGACGGAAATATAGTTTATTCAAGCGCCGACGAGTCAATGCGCGGCAAGACGGTTCCCGCAGATTATTATAATACGCGGTTTTCCGATGAATATCGCCGCAACGCCGACAGCTTGGGAGGGTTGCTTAATAAGAAATGCATATTCATATGCAGGTATCTGCAAGGCGACGACGCGGTTTTGTTGCTGTATGACCAAAGCGTGCCGGGTTCTGAACTCGACGAACGCACGGTAAACTCTATGGTTATTACGGTCTTGTGGGTGCTTGTGCTTTGCGTTACGGTGCTTTATTTTGTAACCGAGCGAGCCACCGCCGAGATACGCGAGATCGCGCAGGTATCCGAAGAGTTTGCCGCGGGCAATTTTAAATCGCGAGTAACTATTCCGGGTAATTCGGAGATCGCAAAGACCGCAACGGCATTTAACAAAATGGCAGATTCGCTTGAGGCGCTCGAAACGATGCGATCGTCGTTCCTTGCCAATGTCAGCCACGACTTGCGCACTCCGATGACTATTATCGCGGGATATGTCAATAATATGCTTGACGGCTCGATCCCGCCCGAGAATCACGAGCATTATCTTAAAATAATAAACGGTGAGATACAAAGGCTGTCAAGGCTTGTAAGCACGCTGCTTGATATCAGCAGGCTTGAGGCCGGGACAAGCGCTTTAAGGCGCAGTGATTTTTGCCTTTCCGAGGTTGCGCGTTTGGTGCTTATTTCGTGCGAAGAGCGTATAAACGACAAAAAAATCGACATCATATTTGATAACGACGAAGACATATACGTAAACGCCGACAGAGATGCGATATATAAATGCCTGTTTAACCTTTTGGATAATGCCATCAAGTTTGCACCGCAAAAAGGATTTATCAAAATTTCGATATCAAGGATAACTGTCGGCGGGGCAACAAAAGCGAGATTTTCGATATGCAACAACGGCGAAACCGTGCCGCCCGAAGAACTGCCCCGACTGTTTGACAGGTTTTATAAAAGCGACAGATCGCGCAACCTTGACAAGACCGGCACGGGGCTCGGACTTTATATCGTTCGCACGACCATTGTCGCTCATGGCGAAGACATAACATGCACGTCGGACGAGCAAAACGGCACCGAATTTGTGTTTACTTTGCCCGCATTGGACAAAAATCCCAAAAAGCGTGAAAAAGCGCCCGAGTTTTAAGTGTTTTTTAAGAGATGCGGCTTATATTCAGCACATAAACTTTGAAAGGAACGATGACAATGTCAGATCAAAATAACGGCTTTGAAGTCGATCAAAATCAAAACCCAAATCAGCAGACCGATCCCGCACAGCACGGTTCAAACGAGCAGGGCCAAAACGGCGGGCAGATACCGAGGCCGCAATATAACCAATACGGTTCTTACGGCGGTCAATATCAATACGGTCAGTATCAAAACGGAAACCAATATAACTATAACCCGCAAGGTCAGGGTTATAACTATCAGTGGCAGGGCAATAATGCCAAGCCGCCGAAGAAAAACGGAGGTTTAAAGGCTTTTGCCATAGCGGCAACGGCGTGCTTGCTGGTAGTGCTTATATTGCTTACGGCTGTGTTGTATAATCAAAATTCCGCAGATAATCCGCAAGGCGGCACGTCGCAATCTTCGGGTTCTGCCGAATCGAACGATGCGTCTTCGGATACAAAAAGCGATATAAGTTATAACGAATATATATCTCAAAGCCCTCCTATCGAGTTACCGGCTTCCGAATATGCAGAGATATATGAAAAATGTTCGCAGTCGTGTGTTTCGGTCATAACAAACAGCGCGCTCGGCAGCGGATTTGTCATTGACGAAAACGGCCATATAATGACCAACCACCATGTTATCGAGGGCGCAAAGACTATCAAAGTCAGATTTTATAACGGCGATGAATATACCGCCGAACTCATAGGCAGTGACGACGCCAGCGACGTTGCCGTGCTCAAAATAGATGCCGAAGGTCTCGTGCCTATCGAGATAGGCGATTCGGATGCCGTCAAGGTCGGCGATTCGGTTTCGGCCATAGGCACACCTTATGACCTTTCTCTTGCGGGAACAATGACGCCCGGTATAATCAGCGGCATTGCGCGCGACATCGAGGTCACAAATGACTATGGTACCGTGGTCAAGACCATGACGCTTTTGCAGACGAGCACTCCCATAAACCCCGGCAACTCGGGTGGCCCGCTTATCAATATGGCAGGTCAGGTCATTGGCATAACCACATTGAAACTGATGGATGAATATGAGGGTCTCGGTTTTGCCATTCCCATCAACAGCGCAGTGACTATTGCCAACATCATTCTCACTCACGGCGAAGTTATCGAGCGTCCCGACGACGACATTGTTACGGTAACTCCCAAGCTTAATATAACGATAATCAATTCCGAATACGCCGTAGAAGCCGGATATTTCACATCAACACCTCCCGAAGGCGTTATGGTCGTCGAAATATCGCGCAGATCGGCAATATATCAGGCAGGCCTCGAATTATATGATGTTATCTATGATTTTAACGGTAAGTCTATAACATCAAAAGAAGACCTTGCGTCCGAACTTAAAAAATACAGCGCGGGTCAGACCGTGACGATAAAAGTTTACAGATCCGATCGCCGCGGCGAAAATTGGCAATCATACGATATCACCTTTAAGCTTGAATCGGCAAGCTGAATATAAGCATATATAAAAAGTCGGCAATGTATGTTGCCGACTTTTTAAGTGAAGAGTGAAAAGTAAAAAATCGACAAGCTTCAGATACCTAAGCTTGTCGATTTTAAACGGAGCATAACGCACTACGTACGAACACTTTGCCCGTTGCATTAGCTGTTGTATCAGAGGTGTTTTCTTCCTCAGACAGTTCTTCCATATCGGAGAATTTGACGGTTTGGCTATCAGAACTGAAGTTAAAGTTGATAATCAAATAATCGTCATAGACGAATACGGAATTTACAAAAGTTTCTACAAGCTGTTTGCGACATTCCGGATCGTTGTAATTTTTATCTCGGAATTGACGGAAAAAGAAGCCGACATATTCTTTCGTGATGTGGAGGCTCTTTGCAATTTCACGGTCAGCAATAGAGGCGGCAAGTTCTTTTTGCTGAGCCTCAAGCTCGGACATTCGCTTCTTTGTAGCCTCGTTTATGATACCTGCTTCGATAGCCCTTATAAGATTTTCAATAGCCCTCTCGGTTTGCTCTAACTGCTTTTGCAGGGCTTCAAGTTCGTCCTTTGTTTCGTCCTGAGCGTTATAAAACTGCCACGTGTTCTCTATGAGAAAAT
>CAYOCM010000030.1:0-13711 GCA_964402515.1 uncultured Ruminococcus sp. | reverse complement strand
AACGCTCGACGCACTCTTTGTTTGATGTAACAACGCTTTTGCCGGCATTAAGCGCCGCAAGGCTGAATTCATATGCGGGATGCAATCCGCCCATTGCCTCTACCACAAGTTCTGTATCAAAATCGCTTATTATCCTGTCTATATCGGTTGTTACGCGTTTGGCAAGAGGATGTCCGTCAAATGTGCGTTTGTCGAGTATATAAGATATCTCAATGCCGTCGCCCAAACGGTTTTTTATTTGTGACAAATTTATGTTGATCGCGTCAAACACACCGGAACCGACAGTGCCGAAACCTAATATCGCTATTTTATGCATATACTTTCTCCAAAAAACTTTATGCGATATTGTATCACACTTTAATCAAGTTTGCAAGTGATGAGACAGATACATATACTGCTAAAAAGAGGTGCGATATGTTTGTTATTTTTGTTTTAACCTCAATCACCTATGCCATAAAAGGACAGGAAATATTAAAGCGGCACGATATAAACGCCATGCTTACAAAGCAAGCAGAGATAAGAGCGGTTAAAGGTTGCGGCTATGGATTAAAAGTTGACGCTGCCGCCGAATCCACCGTCAACAGACTGCTTGTTGCCGCAGAAATAAAAATATTGGGCAAGGTGATGGTGAGCGAATGATATATTTTGATAACGCGGCAACGGGATTTCCAAAACATAAAGACTGCAAAAAAGCAATGTGCGATGCCATAGACAACTGTGCAAACAGCGGCCGCAGCGTATACGGTGCGGCCGACAATGCGGCAAAAGTGTTGTTTGAAGCGAGAAAATCACTGGGCGATATGTTCGGTGCCGAACCCGAAAATGTAGTCTTGACGCAAAACGCCACTCACGCGCTTAATATAGCGATAAAAGGCGCATCAAAACGCAAAAAAGAAATAATTATAAGCAATTTTGAGCATAACGCGGTAATCAGGCCCGCGTACGCGACATTTGATAATGTAAAAATGTTTGGCATTGACCTGCGTGACGATAAAAAGACAGTGCAAAATTTTATAAAAACGCTATCGCCGCGCACGTCACTTATATGTTTCACATATGCTTCAAACGTATGCGGCAGAATATTGCCGGTAAAACAACTTGCATTTGAAGCAAAAAAGCGCGGGCTTACCGTAATAGTCGATATTTCACAGGCTGCGGGCCATGTTAAAACCGGGCTTGCCGAAACTGGTGCCGACATATTATGCCTGCCGTGCCACAAAGGGCTTTATGCACCCACCGGTACGGGCGCGCTTATTGCCGCCAAAGGTGTAGGCATAATGCCGCTTATCTACGGCGGGACGGGTTCGGCATCGCGCGAACACAATATGCCGCAGTACCTACCGGAAAGACTTGAGGCGGGAACTCAAAATATCTGTTCTGCCGCCGCTATAGCCGCCGCCTGCAAAAATTTTGAATATCCTCAAAACGAATGCGAGATCTATAAATACCTTATCGGTAAACTGCAAGAAATAGGCGCAACACTTTACGGCGCTCCGCACACGGACGAATATGACCTCTATGTTCCGCTTATAGCATTTAATATGCCTAAAATATCCTGCACCGCACTTGCCGAAGAACTTGCTTTTAACGGTGTGTGCGTCAGAGCCGGTTTGCATTGTGCCCCCACCGCGCATTCGGCGCTGGGCACCGGGCAAAACGGATGTGTCAGAATAAGTATAGGGCGACATAACACCGTTGACGAAGCAAAAAAGTTTATAGACATACTGTCGGCAATATGCCTTTGAACACAAAACACCGCACAGCAAAACTGTGCGGTGAATTTGTCTTATATGTCAATCTGTAACGTTTATCGTCACAACGCACGGACCGGACCACGCAACTCTGTTGCCGAGTATAAAACTGAATGTGTCGGTGCCGGTAAAGCCCTCGTCGGGATAATAGCAGAATGTGCCGTCTTCGCATACAGTAACCGAGCCGTGCTCTGCCGATACGGCAAGTTTGTAAATCTTTGCAACATCGCTGTCACCGAATTTTCCCGTATAGATCTCACCCGATTTTGCGGTTACGGTCTGCGCATCGGGAGTTTCGGGCGCTTTAAGCGTGCCTTTGACAAACTGATATGTATAGTCATATATCAATCTTATCTTGGCATCGCTTGAACGTCCCGCCTTGGCGATGACATCGACATCTTGATAATACATTCTGATACAGTCGTTTATATATCCGTATGTCAATCCGCCGCCGAGATATCCCATATATTTATCAAAATATCTGTAATCGCTGAGCGCCGTGCCGCTTATCTCCATTTCAAGACACATACCGTATAGCTGTATGACTCGCGTTGCCTGCTCAATGCGTTCGGAAGTAACCGAAGTACTGAACGCATAATTGGGTTGCATACAGCAAACATCGAATCCCAGCGATTTCCATTCGCCGTAGCCCGCTGCGCAGTAATAAGGTATCCAAAAGAACTGCGTGCCTGTCGAATGCAGATATTCTGATATCTGCGGCAAGATAACGCGGTCGTCGTTGCCCATTATCGCCTCTTGGAACCAATACCAACCGCAAAGTTCGATATGTTCATAGCCTCTTGATTCAAACTCTTTGGTGACGCGCTCGACATACCATTTGACCACCTTCATCTTGCCCTCGGCGGTTGCAAGGCTCTCGGTTTTGCCGTCGCCGTCGATATCGCCGAAATCGGTGACTTTAGAGCTTAAATAAACAAGCGTAGGATAAAATTTGACTTTAAAATCTTTGCGCCCGAGCGCGGTTGCGGTCTCGGCCGCGGCAGCCTCAAGAGCGTCAAGTCCATAGCCTGTGGCAAACATAGCGTCAAACAGCGAATCCCAATCTGCTTTATAGTTTTCGGCAGTCGGCGAGCCTTTAAACATACTCGAGACTGTGGGCAAAAACAGATAGCCGTCATAAAAATCGTCAACTATTTTGCCATTTTCATCGAGATATGCGACATAGGGCAAGAAGAAATCTTTGTCGTATGTATAGTTTGGCGAATTATGATATATCAGCATTACGTCGTGGACGCCTCCGAGCAAGTCGTCACTCGGTGCCTGATATCCCGAAGCGTCGGGAGCCGATATCGAGCAGGTAGCAAGTCCCGCCTCTTTGGCAGAGACTGCATTTTTAACGTTTTTGGTGCCGTTTACGGTAAATTCGTCGGCAAAGCAATGACCTGTGGGCATCTTAAAGTTGAATGCCACAAAGCGAGCCTTGTATGCCGTTTTAAATTCGCCTTCATATTTGACGGCGCAATTAGTGTCGGTTGACGTATATGTTTTTGTATCGGCAACATACCACGTCTTGCCGTCGGTGGAAACAAGCACGTTTAAAGCATTGGGTGCCTGTATCGCATAAGAAGGATACTGCAAAAAGTTTGCACTGTAAGACGAAACGGCAGAGACCTTGCCGAGATCGTATATTACCGTGCGTCCGCCGCCCATATAAAAGTGGAACCACGGGCCGGAATAACATTCAAGCGTGCTCGAATTTTTGCCGTCGGTAAGCCATGTGCTGTCAGCCGAAGTGTTTTGATTTTTACCGCCATACTGCGACTTAAGTAATGCCTGATCGGAAACTATCTGTTGTGTCAGGCCTAAAATAAGGTTTTGATTTTTGTTATAATCCGATGCCGAAGAGCTCCAATACTCGTCTTTTTTGATATCGGGCAAAACAAGCGTATCGTATACCATAGCGTCTGATTCGGGATTGGGCTCGCGATATGCATAGACAGCGGCTTCTTCAAACCAATAATATCCGCCTTTTTCGTTTGCGGGGAACACAAATTTCACATAAGCCGCATTGACGCAACATGACAGCGATATATCATAGTCAAAATTGCCGTCCGAAATGCTTGCGGCATATACTCTGCCTATAAAATGCATATCGTCTTTTTTCTGTCCGACATAAACATCAACATAAGTCGGCAGATATATGCCCACGTTGGGCCTTGAGAACGCAGAAAGTACAAAGCGCGAAGCGTCGTTTGCGTTGTTTTTGATATTTAAAGTTATTTCGTTTTCTTTTGAGGCGTCAAGTCCCACCCACTGTTCGCTGTCAAACGTAGTGCCTGTTGTAGCGCCGTCGGTAAGCATTTTTTTGTTTGTATCTTTTGCGCGGTCGTCGTATACCGCATTTTTGATATTATAACTCACGCCCGAAGATATAAGCGTTTGAACAAGCGTGCGATCAAGCTTGGCACCGGATGCGGCGGCAACAAGTGCGCTGAGACGCGTTTCGCTTGAAATGCCGTTTTCTTTAAAAGCCTGCTCAACCTTTTGCTGTGTAGAATCGACAGCGCCGGGCTCGACATCGGCGTATACGGTTATTTCAGACAAAAAGAGCCACGCCGAAGATTTTGTGCAATAAAATTTGATATAACGGTAATCTACCTTTGCTTCGGGTTCGAGTACGGCGGTCTGCACCGTGCCCTCTTGATAAGCCGGTATTACAAGCGAACCTATGCGAGTATAATTCACGCCGTCTTCAGAGCCGTATACACCTGCCGCGGCGAGAGGCCCGAGACCTGCCACGGTCGAAGCGATATATTCAACGGTAAAACGGTTAAGCTTTTTTCCGTCTTCGCCGAGGTCTATTATCACCGTGGGATTTGAGGTAAATCCGCACGCCTCGGGAATAGAATAGGCAGCCTCCGATGCAAGTATTCCGTCTGTGAGTTCTGTGCCGTAACTGTCGGGATATGTTTCTGATGCCTCTGGACTTGCGGTATAACTTTTGCCCAAAGAGACCGCAGTATAATATTTGCTCGGCGTGGTGTCAAGCGAAACATCGTCGGATGATGTATCGCCGCTTGATGTATTGCCGTCGGATACCGACGAGTTATCGTCCGACGAGGAGGGATCGGTGCTTGGGGTATTGTCCGCAACGCAACCGGCAAATATCGCGGCAAGCAAAAGCAAGGCGACCAGCGAAATAAATCTGTGTTGTTTCATCAGTTAGCTCCGTTAATTGTATTGTAGATCTCATATCCCTTGCTGGCAAGCATCTTGCCGAATTCGCCGGGTATGGTTATCATTTTTATAAGTCCCGAACTGTGTATCTTTTTTTCGAGTTTGGGATCGGTGGCGATCTGTTCCCACAGACGCATCAGGCGAGCGGCATAGTCGGCGTTGCCCGATCTGTATGTAAAAACGACGCAAACGGTTATGCAGCTTATGCAATAGTCAAGTATCATGCGATCGCACTGCTTTTTGCCTGTGCCGCCGGGCATATCGATAAGCATATCGACTATCATTTCGGTGACGGCAAATTGGTTGCCGAGATTTTTTATCAGGTTTGCTTCTTTTACCGATTGATCGGCTCTGCCTATAAAATAACGGTAAAAGCACGCATCGACATAATACATCTTTTTAACATATCTGAGTCCGTAAGTGACAAATATGTTATCGACATAAAACGTATGCTCGGGCAATGTTATATTGTTTTGACGCAAAAGTTCGGTGCGATAAAATATCGCATGCATCATCAAATATTTATCCGACGGCAGTCTGTGGGTATCCTCCCAACCGAAGACCTTGCCCTCGGGAAAATATCCGCGATATATCATCTTGCGTTTGCGGAGCGCCGCTTCGTTTTCATACACAAAGTTAGCCAAAAGCATATCGATCTGTTCGTCGGGTGCTTTAAACTTATTTAACGCGTCGAGCACCTTGGCATATGCCGGGCCGTCTGCCCAGTCATCGCTGTCGACGACCTTAAAATAAATACCCGCGGCATTTTGTATGCCGGTATTTACCGCGCCGCCGTGGCCTTTGTTGGGTTGATGAATCGCGCGCACTATACCCGGATACTTTGCCTCGTATTCGTTGGCGATCTCTGCCGTGTTATCTTTAACCGAACCGTCGTCGATTATCAGTATTTCAACAAAATCGCCGCCGGGCAAAAGGCTGTCGATGCATTTGCGCATATAAGAGGCAGAATTATAGCACGGCACGGCAAAAGTCAAAAGTTTCATTTTGATATCCTTTCTTTTTCGGCAGATACCGCGTCAAGAGCCTGTCTTATCACGGCATGCATATCAAGGTATTTGTATGTTCCCAGCCTGCCGCCGAAAATAACGTTTTGCTTTGTCTCGGCAAGCTCGAGATATTTTGCCGAAAGGATGTTGTTGCGCTCATCGTTTACCGGATAATACGGCTCGTCACCGTGTTTCCACTGTGACGGATATTCTTTTGTGATAACGGTATGCGGTGTATCGGCATATTCAAAATGCTTGTGCTCGATTATGCGGGTATACGGTATCTCGTATTCGGTATAATTGACCACGGCGTTGCCCTGATAATTGGGCATATCAAGCGTTTCGGTCTCAAATTTCAGCCCGCGATAATCGAGTTCGCCGTAGCAAAGATCGAAATATTCGTCGAGTCTGCCGGTATAAACAACTTTTTTTGCAATGCCGTCATAATATGTTCTGTCGGCAAAGTAATCGCATCCGAGCCTTACCTCGATGCCGTCAAGCATTTTTTTGAATATTTCGGTATATCCGCCTACGGGTATGCCCTGATATCTGTCGGTAAAATAGTTGTTGTCGTATGTAAATCTTACAGGCAGACGCTTGATGATAAATGCGGGCAGTTCGTTGCAGGGCCTGCCCCATTGCTTGCGGGTATAACCCTCTATCAGTTTTTGATAAACATCTCTGCCCACAAGTTTTATTGCCTGTTCTTCAAGGTTTTTGGGTTCGCCTTTTATCTCGCCGCGCTGACGCGCTATCTCGGCTTCCGCTTCGGCAGGCGTTGCAGTGCCCCAAAGACGGTAGAAAGTATTCATATTAAACGGCAGGTTATACAGTTCGCCGTTATAATTTGCGACAGGCGAATTGATAAAGTTGTTAAACTCGGCAAAACGGTTTATATAATTCCAGACCTCTTTATCCGACGTGTGAAAAATATGTGCGCCGTAAACATGCACGTTTATGCCGTTATCGTCTTTTGTATAACAATTGCCGCCTATATGATCACGACGGTCTATGACCAGACATTTTTTGCCGGCGGCGGTCATTTCGTGAGCAAATACACTGCCGAAAAGACCGGCACCGACTATAAGATAATCATAAGTCATAAAAACCCCTCCACGCTTATCTTTTATTTGTTAAATTATAACATACCCAAAGCGCAAATGCAATAATTAATAAAAAAGATGTTGCAATGAAGCTTCATGTGTGGTATCTTAAAAGAGGTGATTTATCTCTGCGGAAAAGAGGTATTACAATGATAATTAAAAACGCAAATATAGTAACAGGCGATTTCAGGTTGCACAAAGCCGACCTGCAATTCAGCGGCAACACCATCACGACGATAGGAAATTTGTATGGCGATACCGAATACGACGCAACGGGCATGTATTTGATTCCCGGTTTTATCGACACACATATTCACGGCGCGGCAGGCAGCGAATTTGCCTCTGAAAACGGTGATTTCGACGCGGCACGTAAGTATGAGGCAGAACACGGCGTTACGGCAATACTGCCCACTGTAAGATGCCTGCCGAAAAGCGGGCTTATCGCCGCCGAAAAAAACATTTTGTTACAAATGCGTTTAAACCGCAAAGGCAGCAAACTGCTCGGCATAAACCTTGAGGCACCGTTTGTAAACCCCATACGCCGCGGCGGAATGGTACCCGAAAACATCGCACCGCCCGATATGCGATTTGCAAAAGATCTGCTTGACGCGGCAGAAGGCAATTTAAAGATAATTACCGTAGCACCCGAAATGCCCGGGGCGCTTGAAGTGACAGAATTCTTAAGTCAAAACGGCGTCAAGGTCAGTATGGGACACAGCAACGCAACATATGACGAGGCACAAAAAGGTGCCGAGCACGGTGCGACACGCGTGACGCATTTGTTTAACGCGATGGCACCCTATCATCACCGCGAAGCGGGACTTATAGGTTTTTCGTTGCTTGACAAGCGAATAACCTGCGAGATGATATGCGACCTGGTTCATTTATCGGAGCCGACCGTAAAATTGGTATACAAAATGAAAGGTGCCGACCGCATCTCGCTTGTCAGCGATACGGGAGTTTTTGTGGGAATGCCCGACGGCGATTATTATATTCTCGGCAGACATCGCATAGTCAAAGACGGCGAATGCCGCCTTGAAGACGGTACGATAGCTGGCAGTTGTATGCCCGTATATTACGGTGTGCGCAACCTGCTTAAAGCGGGCATACCCATGCCCGATGTATGCAAGATGGCGTCTTATACGCCCGCAAAAGCCATAGGTGTCGCCGACCGAATAGGTTCTCTCGAACCCGGCAAGGCGGCGGATATGGTCTTGCTTGACAGAGAATACAACATACGTGCCGTATTTATCGACGGCGAACGCATGGTATAAATATTAAAAATCATCAAAGGCGGCAATTCTGTATGAAAAGATCTATTGCTATAATATTCGGCGGAATATCGTCGGAACACGAGGTCAGTTGCGTTTCTGCGGCAAACGTTTATGACAATATAGACACGGACAAATTTATCTCTTACCGTTTGGGTATAGACAAAAACGGCGTTTGGTATCTTTATGACGGCGACAGCGGCAAAATGCGCGACGGCTCGTGGCTTGATGACGCACAGCACTTAAAACCGGCGTTTATATCACCCTGCACGGCACATCACGGATTTATAACGCTTGATAAAGAAAACTTTAAATACACCGTTACTTATGTTGACGCGGCATTCCCCGTAATGCACGGCGCGGGCGGCGAAGACGGCACCATGCAAGGACTTTTGAGCATAGCGGGCATACCGTATGTCGGATGCGACACGATATCATCCGCAGACGCAATGGATAAAGCGGTAACCAAAGCGCTTGTTGCGGGCAAAGTTCCGTGCATTCCCTGGATAACCGTTATAAATTCATCGAGCCTTGATGTTGTTTCGGTCATTGCCGAAAGCGAAGAGAGATTCGGTTATCCCGTATTTGTCAAACCGTCGTCGGCGGGTTCGTCAGTGGGCGTCAGCAAATGCAGAGATCGCGGCGAGCTCGCAAAAGGCATCGAAGAGGCATTTAAACACGGCAAAAAACTGCTGATAGAAAAATTCATCTCGGGCAGTGAGATCGAGGTGGCGGTATACGGCAACAGCGATCCCGTTGCCTCTTGCTGCGGCGAAATAAACCCCGGCGCAGATTTTTATGACTATGAAACAAAATACAATGCCGACACGGCAAAATATTATATTCCCGCCAGACTTTCAAAAGAAATGTCGGATTCTATTCGCGCGTCGGCGCTCGACGTATATCGCATACTCGGTTGCGAGGGATTATCACGGGTTGACTTTTTTGCGTTTGAAGGTGGATATTATTTTAACGAGATAAATACAATTCCCGGTTTTACTCCCATCAGCATGTATCCGCAACTTATGCAAAACAGCGGTGTGTCTTATAAGGACCTTATAACCGGACTTATAGACCTTGCCGTGGAGCGCGGATCATGATAGGAGTTTTTGATTCGGGCCTCGGCGGCTTGACCGCCTTGCGCGAAATAAGGCTTGAATTGCCCGATGCCGACCTCATATATTTCGGCGATACGGCACGCATCCCATATGGAACAAAATCAAAAGAAGTCATAGCCAGATATTCGTTGCAGGACTGCGTTTTTTTAGACTCACTCGGAGTTGACATAATGCTCGCGGCTTGCGGAACCGTTTCGTCAAATTCGCTTGAGATGCTAAAGTCGCGTTTTAAAACACAGATATACGGCGTTATTGAGGGAGCCGCGGCAAAAGCCGCAAAGGTTGCATCAAACGGCAACGGCAGAATATTGGTACTCGGCACCTGCGCTACAATAAAAAGCAACGCTTTTAAAAACGCAATAAGCGCCATTGACAGCTCGCTTGAGGTATATTCACAGGCGTGCCCGATGTTTGTACCGCTTGCCGAAAACTGGCGCACCTCGCCGGACGACAGCGCCTGTCGCGCCGTGGCGCAAGAATATTTGTCGCAATATGCGTCTTTAAAGCCATCGGCGGTAATACTCGGCTGCACGCATTATCCGCTTTTGTCCGACTTGATCGCATCGTTTTTGCCGGATTCAAACCTTATAAGTTCGGGCAAAGAGGCGGCAAAACTTTTGGCAAACAAGATATCCGAGCTCGGCATAAACACAAAAGAAAACGCAAAAACGGTATTTTATACCAGTGACGACGCAATATCGTTTAAAAAAAGCGCCGAACGCTTTTTCGGCTCGGCAATAGGAGACGATGTTTTCGGCATAAACATCGAAGACATAAAAGTATAACTATGAAAACACCCATAACGGTTTCTGTAATCTCTCGTTCATCGCGAATGCATTCGTGTACCGACATAACGACGGCGGGAAATATAGAATATTTAAAAGACAGATACATATTGTCGTTTTTTGAAGAACCCGGCGGATGCGAGACGGTAATAACCGTCTGCGGAGAGACCGCCTGGGTATGCCGAGATGACATGCCCATAAGTGCATTGGTGCTTATTGAAGGCAAAAGATACGAATATTTGTGCAACATAGGCGGGTTTTCGCTTAAAATAAACGTCTGCACAAAAGCGCTTAACAATACGATAAAAGGTTTTAGCGGTTCGCTGTTTATAAACTATCAGATCGACACGGGCGGCAATACCGTTGACGATTGCAAGATCACTTACAGCATATCTCCCGCCGTACCGCCGTCATAATTAAGTGAGGAAAATATAATGTCTAAAAAAATAGCGGTATCCCTGCCCGCCGACGACATGATTATAATGCCGCGCAGCATCCTTGACAGGATTAAAGCAGCAGGGCAAAACGAACTTAAACTGATAATATGGCTTTATGCCGGCAATGCTTATGACGCCGCCGAGGCCGCAAAAGCACTCGGAATGTCCCCGCTTGAGGCCGACACCGCCGCGGCATTTTGGAAAGGCGCGGGGATTTTATCCGAGCAAGAACAAAAAAAGACGTCCGCCGCACCGGCTCGCAACGACGCGGTATATGATTCAAAAGTAATAGCCGACGCCATAGAAAAAAACGAGGATTTTCGCTCATTGTGCGACAAGTTTGCAGACCTTGTGGGCAAGGTATTAAACCGCGCCGACTATAACGCGCTTTATTATCTGTTTGACCATTGTGCGCTCTCGGGTGCTTATATAATCACCGCAACGCATTATTGCGTTTCAAACGGCAAAAAAAATATGCGTTACATACAAAACGCCATTTTGTCGATGTATGACCAAGGCGTGGACGACCTGTCAAAACTTGACTGTCATCTTGCATCAAAGCAACGCTTTGATTCTAACATATCAAGACTGCGTACTTTGTGCGGAATGGGCGGCAGGGCTCTCAGCGCAAAAGAAAAACGTTTTGTCGAGCAGTGGTTTGACGAATGGAATATGCCGTTTGAATTAGTCAGGCTGGCATACGAACGCTCTGTTGACGCAACGGGCGGCACAAGCCTTGCTTATATGAATAAGATTCTCGAATCATGGCGCGCAAACGGCTATACCACGGCCGAACAGATAGCGTCGGGTGATCGTAAGCCTACCCCAATCACCTCATCCGGCGCAAGTTTTGACGCCGATGAATTCTTTACCGCCGCATTGCAAAAGTCACAAAGGAGCAACTCGAATGACGACTGAACAGGCATTATTGCAAAAACAGATAACACGCAGCCGCAACTATCGCTTATCGCTTTCGCGTGCCGAAGAATTACGCCAAAAAGTTGCCGGGCTTGCCGAGATAGACACAGAACTTGCAAAGTTTCCGCAAAAATTGCTGGCCTTGCCGAAAGGGGAACAGCACAAGGCGGCGCTCGCCGAGTTAAAATCATATACGGCAGAACTTTCGCTCAAGCGCAAAAGCCTGATCTCAAAAGCGGGATTTGACCCGAATTACGATGAAATAATTTACGACTGTCCCAAATGCCATGATACCGGCTATGCCGACAAAAAACTGTGCGATTGCGTAAAGCAAATGTTGGCAAATGACAGGTATAATAACGGCGGCATAGGCAAAATGCTGTCCGGCATGACGTTTGACAGTTTCAGTTTGAAATACTATACGGGCGACGATCTTGCCGTTATGCAAAAAGTGCTTGCGGTATGCAAAAAATATGCCGACACATTTGACGGCAACTCAAAAAGTTTGCTTTTGATGGGCGGCACGGGACTTGGAAAAACTCATCTTTCGTCGGCCATAGCACAAAAAGTCATAACACGCGGATTTGACGCGTTTTATGAGACCGCGCCGCAGATGTTTACAAATTTTGACGCTGTCAAATACGGCCGAGCCGACAGGTCGGCAACAGAACCGTATAACAGCGCACTGTTGCTGATTGACGATTTGGGTGCCGAATCGAGCAGCAGCCAGACCTCGGCAACACTTTTTGAACTTATCAACCGCCGACTGCTCGCCGGCAAACCGACCGTTATCAGCACAAACCTTTTGCCCGCCGAAATCAAAAAACGCTATGACGAACGCATTTATTCAAGGCTTATGGGTGAATATACCGTTATGCAATTTAAAGGCAAAGATATAAGAATGCAAAAAATAATGGAGGATTGCCGATGATGCCAAAGGTAATAATATATACCGACGGCTCGTGCAGCGGCAACCCGGGCCCCGGAGGATACGGCGCGGTGCTTATTTCGGGCAATATGCAAAAAACTCTGTCGGGCGGCGACAAAAGCACAACCAACAACCGCATGGAACTTACCGCCGTCATCGAAGCACTGTCGGTGCTTAAATATCCGTGCGACGTGGAATTGCACAGCGATTCTCAATATTTTATCAACGCTATGACAAAAGGATGGCTGAAATCGTGGCAATCAAAAGGCTGGATAAAATCAGATAAAAAGCCGGTGCTTAACCGCGACCTCTGGGAACGTATCATAGCCGAAACCTCAAAGCACAAGATGACTTATATATGGGTGCGCGGCCATAACGGTGACGAATACAACGAACTGTGCGACCGTCTTGCCACCGAACAAACCAAAAAATTTGCAAAATAAGCCCAAAAAAGCAGGGTGTTTTGTTGTTATCCACCCAATATGCGAAGCGGCGGTATTTGTTTTTTGCACAAACGGTTAGCGTACGCTAACCGTGTTTTTGTGCATACCTACAAAATCGTTTTTTTATCAAAAAAACGCTTGACATGCCGCATAAAATGATATATCATTGCAAACGGTTAGCAAAGGCTAACCAAATTTTAAGCATTTGGGTTAGCGAGTGCTAACCTTAAAGTGAGGCAAAAATGATACCGCTATCGATAAGCGCGGTCGGTCAAGACCACATTATTAAAAAAGTCGGCGGTTCGCCTGAGGTGAAACAGCATTTGGCTGATCTCGGGCTCACGGTCGGCGGCAGCGTAATGATTGTTACAGAGCTCGGCGGCAACCTGATATTA
The DNA here is from genome assembly GCA_964402515.1 of uncultured Ruminococcus sp. Classification (GTDB taxonomy): domain Bacteria; phylum Bacillota; class Clostridia; order Oscillospirales; family CAG-382; genus Coliplasma. The sequence continues at coordinate 357 of CAYOCM010000030.1, read as the reverse complement.
AATGTAAAAAATTCACGCATAGCTCTCAGCAAAGAAACCGCATTAAAAATTATGGTATAAACCGCAAGGGGGGACAAAATGAACACTTTAAAACAAACACCCATCGGTCAGACCGTGACCGTAGTCAAACTGCACGGCGAAGGTGCGGTAAGACGTCGCATAATGGATATGGGCATCACGCGCGGCACATCGGTTACGGTGCGCAAAGTTGCGCCGCTGGGCGATCCTATCGAGATCACCGTGCGAGGTTATGAACTGTCACTGCGTAAAGCCGACGCCGAAATGATCGAAGTAAACTGAATAAAAGGAGAAATAACAGCATGAACATTCGCATAGCGCTTGCGGGCAATCCCAACA
>CAYOCM010000029.1:0-14470 GCA_964402515.1 uncultured Ruminococcus sp. | reverse complement strand
TCATGTATATCGGAAAATCTTTATCAACAGGCGGCTCGGTTGAAGACGCCGCGCAATTGTGCGCAACCGATACAACAAATGCAACTGCAAACAAATGGCAGTTACACATTTGTTTGGATGTACCGTTGTTCACACAAGCACATAAAAACACTTGTGGAACAGCTTGCGCATTGATGGCCTTGAATTATTTAGGTGCCGTATCGTATACATACAGTGCCAGCATGCAAAGCACACAAGAGTTAAATTTTGCAACGGCGATGAATGACGGCGATGTAACGGAAGATGATAATAATAACATATGCTTGCGTGGTAATGATTCGTATGTGACGTATGTATACAGGGTTAGAGATGCTTTAGGTTCTTATTGGCCCGCTACTGCCGACCATTCCGCATACAATTACGTTTCGTTAACCGGTATTGCCGAAAACACATACGAAAGAAACAGCGATAACGATGATGATGATACTGTCACCTATACAGACGTGGAAAAAATGGTTGCCTTTGAAACTTGTATAGAGGATAATATTAAATCAGGTTATCCTGTAATAGCGCACGCAAGAATAACTAGTGGTGGCGGCTTTACATATTCTTCTCCCGGTCACTATTTACTCGTTGTCGGTTATTATGAAGCAACAGATGGCAAATATGTTATTATTAATGACTGCCACTATTCTTCAGGAAAAGGCAAACAATTGGTTATATCTATAGCTGAGTTGTATAAATCTGTAGATGAAAAATCGGACTACATAATAAGTGTAATTCGTAAAGGCCGAAAGATTTAAAATAGTAACTAATACCATTCAATACCTTAATACTACTTATTTGAAAGGAACAAAATCATGAAAAACATCAGATTATTGTCATTATTACTTGCATTGATAATGCTTTTACTTTGCGCGTGCGCGCCGAACGTGACAGACACGTCCGATGATGTGTCGCCCGATGTGTCGTCGGATGATCTGTCGGATACTCCTTCGGACGAAAGTGACATAACGCAGCCCACGCTTGCCGATTTTTGGGCAGACGAGACATCGGTAACAAATAACAAAGTGGCATTAGGTAAATATCTTGAAGAAATAGATACAGAGCTGTATTCGTCATCAAAAAGGCTTGCAGTCTTAAGCAATCCCGCCAAAAGCGGATATACCGAAGCTCTTAAACTGTTTGAATACTTTAAAGACAAGACAAAAGATTATAACTGGTATAAGATCAATCCCCTTGTGCCCGATGTAGGTCAATCGACCGCAGAAGAAATGTATAATGATTGCGGAGATATAATTTGCATTGACACCGATTATTTTGTGCCCGACGGCAAAGAAGACAACGCGGCAACCGAACTTATTATGTGCAGTGAACGCAGACTGACTTTTCATTGGGCGTTGCCTTATCTCGCACCGCGCTTTTCCGAACTTTGCGGCACCGAGGTGGACGGAGCGCCGACCGAAGAACAGATAAAAACCGCGGCGATAACGTTTTTAAAAACATATTTCCCCGAGTATCACGATGACGAATATATTATTACCGTAGAATTCAAAGGCAATTATGCAGAGGTATATTTTTCGGAAGATATGTTTAAAATCGATCCGGATTCGGACGTACAACGCAAAAGATTTATAGCCTCTGTGCGTTTTTCGTGGGATGAAACCGACTTGCTTTATACAAACTACGGTCATGACAAAAAAGAAAAAGCAATGATATGCGATTTTGTTATCGGTAATCCGTATGGCGAACATCTGCAATGCGAGGGCTATAAAGACATTATCACGCAAGAAGAAGCATTTGAAAATTATGTTTCCGGGCAGGCCGGTAACGACATCGGCTATTTAAAAGGAACCGGGTATAAGAGCTATATCGCATACAAGGTTACCGCCGAAAATAAACGAGAGCCCTATTGGTTCTTTGTTTTCTTAAATCAAGAGAGCAACGAGTTTAACACATTTGAAGTCTCGGCAATAAAAGAATAAGCATAGCATAAAGGCAGGAGTGCGACATCACTCCTGCCCTTTTTCAATAAAACCTTATAACGCACACGGTCATATCGTCGCCACAGGTATCGAGCGTCGAGATATATCCGACAAGCACGTCCAGCATTTTTTGCGCGGTCAAAACTCCCGCCGCCTCGAGAATCCGGGGCAACGGGTCATCGCCGTCGGGATAAACTCCGTCGGTAACCATAACTATAGCGTCGTTTTTTTGCAAAGACATATTTGCCGTCATGCTGTCGGCGCGCGGCAATATGCCCAAAGGAGTCGTTGCCGACGAGATGACGCGGCATTCTCCGCCGCGCATAAGATAGCACGGCGATGCGCCGGATTTTGTTATAGATGTTTCAGAGGTCATTCTGTCGCATATAAGCAGGTCCAATGTGCTGAATATCTCGTCGCTGCGCTCCGAGAGCGTGCGATTTATCGCGGCAAACACCGAATAAGTATCCGCTCCCGCACACAACAGTTTTTCTGCCATAGCAACCGCTATGCGCGAGCTTGCCGCGGCACCGTTGCCGCTGCCCATTCCGTCGGCGATAACGGCGCAAAAACGCTTGTCGGGCGTTTCGAAACACGACAAACTGTCGCCGCATACCTGCTCTCCGCTGCGCGACAACTGATATTTAGCATATTCGGCACGCAGTTTGGGAACGCTGCGCAGTTTCATTACCGCACCTCTGCCGTTCATTATAAAATCCGGTTCCGAAAGTGCTGCGGACAGCGCATTGCCGAGCGCCGACGATATGCCTTCGGCCGAGTCGGGTACAGATGCCGGCAGGACGTCAAATACCTCTATCTGCATATCGCGCCTGCCGCATATCTTTATTTCGCCGTGGGCGATATGCATTTTGTCAAGCGCCGCGGCAGCGTTTTTTTCAAGTTCGGCAAAACGTGTTTGCGACAGATCACACTCTGTCGCGGCGTTTGAAAGCAAGCCGGCAATGCCGTCGTATTCGGCCGCAACAACATTCAAGGCGGGATCGCCCGAGGTATAAAATACGCCCGAAAGCGCCGAGAATGCCGCGGCAAATCTGCCCAGCGACAAACCGCTTTGCAATGTGATATATTCGCTTTTTGATCTGTGACGTGCAATAAACCTTCTGACCGCCAAAAACAGCACCGTGGGTATTATCAGCATTACCGCGGCGGCTGTAATGTCGCGGTAGTCTGCAAGATAGGCATATGCGGGCAATGCAAGCATAAACGAAAGCGCCGAAGCAAGAAACGGCGAATCGGACTCAAACATTCCGTAAGTCAGTCCGGTTATTCCGAGCGCGGCAAGTGACGGAGCGCCCGCGGCAATTCCGCACGCAAAACCGTACGCCACACCGTATAAGCCGCCTTTTTTGTGCGCATAGACCAAAGTTAAAAAACAGCCTATGGGCAATGACAAAGGAATGCCGAATATCGTTATCGTCTCAAAAAACCTTGATATCACAAACATTGCCGCGGCGGGCATTAAGTCGCGCACCGAACGTTTTTGACGCTTTATGCCGCGCAGTTTTATAAACAGCAGGCAAAAAATAACCGGTGACACGGTATTGCAAAGCGCAAAAAGCAATATTGCCTTTGTTCCGCTTTTTAACGCAAACGCCGCAAACGAACCCAATACGCCGACAGCAGCCGATGTCAGCAATCTGGTTGCAATACGCATAGTGCCTATTTTTTTGCCGTAAAACCACAGCGCAAAATACGCCGCGCAACAGCAAAGCATTGACAGCGGAATTATTCTGTCGCCTATAAAGCAGCCTATAAGCGTGCCCGCGAGCGCAAACGGCGAAGGTACGGCAAGCGACATTATATAAGCCGTCGCAAGCGGATAACTGCCCCACAGCAGATGCGTTCCCGCGCAGATAAAGCCTATTGCAAATTCTGCCGCGGCGGTCTTGATATCAAGCCTTGATCTTTTTGTTTTCATATTCTGCACATCCTTTCGGCATGTGGCAGTATAACCCAAACGGGCTATCAAAAGCGGTCGAAAACGGCACGGCGAAACAAATGTTTATTTGACACAATTGCGATTAAAAAAGGTCAAAACGACGTATGTTGTTTTGCGATGCGATAAGAGCAAGATTTTGCGGATTTTGCCGCATGAGATTCCAATATAATCCCCCTTTAAGACCGTATTTTTCGATAAGTTCAAACCTCGCATAAAGCGACCTTGCGTCTTCATACCATACCACATGATCTTTTGCGCCGTCGCTGTAATAAAAAAACGGTGCGCCGCTTATCTCGTCATAAAGCACTTCGGCGCCGTATTCGCCCGCCAGTCTTACTGCCTCGACCGTAGACAGCGACGTTGCGACCGACTCGCCTTTTATATAAGGCAAAACAAAGTCATAGCCGTAATTTGACATCCCCAAAAATATTTTGCTTTTGTCTATGCGCGTCAAGGCGTATTCTATCACGCGCGAAACCGGCATCAAAGGCGACACCGCCATCGGCGGACCGTAGGTATAACCCCATTCGTATGTCATCAGCAAAACACTGTTTGCCGCCCCGCCGAGCGCCTTGTAATCATGCCCGGCATAAAGGTCACCGGCTTGGTCATCGGATGTTTTGGGCGCGAGCGCAACCATCAAAGGATATCCCTGCGAATTGAGATACATACGCATATCATATATGAATTCGGCATATTTTGCGGCGTTTTTTTCGCCCAGATATTCAAAATCGACATCAAGGCCGTAATAACTTTTAAGGCGCATTTCTGTCAGAATATTCCGCATCAAACGTTCCTGCGCTTCCGGCGATGACAGCAGTTCGTCGGCAAGCTGTGACGAAAAAACTCCGTCGGCCGTTAAAGTTGAAAGATGCATCACGGGCCTTGTGCCGTGTTCAAGCGCAGCGGCAAGCAGTTCACCGTCGTTAAGTTCTATCAGTTCGCCGCCTAAACCGAATCCGTATGTAAACGGCATAAGCGCCCCCATGGCGGGCAAAGAAACATCGAGCAATGAACGCTCGATAAAATTATAGGCATATCCCCCGGTCATAAATTCAAAACGCTTTTTGTCTTTAAGGCTTATTATCAGCGTTTGACCTTGATAAATATAAGGCTTGCCGCCGAGCACAAGATTGAGCCTGTATATCTCGTCGACCGTTGTGCCGTATTGTGCCGCAACGGAATAAAGCGTTTCGCCGTTTTTTACGGTATGCACGATGTCGGGATAAACTATCAAAAGCGATTGCCCCACAGGCAGTTTTTCGGGCAGATAAATGCCGTTGTTTACGGCAACAAGTTCAAAAGGCACGCCGTATTCGGCCGCTATCGAATAAAGCGTTTCACCGTATTTTACGGTATGCAGATACATATAGCCACCTCCCCTTTTAATATTTATTCAAAAACGACATAAATTGCTATTGACAGAGCGCAGAGCACCGATTATAATACAACCGTCGTTGCACAACATATGTTGCAAACAAATATAAGGAGACTGTAATTATATGAAAAAATCGTTATGCGGTGCAAATTGCGCCGAATGCCCTGCGGCAGAAACCTGCAAAGGTTGTGCCGAAACAAACGGATGCCCTTTTGAAAAGCAATGTTTTATAGCAAAATACATACTTGTCGGCGGAACGGACGCTTACAAAAAGTTTAAACAAAAACTGATAAACGAAATTAACGCTTTAAACATTGACGGAATGCAAAAAGTGACCGAACTTTATCCGCTTGCCGGAAATTATGTTAACCTCGAGTATCCGGTTCCCGGCGGCAAAGTAAAATTTTTATGCGATGACGAAACATATCTGGGCACTCAGGTCGAAAATACGCTTGACGAAAACAAAGAAACGTGCTATGGCGTTATAGCGAGAGAAAACTTTTTGCTTGTTTGCAGATACGGTCAAAACGCCGTCGACCCCGAGCTTATCATATATAAATCACGCTGACGTTTTTATATTAAAAACTGCGGGCATAACATAAATCCGCGGCATATTCTGTAGCAAAAGGAGGAAACTTTTGTGAAAGAATATTTTGCCGGCGGCAATACTGCCGACGGTTTTATAAATTATCTTACTTACGCGGCGGCGAAACGCAAAAAAATATGGATACTGCGGGGTTGCCCCGGGTGCGGCAAAAGCCGTTTTATACGCAAAATAGCCGATATCGCGGCAAAAAAGCATATCGACTGTGACTTAATACGCTGTTCTTCGGACCTAATATCGCTTGACGGCGCAGTTATCAGCGCGCTTGATTTTGCCGTATTTGACGGTACCGCTCCTCACACGCTTTGTGCAAAATATCCGCTCGCATCAGAGCGTGAAATAGACTTTGCGACATTTGCAAGAGAACCGAACGAAAACGCAAAAAAAGAGATAAAAGAACTTACCGACCGCAAGCGCAGACTTTATAAACGCGGTTATATGCTGCTTAAAGCCGCAGAATTGCAAAAAGAAGCGTTATATGATCGGGCATCGCAATATATTTCGGCAGACAAACTCGATGCTTTTGTTTCGCGCAGAATCAAAGGTTCGCTGCAAGACGGAAATACCGATGTTATGCAAGTGACCGCGTTCGGCGCACACGGACTGATAAGGCCCTGTAATGACGATGCAAAAACGGTGTTTTATATCTGTGACGCAGGATACGGCGTGCGTGAAATGATATTTGATATGATAGAGCAAAAAACGCACGGCAAAAAACGCACCGTGTCGTTTGACGCTTTGTCGGCAAAAAGATATGCCGATATTTATCTGCCCGATCTCGATATTCTTTTCACTTGCTCGGATGTCGCAAACGCAAAAAAAGTCGACGCAAAAAGATTTGTCACGCAAGAAGGCAGGCGCAAGCTGAATAAAGACATAAAAAAAGTGCGGGCTAATTGCGCCGCGCTTTATTCCGAGGCACAAGGGATTTTTGCCGCCGCAGTGCTTATGCACCGCGAAATAGAATCGTATTATACACCGCTTATCGACTTTAAAAAATGTGACGAATATCAGGATTTTTTGATAAAGTCACTGTTTGATATGGCATAACAAAAAGCCCGCCTGCATATTGTTTTATACGATCATGCAGGAGGGGCTTTATTTATGAATTCGGACATCAATGCAAACAGCAACACGGTAGGTCTGCTTATAAAATCAGTGATAAAAGGCGCATTATTCGGTGTTGCCGCGATAGCCGCGGTTTCGCTGATAACCGCCTTGGCGCTTACTGCCGTAGACGATCCCATAGCACTTACGGGTGCGTGCGGAATTGCGGCGGATTTTGCCGGCGGAATATGCGCCGCCTCGGTCGCGGTATCGACAAAAAAGCAAAAGCCGCTGCCGACATCTCTTTTGGCAGGGCTCGCTCTGTGTTTTTTAATATTTTTAATATCGCTCGTCTCGGGCTGCGCAAGCAATGCGCTTATCGCATTAGGCGCAATAATGCTGGGTTCCGCAATAGGCGCGCTGATACCCGTAATGCCTCGCGGCACCGGAATAAAGCACAAAAAACTTAAGCCCTACAGACGGTGATCGCCGTTGATTATGCCTATATAATAATCACGATATATCAAATAATGCTCATGCAAAGTTATGCCGTTTGACGCCAACGAAGCGGTTATGCGCACGGTAGAGTCAAGGTCCGATTGCGATGGTATCATAGGGCCGTAAGGATGGTTATGTGCAAGCAATATGTTGTGGCATTCATACATAAGCGCGCGTTCGGTAATATCACGTATCTTAAAACCCGCGCCGTTTATATCACCGCGATAAAGCATTGTCGCATCAAGCATTTTGCCGCTTTCGTCAAGACACATCATCATAACGTATTCTTGCCTGAGACCCTCAAAACTGCCGACAAAAAACTTGCCCGCAACAGCGCTGTCAAGATAACTCGGATCAGGACGCCCTCCGTCGGGAATAATGCGCTTTAAAAGCTCGGGCAACATCTTAAGCAGCATGGCGGTATGCGTTGATATTCCGTCAATTTTTACAAGGTCGTTTGCTTCTGCATCGGTAACTCTTTGCAGTGTGCCGTATTTTTCGATAAGGGCGGCGGCAATGGGGCGAGTATCACGTCTCGGAATGGCATACGTCAAAAGCAATTCAAGCACTGTAATGTCGTCAAGTTCGTCAGACGATGTCAAAAAACGTTTTTTTAGGCGGTCTCCGTGACCTGCGTGGATATTATCCATACACTAAACCGCGCACCGCACCGCGATGCATTAAAAGCAGTGATAAAAACATTTTAATACGCCCCCTTTAATAAATATATAATACACAAAACAAGCCGTCTTGTCAATGGCAATTAAGGCTTGCAAAATATAGTACCCCGTGGTATAATATAAGCGAATAATGGGGGTAGTTTGCCATGAAAATTGACAATAAGTCCTTTATTGCGCTGAAACGCAAGGCGTTCGAAACATATTTTGCAAAACTCAATGACCGTCAAAAAGAGGCAGTCTTTAAAGCCGAGGGGCCTTTGCTGGTGCTTGCGGGTGCGGGCAGCGGCAAAACCACCGTGCTTGTTAACCGCATTGCATATATTGTATGCTTTGGCAATGCTTATCACAGCGATTTTGTACCCGACAATGCCGACAATATTGCCGACCTGCTTAATGCGTCCATGCAAAGCAATGACAGCGCGGCGCTTTTTGACGCGCTTAAACAGTGCGCGTCAAATCCGGCAAAGCCGGATGAGGTTCTTTGCCTTACATTTACAAATAAAGCGGCAGGCGAATTTAAACAGCGCCTGAGAACTCTTTTGGGCGATGATTCGGACGCAATATGGGCGGGCACGTTCCACTCGATATGCGTACGCATATTAAGGCGACATATCTCGCAGCTCGGATACGGCAATTCGTTCGCCATATACGACACAGAAGATACAAAAAAACTGATAACCGATATCATAAAGCGCCTTGACATAGACAGCGGTTTTATATCGGCAAAGACCGCACTTGTCGCTATTTCTCGCGCAAAAAACAACGGCACGGACGCCGACGAATATGCATACGATGCCGGAAACGATCTGCGTCTTGAAACGATATCCAAAATATATACCGAATACCAAAAAAGCCTTAAAAACAGCAACGCGCTTGATTTTGACGATATAATCATGCTGACAAACAGATTGTTTGCGCAGGATGCCGAATTGCTTGCGCGTTACCGCAACAAATTCAGATACATTCTTTGCGACGAATATCAAGATACAAATCCCGCACAAAGCAAACTGATATACGCCCTTACAAACGCAGGACATAACATATGCGTAGTCGGCGACGATGACCAAAGCATATACCGTTTCAGAGGTGCCACGGTCGAGAATATACTTAATTTTAACAAGCACTTTTCCGACGCGTCGATAATACGCCTTGAGCAAAATTATAGGTCTACCGGCAATATTTTGGGTGCCGCAAACAGCATGATATCTCACAACTCCTCGCGCTTGGGCAAAAAGTTGTGGACTGCATCTGATATCGGCGATCCCGTTACTTTAAAGCATAATTATACACAAAGCGAAGAAGCATCTTATATAATGAACTGCATACGCAGCAAAGTTGCCTCGGGCGAATATCGTTATCGTGATTTCGCCGTGCTTATGCGTATGAACGCTCAAAGCAACGCCATAGAGATAATTTTAAGCAAAAGCCGAGTTCCTTACCGCGTATTCGGCGGATTGAAATTTTATGAAAGACGCGAAATAAAAGACATTGTGGCATATTTGTCGCTTGTCGCAAACAATGCGGATGACACGCGTCTTATGCGCATAATCAACACGCCCAAACGCGGCATAGGTGCCGCGACTATTGCGGATATCAGGCGCATTGCCGACAGCGACGGCTGCCCTATGCTTGACGTTATAAGGCGTGCGTCGGACATTGCCGACCTGCAAAAAGCGTCGTCAAAACTTTCGGCGTTTTCGTCGCTTATTGACGAACTTGCCGCGGACAGTCGCATATTGCCTTTGGACGAGCTTATAAAGTCGGTCATTAAAAAAACCGGATATCTCGACATGTTGTCCGAAGAGGAAGACGGAGATTTGCGTGCCGAAAACCTTGACGAACTTGTTTCGAGCGCTATAATGTATAATACTGCCGAAAACGAAGGTACGCTGTCGGGATTTCTTGAGGACATCGCGCTTGTCAGCGACATTGACGGCTATGATGCCGATGATGACGCAGTCACTTTGATGACGGTGCACTCGGCAAAAGGACTCGAATTTCCTTTTGTATTTATTCCGGGGTTTGAAGAAGGCATATTCCCCTCGGTTCAAAGCATAGGAGAACCCGGCGGAATCGAAGAAGAGCGTCGGTTGGCATATGTTGCCATAACACGTGCGAAAAAGCAGGTAGTGCTTTTGCATACCACCGCACGTCTGCTTTACGGCAAGACCACTAACAACCCCGTCTCACGCTTTGCGCAAGATATCGATGCGGAATACATCGGCGACGATACGGCATTTGCACCCGTACACGCTACCGAATCAAAACGCAGATACGCGGCAAGTCGCGATTCTTTTAGGCAAAGGACCGCTGCCGTCGCACAATCAAAAGCGCAGTCGTCGTCTGTATTTGCCGAGGGCGACAGGGTAAAGCATTCCGTATTCGGCACAGGCACGGTGATGGGCGCCGAAATCTTGGGCGGCGACGTGCTTTATGAGGTTAATTTTGACTCTGTGGGCGTCAAACGTCTTATGGGCAATTATGCCAAGCTCACTAAACAAGAGGAGTAACACAACGGTATGAAAGAACTTGACAAAAAATACGATCCTTCACAATTTGAGGACAGATTATACGCCGAATGGTGTCAAAAAGGCTATTTTAAGCCAAGCGGCAAAGGCGAAAGCTTTAGCATATCAATGCCGCCGCCCAACATTACGGGACAGTTGCATATGGGACATGCTCTTGACAACACCATGCAAGACATTCTTGCACGGTATAAGCGCATGTGCGGCTATAACGTTTTGTGGGTGCCGGGCACCGACCACGCTTCGATAGCTACCGAAGCAAAAATAGTCGAAGCAATGCGCAAAGAGGGACTGTCGAAATCCGACCTCGGCAGAGAAAAGTTTTTAGAGCGCGCATGGGATTGGAAAGCAAAATACGGCGGCCGCATAGTCGACCAACTTAAAAAGATGGGTTCGTCGTGTGACTGGTCTCACGAACGCTTTACAATGGATGACGGCTGTTCGGAAGCAGTTAAAGAAGTATTTGTAAGACTTTATCAAAAAGGGCTCATTTATCGCGGAGAACGCATCATAAACTGGTGCCCGCATTGCCACACCTCAATATCCAATGCCGAAGTCGAGCACCGCGAACAGCAGGGACATTTTTGGCACATACGCTATCCGCTTGTCGGCGGTGGCGGATATGTTGAGGTTGCCACCACAAGGCCCGAAACATTATTGGGTGATACCGCAGTTGCGGTCAACCCCGATGACGAAAGATATAAAGACCTTATCGGCAGATATGTTGTTTTGCCGCTTGTAAACAGACGCATACCCATAGTCGCCGATATACACGCGCAACTCGATAAAGGCACGGGTTGCGTTAAGATCACCCCCGCACACGATCCCAACGACTTTGAGGTCGGCAAACATCAGCATCTGCCTATTGAGATATGCCTTACCGAAGACGCAAGAATTACCTCAAATTATCCCAAATATGCCGGCATGGACAGATACGAAGCACGCAAGGCTATACTTGCGGATCTGCGTGAGGGCGGATATCTTGTTGAGACCGAGGACATCACGCACGAAGTCGGCACATGCTACCGTTGCGGAACTACCATAGAACCTATGGTATCTTTGCAATGGTTCGTAAAGATGGAACCGCTTGCCGCCCCCGCCATTGACGCGGTTAAAAACGGCGATATCAGATTTGTTCCCGAAAGATTTGACAAAAACTATTTTCACTGGATGGAAAACACGCAGGATTGGTGTATATCGCGCCAACTTTGGTGGGGACATCGCATTCCCGCATATTATTGCCAAAATTGCGGGCATACCGAGGTCAGCAAAGATGCGGTCAACGCCTGCCCCAAATGCGGCGGCAAAGTCGTTCAGGACCCGGATACACTCGACACATGGTTTTCATCTGCGCTTTGGCCTTTTTCAACGCTCGGTTGGCCCGAGCAGACAAAAGACCTCGAAACATTCTATCCCAACTCTGTGCTTGTCACCGGATATGATATAATCACATTCTGGGTTTCGAGAATGATATTCTCGGGCCTTGAATACACCGGCAAAAAGCCGTTTTCCGACGTGCTTATTCATGGTCTTATACGCGACTCGCAGGGCCGCAAGATGTCAAAATCGCTCGGCAATGGCGTAGACCCGCTCGAGATAATCGACCGCTACGGCGCCGATGCGCTCAGATTCACGCTTGCAACAGGCAACAGCCCCGGAAACGACATGCGTTTTTATGAAGAACGCGTCGAAGCGTCACGCAATTTTGCCAACAAAATATGGAACGCCGCAAGATTTGTTATGATGAACTTGGATGACGATGCCGCTTGTCAAAAACCGGATCTCGGCACTCTTGAGACCGAAGATAAATGGGTTCTGTCTCTTTATAACAAACTCGTCAAAGAAGTAAGAGATAACCTCGATAAATACGAGCTCGGTATCGCAGTTCAAAAGCTGTATGATTTTATTTGGGATATTTTCTGCGATTGGTATATAGAACTTGTAAAAGCAAGACTGTTTGACAAAGAATCGGCATCAAATCGCACCGCACAGACGGTTTTGGTATATGTGTTGTCAAACACATTAAAACTTTTGCATCCTTTTATGCCCTTTATAACAGAAGAGATCTGGCGCACGTTGCCGCACGACGGCGATTCGATAATGATATCATCATTCCCCGAGCCCGATCAAACGCTAGATTTTGCCGAAGATGAAGAATCCATGAGCGACATTATCGAGTGCATTCGTTCTATACGCAACCGCCGCAGTGAAATGAATGTTGCCCCTTCACGCAAAGCACATATATCGATAGTAACGTCGCATCCCGAACTGTTTGACGGCAAAGATGCATTCTTTATCAGACTTGCTTCGGCATCGGCGGTGGCAATAAACCCCGATACATTGCCCCAAAACGCCGTACAGATGATAACCGGCTGTGCCGCTATATACCTGCCGCTTGCCGATATTGTAGACATCGACGCCGAGATAGCACGCCTTGAGCGCGAAATAGCAAAAGCCGATGCCGAGATCGCAAGAGGCGAAGCCAAACTGTCAAACGACGGATTTGTGGCACGTGCTCCGCAGACGGTGGTAGATGCCGAAAAAGACAAATTGCAAAAAGCCAAGGCATTAAAACAAAAACTTGCCGAAGCGTTGCAAAAGTTAAAACAATGATCGCATAGCAAAAACACGCACCCGTGAACTTAATTCACGGGTGCGATTTTTGTAAGGCCAACAGATATACCGCAAAAAATGCGGCTGCAAAAGCAGCCGCATTAATGTTAACGTTATATGTTGTTTCAGCGTCTCGATTTAACAACGATTGCAGAGCCGAATATTGCAACTACCGCAAGGATGACAAGAGCAACTATGCCCATATCGCCGGTAGCGGGAATTTCTGCCTCGGCAACAACCGCATAAGTGCCTGCGCCTGCGATCTCGGTGAGGTCATTAAGTGCGGCATTGTTTTCTTCGGTGCTGTGAGGAATGTAGAACGCGATATCTCCGGTAGCGTCAGCGTTTACGGTGAATTCGATGGTGATCTCAAGTTCGCCGTCGCCTATAGCGGCCGTGCCTGCAACATCGGAAAGTGCGATGCAGTAGCAGCCGTTCTCTTCATCAAGTGAGTTGATGATATCCCAAGTGGTAGGATTGGTTACAAAAGCTTCCATCTCTTGATTGCTGCTGTCAACATTGTTTTTAACAACAGGCGTTACCTTGGTTGCATCATAATAAAGTTTAAAGTCAAGCAGGCTGATCTTGTTGACTACTTCGGCAAGAGAAACGGTAACGGTGATCTTTTGGCCGGCTTTGTATTCTTTGGGAGCGCCTACAACGAGTTTATACTGAGGATCTTCGTTAGCGGTGCCGAGCATTGCGGCATAAACATCAAACGTTGTGCTGCCTGCAAACTCTTTATTGGTAACATATACGCCGGGGATAGCCTCGTCAACGGTGAGGTTTTCGAGAATAGCGTTGGTATAAACTTTATCGCCGACTTTGAGAGCGCGGATAAACGCGGTCATCTCTGCGTTGTCGCTGTGAGCGCCTATAACAAAGCCCTTGTCGGTGATGGGATAATCGGTGTGGTCAACACCCGCGCCGCCGAGCGAAATATCGGTGACTACAAATGCTTTTGCGGTGGTGTCCCATTCGCAAGTTGCGAAATCCCAATATGCGTGATCCTTAACCGCACCCTTAGCGCTGTTTTTGCAAACTTCGCCAACGGTTGCGCCGAATTGGCGAACGATCATAACCGAAGCGCCGCCTTCATAACGGTACGAGAATTTGACCTCAGAATTGATCTCGGGTACCTCGGGCTCGGTCGAGCCGGTCTCGAAAGTATGAGTAGAGGGGTAGAACGAAACGGTCTTAG
>CAYOCM010000028.1:0-14860 GCA_964402515.1 uncultured Ruminococcus sp. | reverse complement strand
TGTCAAGCCAGTTTTCTTCGTTCACATCAACTAAATGTATCATCCTGTTTTCTCTTCCATTAGTTCATTTTTTGCTTTTAAACGTAACAAAGTATAACAGAAAATTATGAAGAAATCTATCATCTGCACAATAACCGCCCGAATATTTTCAGTCCGGGCGGTTCTGTTGATATTTAGATAACTGTTTTATGACTACTTAGCGTTCGAGGGGGATTTTACTTTACTGCATGCAGTTTGCGGCCATATAGTCGTATATCATCTTGCCGTGGTTCTGCTCTTGTTTTTGAATGCTTTCAAGCAATATTCGCGCGTTTTGGTCGTTAAACTCAAATACGCATGTGTCATATAATGCCGACGCATGCTTTTCGGTAGCAAGCACATCTGAGCAAAGATATGTGTCGGCTTGTTTGTCGGGCGTCTCGGCGGTATAATGCTTTTCAAACGTCGGCATAGTACCCGAAGCGGTAAAAGGCTCGCTTATTGTCCCCTGCGAAAGTTTGTCTATCGCGTCAAGATGCTTTTGTTCGTCTTGTGCGATCTGCGAAAACAGATTTTTAAGCTGCGGGTCGACAGCCGCCGATGAATGGCGCGTATATTTGTCAACGCACAGTTGTTCTTCGTTTCGCAGATCTTTGATAAGTTCTTTTTCTTTTTGAGTCAGTTGCATATATTCATCACCTCGTTTTCATTATTGACCGTCAATGCGGCCGTTATTCATACATATGCTTGACAAATATCGCATAATGTGATATCATATGCGTGCGATATGCGTTGAATGTGTGTAAGTAGTGTCTGTCGCCGCGACAGAGAGAGCGTGCGCCGCCGGCTGTGAGCGCCGCCGAACGGACAGATATGAATTTCAGCACCCGAGCATTTTGCGGTAACATGGCAAAGCCATTTAAGCAAAGCCGTGCCGACGGCATCGATATCGGCTAAAAAGTGCGGCGTTTTTGCGCCGAATACGGGTGGTACCGCGGGCATACGGCTCGTCCCTGTTTTATGCAGGTGACGAGTCTTTATTTTTTATAGATTAAATACGGATAAAATATCAGAAAGAGGCAGACAAATACAAATGAAAGAAAAATTATCGGCATTGCTCGCCGAGGCGCAGTCGTCTATAGCGTCGGCAGTCAGTGAATCGCGCTTGCAAGAGGTCAAGGCATCGTTGCTGGGCAAACAGGGCAAACTTACCGAATTGCTCAAAGAAATACCGCATCTTGACGTTTCATTGCGTCCCGAAATGGGCAAATCGGTAAACGCAGCAAAAAACACGCTTACCGAGCTTATCGAAGCGCGCAGAGAAGAATTGCGGCTCAAGGCATCGGAAGTACCTGCCGATTTTGACTATACTCTGCCGGGCAATATTCCGTGCGGAGGAGGATTGCACCCGATTACGCAGATGAGATACGACCTCGACGATGCTTTCAGGTCAATGGGATTCGAGATATTCCAAGAGGACGACATTACATCCGAACTTTATGCGTTCGACAAACTCAATTTTCCTCCCAACCACCCCGCAAGAGAGAGCATGGACACATATTGGATAGAAGGCCACAGCACCGGCGACCCCGCGCAAAAACTTTGCCTGCGCCCGCATCTTACCGGCGGCAGTGTAAGATATATGCAAACACATCAGCCTCCTTACCGATTTGTTTATCCGGGCAGAGTTTATCGCAACGAGACCACCGACTCGCATCACGAGCGCGCTTTTTTCCAATATGAAGCGCTTATCGTCGACCGCGAATTTACATTCACCGCAGGCAAAGTCATGATAAAGGCCATATTGTCAAAAGTTTTCGGACGCGATGTGCCGGTAAGAATGCGTGCGGGATTTTTTCCGTTCGTCGAACCCGGCTTTGAAATCGATATGGGATGTCAGGTATGCGGCGGCAAAGGTTGCAGCGTTTGCAAGCACGTCGGCTGGATAGAAGTTATGCCCGGCGGCACTCCGCACCCCAATGTTCTGCGCGCGGCAGGGCTCGACCCCGATGAATTTACGGGATTTTATGTCAACATCGGTCTTGACCGACTTGTAATGATGCGTTACGGCGTCGACGACGTCAGACTGTTCCACAGCGGCGATCTGAGATTTTTAGAGCAGTTCCGCTGATAAACGGGGGTATGATTATATGAAACTTTCACTTAACTGGATAAAAGATTACGTCGCGATACCCGACGGCACAGACTTAAAACAGCTTGCTTTCGATCTGACTATGTCAACCGTCGAGGTCGAGGGAGTTACCGAACTCGCAAGGCAGTTTGACGGTATAGTAGTCGGCGAGATAAAAGAGGTTTTGCCGCATCCCAACGCCGACAAACTGCGTGTTTGCAAGGTTGACACGGGTGACGGCGAGATACACGACATCGTTTGCGGTGGTACCAATCTCGAAAAAGGTATGAGAGTCGTCGTTGCCTGCCCCGGCGCCATGGTACGCTGGCACGGAGAGGGCGAACCCGTCGAGATCAAAAACGCCAAGTTGCGCGGCGTTGCCAGCTACGGCATGATATGCGCATCTGTAGAGGTAGGACTTGCCGACCTTTTCCCCGCGGCCGACGGAGAAATAATGGATCTCACGTCTTTCGGCATCGAGGCGGGAACTTCGCTTGCAAAAGCACTTGACCTTGACGACGTTATTCTCGAGATAGACAACAAATCAATGACAAACCGTCCCGACCTCTGGGGCCATTACGGCATAGCGCGCGAGATATCCGCGCTTTACGGATTACCTTTAAAACAGATACAACCTTTTGAGACCGAAGCCGAAGCTCTTGAGATTGAGATATCCGACCTTGAACGCTGCCCCAGATATATAGGCGTAAAAATGCAGGGACTTTATGTCAAGCCTTCGCCGTTTAAAATACAGAGCCGCATCTGGCGTGTCGGAATGCGCCCCATAAATGCGCTTGTCGATGTTACAAACTACGTAATGCTTGCGCTCGGACAGCCTACCCATATGTTTGATGCCGATGTTATCGAAGGCCATATCAACGTCAGACGCGCGAACGACGGCGAAAAACTGATTTTGTTAAACGGCAAAGAACTTTCGCTTGCAAATGACGACCTTGTTATAGCCGACAATTCGGGAGCGATAGCTCTTGCGGGCGTTATGGGTGGCTCAAAAGACTCTGTATTGCCCGATACGCAAAACACTGTTCTCGAAGTCGCAAACTTTGAGTCGCGCGGCGTGCGCCGCACGGCACTCAGATACGACAACCGCACCGAAGCGTCATCGAGATACGAAAAAGCCGTCGACCCCGAAAGATGTGACCTTGCCTTGTCTATGACAATGCAAATGCTGTCCGAACTTTACCCCGACCTTAAAGTCGTCGCATATACCGATAAATATCCCGTCCGCCTCAAATGTTGCGAGATCGATGTTTCGCTTGATTGGCTTGCACGCCGCCTCGGCAAAACATTGCCCAACGATCAGATCGCATACAAACTCGGTCTGCTCGGCTTTAAAACGCAGTTTGACGGCGACAATATGCATGTTACTGTCCCCACATGGCGTTCTACCGGCGACGTGTCGATAAAAGCCGATATAATGGAAGAAGTCGCGCGTATGTACGGCTATGAAAACTTTGATCCCACGCCGATAACCACATCGTTCACCGGCATAATCAATCAGCTTGACGTCGACCTTGTAAGGCGTATTAAAGAATATCTTGCTTTCCGTTGCAACATGCAAGAGGTGTTCAGTTATCCATGGATACCCGATGAGTTTGTCATGCCCATAATGGGCAATACCGACGGAATGCTCAGGCTTTCTACTCCGCCCGCACAAAACGAGAGCTATATCCGTTCGTCGCTTTTGCCCGGACTTTGCCGTGCGGCTGTTAAAAACGAAAGATATTTCGGCAAGTTTGCCATATTTGAAGAAGCCGAGGTTTTCTTTGACATCGGATATGACTCAAAATATGACCAAAACGAAAAATTGCCGGCTCAGCACCACAACATAGCGGGTCTGTTTGCGGGCGATCCTGCCGATGTTATGGAACTTTTCAGACGCGCCAAAGGTGTTTTGCAGGCAATGCCGCGCATAACACATATGCAAGATTTTGAGTTTAAGCACGACGCAAAGCCCGCTTGGGCAGACGAGGTTGCGTGGCTCAATATCTGCATAGGTGAAACACAGATAGGTTCTGTCGGACTTTTGGCAAAAAAACCGTCGCTTGACTGCGGCATCAAAAATATTGCCGTCGTAATGTTTGAGATGGACACCGAATATCTCATGCCGCTTGCTTCGCGCACAAACAAATTCACGCATCTCGATGAGTTTCCCACCATCGATTATGACGTTTCGCTTTTGTTTGACCTCGATACCAAATGGCAGGATATTTATTCGGCGGCGATAAAAAAGAAAAACGCCGACAGCTATCTTAAAGATGTCGCGTTTGTCGAAGAATATAAGGGCGCTCAGGTTCCCGCGGGCAAAAAATCGGTTACCTTGCGGCTCACCATCGGCGCTTCGGACCGCACTTTAAAATCGGATGATATCGACAAGTGCGCCGCTGCCGTCATCAAGACGCTTAAAAAGTCGCTTGCGGCAGAAGAACGCAAATAATTATTGTGCGGGGCACCGTTATCGGCGCCCCGCGCACTTGTTTTTATAACGCATATCACGCTTTTTTGCAAAATACAATTGCATTTTGCCGTAAAAGGTTATATAATATAAGTTGAATATTTGTTATCGGAGACACTTGCAATAATGAACCGTTTAAATATAGTTTTACATGAACCCGAGATACCGCAGAACACAGGCAACATTTCGCGTACATGCGCCGTCACCGGCGCTTCTCTGCATCTGATAAAACCGTTGGGGTTTGAGATCAGTGACCGTACTTTAAAGCGCGCGGGGCTTGACTATTGGCAGTATCTTGATGTGCATTATTATGACAGCATAGATGACTTTTTTGCAAAAAACCAAGACGGCAGATATTATTATTTCACCACAAAAGCGCGCCGCAGATATACCGATGTCGATTATGACGGCAAGGTATATCTTATATTCGGCAAAGAAACAAAAGGCTTGCCTGAGCCTCTTTTGCTTGCAAACGAAGAAAGATGCGTCCGTATTCCGATGATGGGATCGTTGCGCAGCCTTAATCTTTCAAATTCCGTAGCGATAGCGGTATACGAGGCACTGAGACAGTCTGATTTTGCCGGTATGAATACCGCGGGCACGTTGTTTGGGGAGGTATAAAATGTATTTATCCGATACCGTTGCCGCGATTTCAACCCCGCGCGGCAAGGGCGGTGTGGCGCTTATACGCATATCTGGCGGCGATGCAATAAATGTGGCGTCAAAAGTCTTTGCTCCGTTTGGCAAAAAAACACTTGCCGACAACCCCAGAATGCAGATATACGGCTCTTTTATTGCCGACAACGAGCAGTTTGATGACGGGCTTGCGTGCTTCTTTAAAGCACCAAACAGTTTTACGGGCGAAGATATTGTCGAGCTTTGCTGTCATGGCGGAGCGTATTGCACTCAAAAATTGCTGTCGGCTTGCCTTGCCGCAGGCGCGAGATATGCCATGGCGGGCGAGTTTACCAAACGTGCCTTTATAAACGGCAAACTGTCGTTGACCGAGGCAGAGGCAATCGGCAATATTATCGATGCGCGCACCGATGCTTCATTAAAAGTTTCGCTTTTGCAATCGCGTGGTACGTTGTCTCAAAAACTTAAAAAAATATATAACGACTTGTCACTTACGGCGGCATCGGCTTATGCGTATATCGATTACCCCACCGAAGACCTTACCGAACTTAAGCCCGAACAAATGATGCAAAAACTAAGTTCGGCGCGTAAAACTCTGTTTGACCTTTGCGCTACCCACAAATACGGCGTTGCCATAAGCGAGGGTATAAAAACCGTTATAGTGGGCAAACCCAATGTGGGCAAAAGCTCTGTTTTAAATCGTCTTGCGGGTGAGGATAGGGCAATAGTTACTCCCGTTGCGGGTACGACGCGCGATATAGTCACCGCATCGGTCAGAATAGGCGATGTGATACTCGAACTGTCGGATACTGCCGGCATACACGACAGCGACGACGAGATAGA
Source organism: uncultured Ruminococcus sp. (assembly GCA_964402515.1). Classification (GTDB taxonomy): domain Bacteria; phylum Bacillota; class Clostridia; order Oscillospirales; family CAG-382; genus Coliplasma. The sequence continues at coordinate 8,798 of CAYOCM010000028.1, read as the reverse complement.
GACGATAGGCGTTAAAAAAAGTATTGAGGCAATAAAAAATGCCGAACTTATACTTGCGGTGTTTGACGCGTCGTCGGAGCCGACAGATGAAGATTGCGAGATAATGGCATATATCGATTCCGCCGATGCGTGTGATAAAGTTATAGCGCTTATAAACAAATGCGATATAGGCTCATGCGATATCAAATTGCCTTATGCGAGATGTGTCGAATATTCGGCATATACGGGAGAAGGCGACACGGCGCTTAAAAATCAGATATACGATTTTGTCGGAGCATGCGATACCGACAATACCGAAATAATTATGGGCGCGCGTCAATACGCCGCCGCACACGGCGCACTTTGCGAGATAGAAGAGGCGATAAACGCCTTAAACAGCGGATTTACCACCGATATCGCGCTGATGAATATAGAAGCGGCAATGCAATATTTGGGCGAAATGGACGGTCGCGAGGTTTCGCAAAAAATCGTTGACGATATTTTCAGCCATTTTTGCGTCGGAAAATAATTGATTTAAGAGGAAATTTTATGCAGACATATCATGCGGGAAATTTTGATACCGCCGTGATCGGCGCAGGTCACGCAGGCATCGAGGCGGCGCTTGCTTCGGCAAGGCTCGGTGCAAAGACGGCGCTTTTTACGCTTTCGCTCGATCTTGTGGGCAATATGCCGTGCAATCCCGCAATAGGCGGCACGGCAAAAGGTCACCTTGTTTTTGAGGTCGATGCGCTCGGCGGCGAAATGGGCAGAGCGGCGGACGCCGTCATGTTGCAAAGCCGTATGCTCAATATGTCAAAAGGCCCTGCCGTCAGGTCGCTTAGAATGCAATCCGACCGCAGAGCCTATTCGGCATACATGAAGCATATTGTCGAAAACACGCAAAATCTTGAGTTGATACAGGCAGAAATAACCGATGTCATCATAGAGAACGCAGCCGTTACCAAGGTCGTTACCGCTTTCGGTGCCGAATATGATGTCAAAAGCGTCATCGTCGCCACGGGAACATCGCTTGGCGGCAGAATAATAGTGGGGGAGGCATCGTATGAATCAGGCCCCGACAATACGCGTGCCGCAAAACCGTTGGTGCAAAGCCTTATAGATAACGGCGTCAGACTGCGCAGGTTTAAAACCGGCACTCCGCCGCGCGTTCATGCCGACAGCATAGATTATTCTGTGCTCGAAAAGCAAGAAGGCGACGAGATAACCACCGCGTTTTCGTCAGACAAGCATCCAAAAAACAAGTGCTGCTGTTATATCACATATACAAACGCCGAAACGCACCGCATTATTCGCGACAACCTGCACCGCAGTCCGCTGTTTTCGGGTGAGATCAAGGGTACCGGCCCAAGATATTGCCCAAGTATAGAAGATAAAGTGGTCAGATTTGCCGATAAAGAAAGACACCAACTTTTTATCGAGCCTATGGGTGACGATACAAAAGAAATGTATATTCAGGGACTTTCGTCCTCAATGCCCGAAGAAGTCCAAAAACAGATAGTCCACAGCATCAAAGGACTTGAAAACGCCGTAATAATGCGTACCGCATATGCGATAGAGTACGATTGCTGTGATCCTTTGCAATTAAAACCCACGCTTGAGTTTAAAGATATATCCGGCCTTTTCGGAGCCGGACAGTTTAACGGCAGTTCGGGCTATGAAGAAGCCGCCGCGCAAGGCCTTATAGCGGGAATAAACGCAGGCCTTAGGGCAACATCCGGCACAGAGTTTACGTTGACACGCGACGAAAGTTATATAGGCACACTTATCGACGACCTTGTTACAAAAGGTACGTCCGAGCCTTACAGAATGATGACATCGCGCAGCGAATACCGCCTGCTTTTAAGGCAGGATAACGCACGCAAACGCCTTATGCCAAAGGCGCGCAAAATAGGGTTAATAAGCGACGACAGATATAACAAATATATTCTTGACGAGGCTATGCTTGCATACGAGATAAACAGACTCGGCAACGAGAGTATAAAACTGTCGGACGCACTTAAAAAGCTGTTTGTTTCGCATGGATACGACGAACCGGACGGAGGAATGCGCAAGGCCGAACTTTTGCGCAGACCGGGCATAACGGTAGATGAGATATACGCGCTTGAAGGCAATATTTCGCATGTGCCTTACAGCACGGCATCACGCGCCGAAACCGAGATAAAATACGAGGGATATATAAAAAAACAGCTTGCCACCGCACAGCGATTTGCAGAGCTCGAAAAAAAACTTATACCCGCTTCTGTCGATTATACAAAAATAGGCGGCCTGCGCATCGAAGCCGTGCAAAAACTGTCGGCACAGCGCCCTGCAAGCATCGGAGCGGCATCGCGCATATCCGGTGTCAGCCCTGCCGACGTATCGGTGCTTTTGGTATATCTTGCAAAAGACGGAGGCAGAAACAATGAATAAAGCAACAGAAATATTGCATAAACATATGCCGTCTGTCGACGCCGCTCAATTACAAAAACTTTCGGTGGTATGCGACAGACTTGACGAAATGAACGGCGTTTTAAACCTTACCGCGCTTAAAACGGCCGAAGATATCGCAATGTTGCATCTTTATGATTCTTTAACACTTATGTCAACAGGTCTGTTTGACTGCGGCAAAAGCGTAATAGATATAGGGTGTGGTGGCGGTTTTCCCGCTTTGCCTATTGCCGCGTGCACAGACTGCCGCGTTACCGCCAACGACGCTACCGCCAAAAAACTGACGTTTGTCAAACACACCGCAGATGCCGCAGGTATAGATATCGACACTTTGTGCGGCAGAGCCGAAGAACTCTCGCATAACGCGCAGTACCGCGAAAAATTCGATATTGCCGTTTCGCGCGGCGTTGCCAGGCTCAACGTGCTTTGCGAGTGGTGTATGCCTTTTGTCAAGCCGGGAGGATATTTTATAGCTATGAAAGGGCCGGGCGGTACAGAAGAATACAACGAGGCAAAAAACGGCATAAAAACCTTGGGCGGAGATAACGCCGAGATTAAAAAATGCTTTATTCCGATTGCCGAACGCGAGCACGCCTTGATAATAATTAAAAAAATCGGGCAAACACCGCCCGAATATCCGAGACAAAATTCAAAGATCAAAAAAAAGCCGCTTTAATGCGACAAAGGAGCGAATATTATGGAACTCAGAGACAAAAACGGTTTGACCGAAGCCGAATTTTTGGTGCAATACGACGCGTCAAAATTTGAACGTCCGTCGGTGACCGTAGATATTATTCTTACTTATAAGGGCAAATTGCTGATGATAAAACGCGGCGGACACCCCGCACTCGGCAAATATGCATTGCCGGGCGGTTTTGTAGAGATGAACGAGACTGTCGAGCATGCCGCCGTGCGTGAACTTACCGAAGAAACAGGCATATCGTCTGTCGCGGTAAGACAGCTCAGAGTCTGGTCACAGCCCGACCGTGACCCCAGAACACGCATAATCACCGTCGCATTTGCCGCAACGTTTATAGGTGATATTCCGAATGCACACGCGGGCGACGATGCCGATGACGCAGGTTGGTTTGAATATAAAATGCAATACGGTGCCGAAAGAGTTACCGATACCGAGCGCACACAGATTATCGACATTTCTTTGACCTGCGGAGAAAAACAGATAAACTATTCTGTTAAAAAAACTACGCCGATAATGCCGTTTAAGTGCGACAGCGTTTTTGAATTCGTTACCGGTTGCCCTCTTGCGGGTGACCACGGGTTAATTATCGCCGATGCGCTTGATAAGCAAAAATAACTATTGACAAAGCCGCGTTTATGGTATATAATAACGCGGTACGAAGGGATGTAGCCAAGTGGTTAAGGCAACGGACTTTGACTCCGTCATTACGCTGGTTCAAATCCAGCCATCCCTGTAAAAAGCACTTGTGCACGCGCAAGTGCTTTTTTTAACGGAACTTGCTCTTCGGGTGAGCGGAATAATATGTTCGGCTGATATTTATATTGGCAAAATCTGTTGACATTACCGTGCCGTGAGATTATAATATAAGCGGCAATATTAAAAAAGGCGGTGCTGTTTTTGACAGACAACATAAACCAAATGCACGACCGTACGGAGCAAAGCGCAAACAGCACGTTTTGCGATTCGGTGCGTGACTATCGTGCTAATGCTTCGGACGAAAATAAACGCATCGGCAAAAAGAAACTTTCGTCGATGTTGATAAACAGCTTTATATTGGCGGTCTGCGTCGCCGTTTTCTGCTATTCGGCATATCTCATTGCCGTCAGGCTTATAGAAACTTATACCGAAAATATAGGCTACGGCGAGATACGTGTTGACCCCAACGCGACCAGCGTCATAGCCAAGCCCGCAAAGATGTCCGAACCCAAGTCAATGCTTACGCTTTATGACATGCTCAGTGTAAGAGAGGATGATTCGGATTATGAGATAACCGACACCGAAACAAGTGAAAACCATAAAGACTATTATCTTAATTATCTTTCGTTAAAACAGCAATACCCCGATGCATACGGTTGGATAAGGCTTACCGGTACCAATATCGACTATCCGCTGATGTATTCTGCCGAAGATAATTATTATCTCTATCACAACTACAAAGGTCAAAGCGCCAAGTCCGGTTCTATATTCGCCTCCGCCAAAACACGCGCCAACTATCTTTCAAATTATAACCTTGTCACATACGGCCACTGTATGTCGAACGGCACTATGTATCGCGGCATAAAACTGTGGTTTGACAGCAAGACTCGCAAAGAAGACGCAAAAGATATGTATATATATGTCTATAACAGTGACGGTGTGTATATCTATAAACTGTTTTCGGCATACAGATCTGAAGATCCCGATTTTGCCCGCGAGATATTTTATTCCGAAAGCGACTATGTCGATTGGCTCGGGTCTGTATATAAACAGTCAAAACTGTCAAACAAATTCAGTTATAACGCCGATACGCGCATTTTGACCATGATAACCTGCACCAACGTTGTCTCAAAGCCCGATGAAAGATATGTCGTCCACGGCATACTGTTAAAACATATCACCGGCGACGAACTGATGGCCGACTGAATATACGCATAATTAAAGTGCAGCCCTTTTGGGGCTGCACTTTTGCGTTGCCGATTTAATTGTTATTTACGTTGATATCGCCGTCTTTGCAATAAACGACATTTGTCTTTACTTGATAAAATGCGTCTTCACCTATTGTTATCTTTTTCCACTGTTCTGCCGTATCGGTATAACTGATCTCTGTCAGCGCGGTGCAGTTCCAAAACGCATAATCTTCTATGCTCGTTACGCCTTTGCCCACCGTCACGTTTGTCAGCGCAGTGCAGTTTCTAAACGCCGAACAACCTATGTTTGTTACGCTGTCGGGTATAATTATGCTTGTCAGCGCTGTGCATTCACAGAACGCGTATTCGCTTATTCCTGTTACACTGTCGGGTATAATTATGTTTGTCAGCGAATTGCAACCGGCAAACGCCTTATTGCCTATGTTTGTTACATAACTCGGAATAACACTTGCTTTGCATCCCGCAATCAAAGTGTTGTCAGCTGTTTTTATAATGCAGTTGCCATCGGAATGATATATTTTGTTGCTTTTATCGATTGTTATTTCGGCAAGCGATGTGCAGTTATAAAAAGCACCTGCGGCTATGTTTGTCACATTGCCGGGAATAATTATGCTTGTGAGCGATAAGCAGACAGAAAATGCGCTTTTGTCTATACTTGTTACGCTTTTGCCTATGCTTACGCTTGTCAGCGAGGTGCAACCTTGAAACATATATTCGCCAATGCTTGTTACGTTGTCGGGTATTGATATGCTTGTTAACGAAATACAACTGCAAAAGGCAGAAACGCCTATATCTTTTACACCTTTGCCCACCGTCACGTTTGTCAGCGACGTGCAGCCTTGAAATGCGGATCTTCCTATGCCCGTTACACTGTCGGGTATAACTATGCTTGCGAGCGATGCGCAGTTATAAAATGCATAATCACCTATGCTTGTTACATAACTCGGAATAACGCTTGCTTTGCAACCTATAGTCAAAGTATTGTCTGCGGCTGTTATAATGCAATTGCCGTCCGAAAGATATATTTTGTTGTCTTTATCAACAGCAATATTCGTCAGCGCGTTGCAGCCGTAGAACGCATAATCACCTATGCTTGTAACGCCTTTGCCGATTGATATGCTTGTCATCGAGGTACAGCCCGAAAACGCCGATTCGCCTATGTTTATAACGCTGTCGGGAACAGCTATGCTTGTCAACGATGTGCAGCGCGTGAATGCGTTTTCGCATATATTTATCACGCTGTCGGAAATAGTTATGTCTGTCAGCGCGGTGCAGTAAAAAAACGCGGATTTGTTTATGCTCGTCACACCGTTGCCGACGGTTATGTTTTTAAGCGAAGTGCAGCCGAAAAATGCATATTCTCCGATAGCCGTTACACTGTCGGGAATAACCGTATCGGTTACAAGTTTGCCGTTAAAATAAAGGTTTGCTCCGTTGCAACAGGGGTTTGAATCATAATCGAATAAAATATCGCACCAACCTTTAATGTCGCCTTGATAGTATACGTTTTTCAAACAGACACAGTCAAAAAACGCATATTCGCCTATAACCGTCACACTGCCCGGAAGGGTTATCGCGGTTATATTTTCACAAGAGTCAAACGCTTCTATGCCGATAGCCGTTACGGCATACCCGTCGATAACGGCCGGAATAACGATATGCGTGTCGGCGCATGTGCCCATGCCGGTTACCGTGCAAGATTTATTATCGTCGTTTACCTCATACTGCAAACCGACAGAACCGACGACGGCAATAGTTTCTTGCTTTATTGTGATATGGCATTTTGTACATTCGGTATGGCGTTTGCCTTCTTCGGCGGTGGTGGCGGCTTTATCGATTATCCAATCGCTTTCTGTATGCGGCACAAGTTCAAGTGTGCGCGTTTCGGCTTTGCCGCAGTCGCATATGCGCCGCTGATAGCCCTGTTTTGAACAGGTTGATTCTTTAACCGTCGACCACTCGCCGAATGCATGAATGTGTGTTTCTTGCGATTCATCGGGTGTTGACGACTCTTCCGGTTCACTCGACTCGTTCGACTTATCCGGCTCACTCGATTCATCCGGATCGGACGATTCATCGGTTACGATTGATTCGTCGGGGAGCGACGACTCACCGGTAATTTGCGAGATTTCGTCTGCCGACGATGTATCACCGGGAGTTTGGTTGTCTGCGCAGCCTGCAAAAACGGCAAGCAATACGAACAGGCTAATTAAGACTGCCGAAAACCTTAATATTTTTTGCATATTCGGTTTCTCCTGTTTAATATTTTTAAAAAATATAATGATATAATGACTTGGTTATACGTTATGCCTTAATATCGGGCAACGGTATTATATCACAAAAATATAAAAATTCGAGTGCTTTTATCAACTTTGTCGGATTTTATCTCAAAAAATACGGCATCCGTTTTTGCGGATGCCATATAAAATATTTGATTTAATCAATCAAGCCAACAGATGCCGTTTGCGTCAAGCGTTTCGGAGGTTTGAGATGTCGATGTGAACTTTGCGTTTGGTTTGCCGAGTACCACGACCGTTGCGCTTAAAGCACACGGCATTTTTACCGCAACGAAATCGGCAACGGTCAGGCAACTGCCGTCTGTCAAATTGTCATTTGCTCTGCTGCCCACCGAATTAAAGTTTTGGCAGTTTACGGTTTCGCTTGTCATACCGCCCAAGGCACCTATCGCAACCACTTTGCCGCCGGTATATTTATAGCCTCTTTCGGTATCTATTGCCGAGTCGCCGCGCCCGGTGGATATTATAACGCTGTTTCCGCCCGAAAACAGTATGCCGTCATAACTTGACATGCTGTTAGAGTCAAGCCCGTCGCCTCCCGCATACACATAAAGCGTGCCGCCCGAAACTATAATGCTTTCGCCCGCGGCGGAGGTGCCGTTAAGCCCGTCATCGGTAGCGATTACCGAGACATTGCCGCCGCTTATCTCGACAAAATTGCCTTCGATGCCCTCATAACTTGTCAAAATATTGACGTCGCCGCCCGAAATCAGCGCCTTGCCGTCTGCGTGTATCGCATCGTCGTTTGACGAAAGGGTGATGGTGCCGCCGCTTATCGTGATATTGCCCGTGGGTTGAATGCCGTTTTCAAGCGCTTCGTCGGCGTTTGCGTGAATGGCATCGTCATATGCTTTTATCGTAATGTCGCCGCCGCTTATATTGATCTCGTTTGCCGCCTTGATGCCCTTGGTGGAATGATCTCCTTTATCGGTGTTGCCGTCGTTCATTCCACCGCCTATGCCGGGACGGCCTCCGCCACCCATGCCCGGGTTGCCTCCGCCGCCGGGGCCTCCGCCACCCATGCCCGGGTTGCCTCCGCCGCCGGGGCCGCCGAACAGCAGACGTACAGCGGACTCCGAGATCGCCGAGAGAGTTGACGCACCGTTTGAATCGTCGGAATCACCCGAATAATTCGAATATTTGTCCGTAAAAATATTCAGCGTTCCGTTTTCGACAACAACATCATGCGCTGCGTCTATTCCGTCACAGGCGGCATAAATATCTATCTTGCCGTCTTCGATGACGATGTCGCCTTTTTGGTTGCCTTTTGACGAAACCGAAGAGTTTGACGTTTTGATGCCGTCGCCATCGGTTGAAACAAGTGTTATATCACCCGATTTTATTTTAACGCCGTCGTTGCCTTTTAAAGCGTTGTCGACACATGAAACATACAGTGTCAGTTTTTGCACGTTAAGGTCGTCTTTTGAGTGAATTCCGTTGTTGTTTTCGGATATAATATTCAGTTTT
>CAYOCM010000027.1:0-15081 GCA_964402515.1 uncultured Ruminococcus sp. | reverse complement strand
TTCTGCTCGCTTATCCGACATCAGAATCCCTGTCGAAACCTTTACGCCCCCGTATGAGATCTTTGCATCTCGCGTTCTGCGGTCTTTTTTGCATCGCTTTCGCGCTTGTCATAAAGCTTTTTGCCTTTGCAAAGTCCGATTTCTACCTTTACCCACTTGCCGGTAAAATACATTGAAAGCGGAATAATAGAATATCCTTGCCTGCCGACCAGCGAAAACAGCCTGATTATCTCGCGTTTGTGCATCAAAAGCCTGCGTTCGCGCAACGGCTCTCGATTAAAGATGTTGCCTTTTTCATACGGGCTTATGTGCATACCGCACACCAAAAGTTCACCGTTTTGAATACGGCAATATGCGTCTTTAAGGTTGACTTTGCCGTTTCTTATCGATTTGACTTCGGTACCGAAGAGTTCTATGCCGGCTTCAAACGTATCTTCGACAAAATAGTCGTGATATGCCTTGCGGTTTTGTGCGACGATGTGTTTGTTTTGCGACATGTGCGCTCTCCTTTCTTATTGATGCTGTGACATTATACTATAAACGGCACAAAAATGCAATAGCGATCAAAAGACAAATTCCGCCTCAAAACTGCTCTTGCCGCTTGACAGATTTTTAATCGCACATACGGCGTCATTGCCTTTAATGTCTGTGCATATCTCAAGCTTATCGCCCTGCCTGCATTCGGATGTGTATATCATTGTGACGCTTTTGGGAGTCTTTTGCATATCGATGGGCAAAAAATCCATTGCGATGTCCGTATATCTGCAGTTGTTTAAATGCTCGTTTTGGTCGATGTCGGAATAATATACCGGCCTTGTGCCCATAGGCTTTGTTGCCGACGTGTCAAACCGCCGCGGAAATGCATATGCTTTGCCTGTGCGATGCTGTTCAAACGGAACGTCGATCGCACTTGACCTCACCGGTATGCGTTTTATAAAATTGATAAGCGCCCATTCGCTGCTGCCCGTGACTATCGTATCTCCGCTTTGCGTCAGCTCAAAACATCTTGTAAAAATAACTCCGTCGACTTTTTCGCTGTATGTTTTTAAAACAGCCGTTGTGTCGCATTTCGGCATACGTTTTATATCATATCTTATCTTTGACAAAATAAACGCAACGCCTTTTTGACGCAAAAAGTCATACGTCGCTCCGAAACCGTCGCAATCAATTCTGGCCGCTTGCTGAAAATATCTTTGCAGTGCCGACAGTTTAAGTTCGCCGTCGGCGCCGACATCATAACTTTGCACAACAATTTTATTTTCAATCATCGCTTTGTGTCCTCTTTTTTGGTTTTTTATGTGACAGCGGATTTGCCGCCATGGCGCTTTCCATCTGGCTGTCAGAAACATGCGTGTATATCTGCGTGGTGTTTAACTGCTCATGCCCCAAAATATCTTTAAGCACTCTTACATCAACGCCGCCTTCTTGATACATCAGCGTTGCGGCCGTGTGGCGCAGTTTGTGGGTTGAAAATCCTCTGCCGCCCAAACCTGCTATATCAAGCTGTTTTTCAATCATTTTCTGCACGGTGCTCCGACTGATGCGCTTGCCTCGCTCAGATAAAAACAGCGCGTTTTTGTCTATTATAGGCGTGTTTGAATGCCTGCCCAGCTGTTGCCTGACTTTAAGATATTGCACTATCGCGTCTTTGCACGCTTCGTTGAGATAAATTACTCTTGTCTTGCCGCCTTTGCCGGTGACGCGCATTGAGCGCAATTCGCTGTCTATATCGCTTAAATTAATTCCGCAAAGTTCCGCAAGACGTATGCCGCAGTTTAAAAACAGCGTGATGATACAATAGTCGCGTGCATAATTCGGTGAAGTCGCGTCAACGCTTGACAAAAGTTTTTCAGACTCATCAAGCGTTAAAAACCGCGGGGGAGCGGGCTTGACTTTTGGACTGTCGATGTCTTTTGTCGGGTTTGACTGCAATCTGTGCGACTTGACCGTGTGATATTTATAAAACGCCTTTATTGCCGAAAGCCTGCGCGCCCTCGTGCGTGCTGTGTTATCGCGTACATCGGCAAGATATACAAGATATTCATATACCTCTGTCGTTTTAACGCTGTCACACAGTTCATAATCCAGCGACGATATGTCGGTTTCTTCGACATCGGCATAAGGTTTATTGTCACGTGTTGCAAAAATGTATCTGAAAAACAGCGATACATCAAGGCAGTATTCACTTACTGTCAGTGCCGAGCAGCCTTGTATGGTGCGCTTATAACTTGCAAATGCCGCTATAGGCTCGGGATATCTATCATGCATATTTTCACGACCTTTTTTATAACTTGACTAATTATACTTTTTTATCACATAAAAATCAAGTCAATAGTTGTTGACAATCACACCCGCAAATGGTATGCTGTTTACAAAAGGAGTGTTTTGAATATGATCTACAACGTTATAAAAACAAACAAAGTTGATTTTTCGTCGGCGCCGCGTGCCGAAATATCGTGCTATAAATGGGGTGACGGATACGAACCCAAGGCTTATGCGCAGCTTATATACGTCGACGGCAAAGGTTTTGCGTTGCATATGCATTGTGACGAAACATCACCCAAGGCCTTATATACAAATTATAACGACCCCGTATATAAAGACAGTTGCCTTGAATTTTTTGTAAGTTTTAACGCAAATTCGCCGCTTTATATGAATTTTGAAATGAATTCAAACGGTGCTTTTTTGTCGGCGGTCCGCACCGACCGCAAAAACAAAACACCTATCGATAAACTTGCCGCTTTGCCCGAGGTAAAAGCATCGCGCGATGCAAACGGTTGGAATGTCGACACCTTTTTTGATCTTGAAACGATAAAGTCGCTTTTCGGCAAATGCAATTTCGCCAGCGGATATGTCTTTAAAGGCAATTTTTATAAATGCGGCGACGAAACACCGCGCCCGCATTTCGGCATGTGGTCGCCCGTTGACCTGCCATCGCCCGATTTTCACAGGCCCGAATTTTTCGGCGAATTTATAATGGCATAATATGCTCTGATATACTCTGATATACAAAAAGCAGACCGTTTATGGTCTGCTTTTGCTATATAAGCTATTGTTTATTGCTTATTTCTTCTTTTTGATGATGATAAATACAACTGCTGCCACGGCGATAACCGCAACAACTGCGATTATTATCCACCAGGGGAAAGAACCGCTCTGGTCGTTTGCCACGGGAGCGTTGCTGCTTTCATCCTTGCTTTCGGGAGAAACGCTCGATTCATCTTCACTTGGGTCTTCGACATCGCTGCTTTCGGGAGCAACGCTGGGCTCTTCTGAAGACACATCTTCGCTCGATTCGTCGCCCTGCAGTATTTCATCGTCTGTCTTCATCAGATAGATCATTGAGTTATAAACATAATCTTCGTTGTAATAGGGGATCTTACCGTTGATGTTGTGAACATCTTCGCCTTCAAAGTCAATATTTTCAAAACATACAACTCTGCCGACCTCAAGCGATTTTGCCAAATCGATTGCGGCATTGACCGCTGCGTTGGTATAGTCGATTTGGCCGGTGCCGGCGGTTATATAGTCGTTGCCGTAGTTTGCTATCCATACAAATCCGCCTTCGGGAACTGTGATGGGGGTTGCCAGACCGTCTGCGAGGCCCGAAGTGCTTATCTCGGTAACGACATACATGCCTTCTTGACCTTCAACGGGAGCAAATGCGATATGTGTCCACCATTCTGCGTTGCTTAGATCGCCGGCTACTTTGCCGTATGCTCTTGTCATGAATACCGAAGCACCCTCAGCCATAACCTCGTTGAAATGAGAGAGGAAGAAAGGCTCTGAACTTTTGAGCTGATAGCCGTATGATTCATAATCGGGGGCGGCTTTTGTGAATTCTTCGACAATCTCTGAATTCTCTATCTCGGGATCGGCGTTTTCATAGTCGACCTTGAGGCCTGCCGAAAGCTCTGTGAAACCGAACCATTCGAGCATTACCGAGGGAGACCAGCCCCAGCTGGGATCGGCGTCGCCGTACTCAAGCGAGACCATGACATATCTGTGCGAAACGGGGGCATCAAGTTCAAAATAAACATCGTGAACGCCGAGTTCGGTTGCGCTCTCATAGTCTTCAATATAATATGACTTTTGGTCGCTGAATTTTTTGCCGTCGTCAGAGAAACTGATAATGACTTCGCCGTTGTTGGGGAACCAGACTCTGTTTACGCGGTTAAGATAAAACGCAATGTTGACGGTGTCGATAAGTGTGCTCTCGCCGAGGTCCATTACCAATTGGCAATAGTCGACAACGCCTGCCGTTGCACGCTCGGTGTTTTCAACCAAAACTATGCCGGTTTTTCTGAAATCGATCTCACCGTCAAGCGTCTGTATCAATTTTTTGCCGTCGCAAAGCACAGACAGATCTTGGCAGTAACTTCCGACTTGAACGTCTGTACCGTTGCCGCTCAAATATACCGACTTGGCGGTGGGAATGGCATCTGCCGCAGGTGTCAGAACCAGCATCGAAGCGACGACAGAAACCAACATGCATACCGCAAGCAGTATGCTGATGTGTTTTTTCATGATATGCTCCTTATGTAATACTTATTTGCAATAATGATATCATTTAAAATAAGGCGTGTCAAGCGTAAAATTATCCCTCTGCCATATAGACAGAGGGATATTTCAAAGCGTTTTACTGCTTTTTCTTTTTGATGATGATAAATACAACAACAGCGATCACAACTACTGCGACAACTGCGATTATTATCCACCAGGGGAAAGAACCGCTCTGATCGTTTGTCGCGGGAACATTGCTGCTTTCGTCCTTGCTTTCGGGAGAAACGCTCGATTCCTCTTCGTTCGAGTCTTCGTCATCGCTGCTTTCGGGAGCGACGCTGGGCTCTTCTGAAGATACATCTTCACTTGATTCGTCCGAGGGCATATCTTCGCCGTCGTTAAGCATAATGTGTATCTTGCTGTTAAACTGATAGCCGCTGTCATACCACATTACGGTAAGTCCGTTGACGCTGTGAACGTCTTCGCCCTCAAAGTCGACGTTTTCAAAGCAGACCACTCTGCCTACGTCAAGCGACTTGCCTACCTCAATGGCGTGAGTTATCGTGGCGGTGTTATAGTTGATGCCGCCGGTAGCCGAATTATCGGTGCCGGAATGCATGCACCATACAAATCCGCCTTCGGGAATTTCAAACGGGGTGGAGGCAGAACCGTCGGTAAGACCGTTTTGCATAGCGGTGACCTGATACATACCTTCTTGCCCTTCAACGGGTGCGAAAGCGATGTGCAACCAATAATCGCAGTTTGCATATTCTTTTGTCATTATGACAGAAGCGCCGTCATAAACTTCGTTGAAATGCGAAACAAAGAAATCGTCGCTTTGCTTGAGCGTATAGCCGTAAGACTCATAATCGGGAGCGGCTTGAACATAAGGCTCAACCGATACCTCGGGTTCGGATGACTCTTCGTCGGCGTTTTCATAGTCGAGTTTGAGGCCTGCCGAAAGTTCGGTGAATGCAAACCATTCGAGCATTGCCCAGCCGTCCTGCCACGAGGGGTCTTTTTCGCCGAAAGGCATGCTGACCATGATGGCATCGCAGGTGATCACTTGGTCAAGATAAAAATATTTGTCAAGTATATGAACGCCCGAGGAGATGTCGTCATCTTCCATCGAGAATTTTTTAAGTTCCGAGAAATTTTCGCCGCCGTCATCGGAATAAGAAATTATTACATCGGCTTCGTTGGGAATGCCTATCATAGCGCTCCAATAAGTAAAGAACGTTACATTGACTGCGTCGACCATCGTGCCTTTGTCAAGCTCGATAACGAGGTTTGCATAGTCCCAATCCGCTTTTTCCTGCGGGGTGGCGTATTCGACATTGTGAACCAGCACTATGCCGGGGTTGTTAAAGTTTGCAACGCCTTCATATTCAAAATGTTTTTTGCCGTCGCAAAGAGTGGTGAGATCGGCGCCGTCACGGATAGCAACGTTGCCGTCGGGGTTTTTAAGATAAACCGATTTTGCGCGGGGAGCTTCTTCTGCAGAGGGGGCGATAACAAACATCGCCGCAACGACAGATATAAGCATGCAAAGGGTAAGCAATATGCTTAAATGCTTTTTCATAAATGACTCCTTTATGTTTATTTATGTTTATTGCACAAAAACAATAGCATATTTCGCGCTGAATGTCAAGCATTTTTGCTAAAATATCAAAGGCAATATATTCTTTATTCGCTCGGCACCGATTTTGCCAACGACTTGTTGCTGTATCTTTTGTCGCCGGTGACCTCTTTTCTTATCTTTATAAAATCGGGAAACACAGCGCACACGTCTTCGCTTTTGAGTTCGGTTTCGCATATCGCCGTCATGTGCCAAAACGGATAAACATCTATCTCAAACTTTTGACCGAGATAATAAAACGTATAGCGAGTTTTATGCACCGTATTAAGTGCGTTGTCACGCTCGGTCAGCAGTTTTTCGTATTCGTTTTGATCTATCTCGCTTTCGTCCTCTATACATGTCATCGGCGAAACACGCTTTTTTGCGTTTTTGTGATATATCGCATTTCCGTTTATCACGGTCTTGCGCACACGACGCGTCGTTTCGCCGTCGCTTATCAGATAATCCTGCGTTATAATTCCGACAGTGCAAGCCGGCTGTGCAAGCAGTATGTCGATGTCGGGATATTCTATTATATATTTTCTTTCTGTTTCAAGCATATACACCTCAAAAGCGGCAGAGGTTCAAGCTCTGCCGCGTTATAATCGTTTTTATTTTACAACGTCAATAAAATCCTGCAGATTTTTTTCGGCGGTTGCATAAAGTCCGTCGACGGTTGACGTATAAGCATTGCTGCGTTTTGACATAAGATTATACAGTGTGTTTGTTATGTCGCCGAGATTATACGAACCCTCGTAATGCAGATTGCCGAATATCAGATCGAGCATTTCTTCAGACTCGTTATCGCGCGTATCGCGTCCCGTAAGAGTTCTTTCATAATAAGCGGGAGTGACATAGTTTTTTGCGCCGCACGCGACGATAGACAGCATTTTCGCCACCCATTCGGGGTCATCGTGCGTGATGAGTATTCCCACCGTGCCGCCGGTGCCTGCGGGAGCTATATAATCTTCCTGATATTCATCGTAAAGCGGCAGGGGAACTATGCCGAATGTTACGGCATAATCGCGCATCTTGTTTGCCGCCGAAAATCCCGAATATCTGAAAATGCATTTGCCCTCGTAAAATTCGGCAAACGATGTTTCCCAGATCGGGTCGGGGCATTCCTGCGCCATCAGGACAAATGCTCCGCGGTCGGAGAAAGCGTCAAGCAGTTTAAGCGCACGGTTTGTGTTTTGAGATGTCTTAAAAGTCAGAGTGGGAATGTCGTCTGCGTCTTTGGTTGTATAAGTGCCGCCCATGCCCATATACCAGCCGCTCGCATCGTTGTATCCGGTCAAAAGTCCGTGTATCTCGTCGACGTTGTTTTCGGGCACCTGCTTTGCCATCTCGATGAGTTTGTCAAAAGTCCATTTGTGATCGTTGACCAGCTCATAGGGACTTTCAAGGTTATACTGCTCGATCAGGTCTTTGTTAAAAAGTATCGCGTTTGTGGTTATTTTATTAAGCACGGTTATGTCGCCGGTGGCAAAATAAAGTTTGTTTTTTACCGAAAACGCTTCGGTGGCTTTTTCGTCCCACCAGGGGGCATCGAGCTGCAGGCCTTCGAGCGAAAATAGCTCAACCATCTTGCCTTCGGCGGCAAGAACCGAAAGCGTACTTGCGGATAACACCATTGCGTCAAACAGACCCTGTCCCGCCTGTGCCTCGCTGCGCGCGGTGGCAAGCGGCGACTCGTCTTTGAGACCTATGATTTTAACGCCGAATTCTTCTTCGACCAGTCTGTTGCGTTCGGATACGCCTTCGTCCAAAAACGTGCCGTAAAATGTGGTGGTATTTTCTTCACCGACGGTAAAGTCGACGTTTTGATAAGTTTCTTCGTTATTGCCGGCAACCAGTATTGTAAACGTTGTTCGATCGCTGCCGAGGTCTTCTTTGGTGTATCCGGTCGTATAAAGACCGCTGTCGTTTTTCCATTTTAAATCATCGTCTTCGTTTGAGCTCGTTTCGCCCGAAACATCGCTGCCGGTCTGCGACAGGGTGTCTGAAGTTTCGTTGTTGTCACCGCAGGCCGCAAGCATCGCAAACAGCATTATAAACGTGATGAAAAGACATGTTAATTTGATCGATTTTTTCATTGATTACCTCGCTTTTATATTTGTGTTTTTTTATCGCGAATAAAGATTTATTGCGTCCTGCAATGCTTTTTCGGCACTCGAATATACCGTGTCGATTTTAGATGAAAACGCGGTGCTCTTCTGAGCCGTCAGGTCATAAAAGACGTTTGTCAGCCCGCCGAGGTCGTATACGGTGCCTATGTCGTAACAAAGGTTTTCAAACACAATGTCGAGCATTTCTTCAGACTCGTTGTCGCGCGCGTCACGTCCGGTGAGAGTTCGCTCGTAATAAGCCGGAGTAACATAATTTTTTGCGCCGCATGCAACTATCGAAAGCATTTTTGCAACCCACTCGGGATTTTGGTGTGTTGCCATGATGCCGACAAAACCGAATGTCCCCGCGGGAGAAATATAATTCTCTTGCTGCTCGTCATAAAGCGGCATGGGCACTATGCCGAACGTTACCGCATAATCGCGCATCTTGTTTGCCGCCGAAAAACCCGAATATCTGAAAACCACTCTGCCTTCGTTAAACTCGGCAAACGATGTTACCCAGATGTTATCGGGGCATTCCTGAGTTATAAGCACGGTAGCTCCGCGCAAAGTGTATGCATCGAGCAGTTTCATCGCCCTGTTAACGTTTTGCGTGTTCTTAACAGACAAAATCGGCAGGTCGTCTGCGTTTTTAACGGTATAAGTTCCGCCCAGACTCTGATATATCGATGCGGCGTCGCCGAAACCTATAAGCAGGCCATGTATATCGTCGGGATTATTTTCGGGTATTTGTTTTGCTATTTCGATAAGTTTGTCAAATGTCCATTTATGCTCATAGACGAGATCATACGGATTTTCGAGATGATATTGAGAGATAAGTTCTTTGTTGAATAAAAACGCACCGGTTGTTATCTTGTTGAGCAACGTTATGTCGCCGGTGGTAAAATAAAGCTTGTTTGATATCGAAAACGCCTCGTTTGCTTTTTCGTCCCACCAGGGCGCATCGAGCTGCAGATCTTCAAGCGAAGTCAGTTCGGCAAGTTTGCCTTCTCCGCTCAATGTGGCGAGTTCACCGGCGGTAAGCAGCACCGCATCAAAGTCTTCATCGCCGCTTTGCGCCGCAGAACGTGCGGTAGTGATGGCATTGTTGTCTTTGAGCCCTATTATTTTGACGCCGAATTGTTCTTCGACGATGCGGTTGCGTTCGCTGACGCCTTCGTCGACAAACGTACCGTAAAAGGTGGTGGTATTCGCTTCGCCGGTGGTAAAATCGACGTTTTGATATGTTTCCGCAGCGTTGCCCTGAACTAAAACGGTGAATGTGTCTTTATAGCCGCCGAGGTCTTCTTTTGTGTACCCTGTGGTGTATTTGCCGCTTGCGTCTTTCCATTTTAAATCTTCGTCGATATCTTCGTTTGATTCGGCAGATGAAGCATCGTCTGTCTGCGACGGCGTTTCGGATGTCTGACTGTTGTCGCCGCACGCCGCAAGCAACGCAAGCAGCATTGCGCCGACAATAAGCAGGCATATCAGCTTAAATGTGTTTTTCATAAAGCACCTCTCAATATACTATACATTATGTTGTTATTTTACACTATTATTTGATTAAATGCAACACCCGATTTGTTATTCTTTGCAAATGATAATCTCGTTTAAGCAGCCCACCATGCCGCCGGATGCGCATATCTGCATTTTGCCTTTTGCAAATTCGCCCGCGTGATATCCGTGAACATGTCCGCACAGTATGGCTTTTACGGCAGAATCCGGCGCTGTTATAATCTCAAAAAAACGTTTTGCGTTTGCATCACCGTCGGTATCTTTCATCAAAAAATACTCGCCGAAGCACCGCATATCCTCGCGGTTGTATTCTGTCGAGATCGGTGTGTGCATCAACAATACCGTCGGAATATTCTGCTCAAGCAGCGTTTTGAGCTGTAAAAGCTGAATGTCGTTTACCGTTTTTGCGCTGTTGTCGAGTGCCGCGATAATAAATCCTTCACCGTAAAATACGGCTATATCTTCACTGCCGTTGTTAAGGCATTTGAGTTCGGGGTGTTTTGCATAAGGTCCCTCGTGATTGCCGTTTGCAAAAAGACAGCGCAAATCTGTCTTGTCAAGTTCGTTTTTAACAAACCGCAGTCCCGCGGGATGTATATAGTCGACTATATCGCCCGACATCAAAAGAGCCTCTGGCTTTTGTTCTGCCGCATAAGCGACAAGCTTTTTAAACGCCTCGGTCGACGGTATATCCTGCTCGGCTTCGAATCTGTCACCGAAATGTTTTGCAAAATCGCGTTTTACGGGTTGCCATGCGGCCTCTTGTTTTTCGGCTTTGGCTTTTTCTTCGGCGGTAGACAGGTCGTCAAAGCAACAAACGTGCGTGTCGCTTATGTGAATAAAACGGTGCTCGCCCTCGACGCCTTTTATTGCTATCCTGTTTTGCCTTATCTGATAAAAATTATCGTTTGTCATTTTCAATCCTCTTTTTTGTCATCGATTTTGTCATTGATCTTGTCATCGGCGCGGCGCCCGAATGCAGACGAAATTACCACGCCGACTGCGGCACCGAGCAATGCGTATGTTTGATCTGCGCCTAAAAAAGGCGCAACGAAATATGCGGCAAGCAGATAAATTATGTTTATGCCTTGCCTTATCGCAATTGAAACATACGGCTTTTTACCGTCTTTAAATCTGTTTGCAAGTTTATATCCCGCTATTCCCGCCGCCGGGCCGACTGCGCCGAAACATATTGCAAATACGATATCAGTCACTGTAAACACCTCACTTGTACGGCAATTTTAACACAACATGTGATTTATTGCAACGCTTTTATTGACAAGCGTTTTTGCGGATGTTATAATATTTGACGTAAATAATATACGGGGTCACGGTTTATTTTTATGAAAATGACATTCAGATGGTATGGCGAAAACGATTGTATTCCGCTGTCTCATATAAAACAGATACAGGGCATGACAGGTGTCGTAACAGCCGTTTACGACGAGCCGGTCGGTGCCGTATGGCCTTTGCAAAAACTTATGCATCTTAAACAGCTTGCCGAATCGGCAGGCCTTGAGATGCAGGTCATCGAGTCTGTGCCGGTGCACGAGGATATTAAACTCGGCAAGCCGACGCGCGATAAACATATCGAGGCTTATAAGCAAAATATAATCAACTGCGGTGCCGCCGGAGTTAAATGTATTTGCTATAACTTTATGCCTGTCTTCGACTGGTTCAGAACAAACCTGAATTTCAGGCACGGTGACGGCGCCGAATCGTTGTCTTACAGCGAGTCGGACTTTGCAAAACTCGACAAGCATAACCTGCGTCTGCCGGGTTGGGACGAAAGTTATACTCCCGACATGCTTTCGGGGCTGCTGCGAGAATACGATGGTATGACGCACGAAACGCTGTTTGACAACTATGTTTATTTTTTAAAAGCGATAATGCCGGCGTGCGACGAAGCGAACGTCAATATGGCGGTGCACCCCGACGATCCGCCCTGGGATATATTCGATCTGCCGCGTATAGTCGGATGCGAAAATGACTATGACAAACTGTTTGATGCCGTTCCGAATAAGCATAACGGTATAACATTTTGCACCGGCAGCCTCGGAGCGGGCAAGTTTAACGACCTACCCGAAATGGCCGCAAAATACGCCGACCGTATATATTTCGCCCATTTAAGACAGCTCAAGTTTATATCCGACACCGATTTTTATGAAAACGGCCACCGCACCGATGACGGCGACATCGATATTTATTCTATTGTTCGCGCGCTTGTCGAAAACGGTTTTGACGGATATGTGCGTCCCGATCACGGCAGAAACGTCTGGGGCGAAGACGCAAAACCCGGCTACGGCCTGTTTGACCGTGCCATGGGCGCGTGCTATTTAAACGGCGTTTTTGAGGCGGTCGAAAAAGATCTCAACAGGAGATAGTTATATGCAAGACAAAATAATCCCCGTCGTCGTTATAGACGATGTCAAAGATACCGAGCGTATATTGAGTTCGCTTAAGGACGGAGGCATAAACTGCGCCGAGATAACGTTTCGCACTGCCTGTGCCGCAGAGGCGATATCCGTCGGCAAAAAACTGTTTCCGCAAATGAATATAGGTGCGGGCACCGTGATAAACAGAGAGCAGTGCCTTGAAGCTGTAAAAAAGGGAGCTTCGTTTGTCGTTTCACCGGGGCTTTCGGACGAAGTCGCCGAGGTATGTCGCAGTGCGGGCGTGCCTTATTATCCGGGCTGCGTAACTCCCACCGAGATCATGCACGCACTGTCGCTGGGCATAGATATCGTCAAATTCTTTCCCGCCAATATATACGGCGGATTAAAAGCCATAAAAGCGCTTTCGGCACCTTTTTCGCAGTTACGATTTATTCCTACGGGGGGGGTTAACCTGTCAAATTTGGCAGAGTTTCTGTCGTGCGAGAGGGTATATGCCGTCGGAGGCAGTTTTATGATGAAGGGCGATATAACCGCCAATTGCAGGGAGGCGTTAAATATATGCGCATCGTTACATTCGGAGAATTAATGCTCAGGCTATCGCCCGTAGGCTATCGCCGTCTTACGCAAGCAGACAGTTTTGAAATCAATTTCGGCGGAGCCGAAGCCAATGTCGCCGCGGCGCTTGCCGCATTCGGCCAAGATGCTTTGTTCGTTACAAAACTGCCGCAAAACGCCATAGGTGACAGTGCTGTCGCCTACTTGCGCAAACACGGTGTAAATGTTTCGTACATCGCGCGCGGAGGCGAAAGACTGGGTATATATTATTATGAAAAAGGCATAGGCGAACGCAACTCAAACGTCGTTTACGACCGTGCTTATTCAGCCGTATCGCAATCGACATCCGACGATTATGACTGGCAGTCGATAATGCGTGGCGCCGATTGGTTTCATATCACCGGAATCACTGTTGCCGTTGTTGAAAAAAATATAATCATCGACGCTTTAAAGGCCGCAAAACAACGGGGCGCCGTTATTTCGGTTGACTATAATTACCGTTCAAAACTGTGGACACGACAAAAAATGGCAGAATGTATGCGCGACATAATGCCTTACGCCGACGTGTTTATGGGCGGCGAAACGGATGCGCTCGATCTGCTTGAAAATAATTCCGCTTCACCGATGACCGACCTTATGCAAAAATACGGCATAAAGTATGCCGCGCGAACGGTCAGAGAAAACATATCGGCATCCGAAAACGTCATCTCGGCCGTGTTATATCACGATGGCAAAGAATATCATTCAAAAAAGCATTCGGTACGTATCGTTGACAGAGTGGGTGGCGGAGATGCATTTGACGCGGGACTCATTTATGCGCTTTCGCATAAATACGATTGCTTTTCGGCCTTGGAATTTGCCGTCGCATCCGATTGCCTTAAGCATACCGTAGAAGGTGATTTTGCCGTTGCGACCGTTGACGAGGTCGCTTGTGCGGCACATGCTTCGGGCGGCGATGTAGCGAGATAGGAGCGACAACATGATGATCTCAACGCGCGGAAGATATGCACTGAGAATGATGCTTGACCTTGCTTTAAACCAAGGTGAAGGATATATATCTTTAAAAGATATTTCGCAAAGGCAGGATATATCGAAAAAATATTTAGAGCAACTTGTTCCGGATCTCTGCCACGCATGCTTTTTGCAAAGCATAAGAGGTTCGACCGGCGGTTACCGCCTGTCACGCAAACCCGGCGAATATACCATAGGCGAAATAATACGCGCGGTAGAAGGCAGCACTGCGCCCGTAACATGCCTTCGCGAAGGCACCGATACCTGTCCGCATTGTGCCGATTGCATGACTTTGCCCGTCTGGCAGGGGTTGCAAAGAGTTACCGATGCTTATCTTGACGGCATAACCTTGCAGGACGTTTTATCAAATGATTTAAAGTGACCGTGCGTCACTTTATTTATTTTATATAACCTATTGACAAGGTAGGTTATCGGTGATATAATGCTCGCAAATAATAAATTTTATCATTAAGGAAGGATGAATTATGATATACGCAGACAATGCGGCGACGACAATGCTTTCCGAAACCGCATTAAACGCAATGATGCCCTATTTGCGGCAAAATTACGGCAATCCCTCAAGCCTGCATTCGTTCGGACAGTACAGTGCCGAAGCCTTGCAAAATTCAAGGCGCATGATAGCCGAGTGCATAGGCGCCGATCAAAACGAGATATATTTTACATCCGGAGGCAGCGAATCTGATGTTCAGGCGATTATATCCGCAGCCGAAGCCGGCAAAAAGCAGGGCAGAATGCATATAGTTTCGACTGCATTCGAGCATCATGCCGTGTTGAATACACTTAAAAATTTGCAAAAAGACGGTTTTGACATAGAACTTTTGCCTGTGGGCACAAAAGGCAATATCACGCCCGAACAGGTCGACAGTGCGATAAGGTCCGACACGTGCCTTGTAACGGTTATGTATGCAAACAACGAGATAGGCTCCGTAATGCCTATAGCCGAGATAGGCACCGTTTGCAGAGGGCATGGTGTTTTGTTTCATACCGATGCCGTACAGGCCGCCGGCAAATTGCCTATTGATGTTAAAAAGCAGAATATCGATATGCTTTCGTTTTCGGCGCATAAATTTCACGGCCCAAAAGGTATCGGCGTGCTGTATGCCCGCCGCGGTGTAACTCTGCGCCCGCTTATATACGGCGGAATGCAAGAGCGTGGCAAGCGCGCCGGAACTGAAAATATCCCCGCAATAGTCGGCATGGCGGCAGCACTTAAACAGTCGTGCGACGATATGCAAAAAACAAACAGTCATCTGCTTAAACTGCGCAGGATCGTCACCGACGGATTAAGTCGCATATCTCATTCGGCAATAAACGGCGATACCGAGTCGTTTTTGCCCGGCGTGATCAGCTT
>CAYOCM010000026.1:0-15607 GCA_964402515.1 uncultured Ruminococcus sp. | reverse complement strand
TCAGAAACCATTCTTATGCGCGCGTTGTCGTTGTAATATGATTTGGGAATGCACAGCGCATCGCTGGTCCAATAGCTGATGTTTGAATAATATTCGGTCTGATCTTCGTCAAGCAGCGGAGTGGGAACTATGCCGAAATCCTCTGCCATGCCGCGTATAAGCTCGAGATTGAGTATAGCGTCCATAAAGAACAGGCATCTGCCGGACGTGAATTCCGGAATAGTGACGTCGGCGACAGGGGCGCTTGATTCGTTAAAATAGTCGTTTGCCGACAAAAATCCGTTTTTGTTGTCTGATGTATATTCCTGCACCATGTCGATAAGCTTTATGGCGCGCTGATTGTATATCGAAAGTTTGGGCTCGCCGTCTTTATCGGTTGTCGTTGCGGTTTCGCCCGCACCGAACAGAAGCCACGACACAAGTCCGTCCTGACCGGCAAGTCCGTTAAGGTCGCCTTTGTCGCACTTGCCGTTGTCGTTTGTGTCGCTGTATATCTTTTTTGACATTGCAAGCAGTTTGTCTACCGTCCAGGCATAGTCGTCTACCATATCGTACATCGACTCGTATCCGTAGTCTTGGCAGAGATGGTAGTCATCCATCAGCTTTTTGTTGAACGCCACAAACATAGTTGCGTCTTTGTTAACATATCCTATATCGCCGACGGTGAAATAAAGTTTGCCGCATATGGTGACGTCGCTGTTGAAACGCTGCGACCACCATTCGTTCGTCGGGTCAAAACCGTCGACTTGGGTATTGAGTTCAAGCAGGTCGCCGTTTCTGGCGAGAATAGCCGCATCACGCGTGCAGGGCATTATTACATCATACTGAGGGTTGCCGCCCAAAATATCGTTTCGCACCTCGATCATCATTTCGCTTTGATCGGAGCCGTTGCGCTGCCACGAAAGCACGGGTACCTCGACTATATCGACATTTAAAGCCTCTTCGACCAATGCGGTGCGCTCGGCTATGGCGGTCTGCACGGCAGAGGCTTTTGTTTCGTCATAGTCGGGGTTTGACATGGGGTCGATCTGATATCCCGCAGACGAAGCATAGGTTGTCAAAAACGTTATTGTTTTGCCGCCGTATCCCTCTTTGTTTGCTATCTCATAGCCGAAAAACGTGTTGTCGGCATCGGGTGAATTCTCGGCACCGTCCGAAGACGTATCCGACGGCGTGTCTCGGTCGTTTGCGCATGATGCCAGCGAAAACAAGAGACAAAACACAAGCAACAAAGTAACAATTTTAATTTGTTTCATAATGACCTCCGATAACGTTTAATAGGAATTTTATCCGAACAGTGCGCCGAACACTTCGGGCGACAGCCATATAAAGCACGCGGTTATTATAGCTCCCGCAACGGCTACGCCGAGTGCAATAGCGGGCATTGATTTTTTAAGGTCAAGTTGCAGGGTTATAGATATCAGTGCGCCCGTCCACGCGCCTGTGGCGGGCAGAGGTATGGCGACAAATGTCATCAGTCCCCAAAACAGTTTTTTGCCCGATTTAAGCATTTTTGCCGTTTTGCGCTCGCCCAAGGTCAAAAACCATCTGAAAGGCTTGCCGAATTTGTCGAATTTTGCAAAATAACGCAATATCTTTCCGCCGAACACGATGAGGAACGGTATGGGCAACAGGTTGCCGAGCACCGCCGCAAGCACCACAAGCGCAGGATGCAGTCCCCACGCAAAACCGAGCGGTATAGCGCCTCTGAGCTCGCACACGGGAACCATGCTGAGCAAAAACACGGATAACAGTTTGTTCATTAAATTACCGCCTTTTTACTTTTAACTTTAAGTTAGGATTAGGCATAGAGCCGTATATATTATAATACATAAGCTAAAAAACTGCAATAGCCATTTTGCGTCAGTTCCGCATATATCCGCGCGTATATTTGCCGGTTGGCTTTTTGCCGTTTTTAAGGCGATCTACGGCGTTTTTAACGTCATCCGCCGATTCGTCGGTTATATAAAACGTATAAAGCCCCACACCGCTCTTGCGCAGTTCTTTTGCCTTGTCTGTCAGGTCAAGGCGAACGCTGTTATATATGATATTTCTGTGACCGTATTCCCGCTGTATAATAAATTTTGTCCCGGTTCTGTCTGTCAAAACCGCACCGCAACCGCTTTTTTTGCAGTCGTGTCCCAGGTTTTTTATCATACATGCGGCGGTGTGCATCAGCGGCAATCTGCCGTAGACGCAATATTCATAAGCCATTGGTAAAAACCTGAGTCCTTTTGGGTCGATCTCGCTTGAAACGGCAACAGACGAAAGCCCGTATGCGTTATAAAGTTCTGCCGTTTCGCTTTCGGTCATGTTAAAAAACATATCTCCGTGCGTAAAAAATCCGTCGGTATAGGCAAGATGAGCGGGGTTCGACAGCGTGATCTGCCTTATTCCTTTTTTATAAGCGTTTAAAATCAGTTTTTTAATCGTTTGTTCATCTTCAAGCCATATTGTGCGCGGTAAAACCGCCGATATGCGTTCGTGGGACGCGGGCAGTCGGTCTAATTGCCATATGGGAATATCGATTCTTGCCGCACCGTTGCAAAGTTCGTCAAAACTTTTGTCGGGCGCGGACGCAAAACGCAAAACGTATCCGCGCTGTTCGGATGCCGACATGCATCTTGATATGTCGCGTTTTGGCAGCGGAGTATATGTTTCACGTGAAACATTTGCGATTTTACGATCAAACACGCGTTTTTCACGCGTTATATATTTCGCTTTAAGTGTGTTATCACGCACACCGAACATTTCGGCACTCAGTCTGCCGGTAAAATACGCCGATGTAAATCCGTCGCGTGAGAATGCCGCCTCTAACTGTTTTAATTCTTTACTTGTGGCGGCACGGTGTTCATCGATAAGGCGTCTGTAAATGCTTGTAACCGTATAAACATATTCGGGCGATTTCATTCTGCCCTCTATTTTAAGCGATGTGACGCCCATATCGAGTATTTCGGGTATATATTCGGCAAGGCAGTTGTCTTTGAGTGACAGGGGATATTTCATTTTATGACGGTAATCCAGCCTGCAAGGCTGTGCGCATTGGCCGCGGTTGCCGCTACGGCCTCCGATAAACGACGACATAAGGCATCCGCCCGACTGACCTACGCACAATGCGCCGTGAATAAAAATTTCGGTCTCTATACCTGTGTCGCATACCGACCTGATATCGGCCTTTGTCGCTTCGCGCGCTATGACAACGCGGTCAAAGCCGGCCTGTTTTGCAAACGGTACGGCAGCGGCGGAATGGAACGCGCACTGTGTTGAAGCGTGCAGTATTATGTCGGGATAGGCTTGTTTGATTTGCCTTGCAAGGCCAAAGTCCTGCACTATATATGCGTATGGCTTTACGTTGTTTTGTAAAAAATCGACCAGTTTGAGCGCCGACGGCATTTCACGGTCGGTTATCAGTGTGTTTAATGTATAGCACATCGCAACGCCGTTTTTGCGGCAGAATTCTCCCGCCTTTATCAACGCCGCATCATCAAAATTTTTTGCGCCTATGCGCGCATTCATTATACTGCCGCCGAGGTACACCTCGTCGGCACCCGCGTCTATCGCGGCTTCAAGCGCCTGCATACTGCCCGCGGGTGACAATAGCTTTGACATATTATCAGCTCCTTTTGCACTATTATATTATTTCCATCGCCAAAAGTCAACAAAAACGGCATTGACAGACCGCAAAACGAGTTGTATTATATAATTGAACAAATTTTCGGAGATTATCAATCTATGACAGACCTTAATAATATAAAATTAAATATACCTTTTTCGCACGAAGCGATCGAGCAGACGCGCCTTGCAAACGATGTGCGTGTCGCTTCATTCGCTCACGACAGGCTTGACCTGCGCGGCAAGACGGTTTTGGCGTTTAAAGACCGCGGCGGGTGCGATTGCGCGTTCAGCATAGCACAGGTCTACAACGGATTTAAGCTTTCGGTGCATATTATCGACGCCGACGAGCTTGTTTGTGCGGGAACCCCGCTTGATAAAGAGGCAGCCGACAGATTCACCGCATGCAATATCGGCGGTGTGGATCACGCCATCATGCCCGAAAAACTTATAAACGGCGCGCTGGGATTTGCCGAAGGGCAAGACAGGCTTGCCGTTTCGATAATAATGACGGTTGACGAATACGGCGTATTAAAAGACATCGACCTGCAAAAATCCATTGTGCGCGCATCCATCGTCTGCGATTATGCCGAAATCGACGCGTTTTATAAAGACAGTGACAGATCGGAACTTTTTTGGATAGTCGAAAAATACGCCGCATTTAAAGGCGAGATCGAAATGATGTATGACCTCGGCGCAAGACTGCACGCGGCAAGACGCCGCGCGGGAGCCGCCGAATATTCGGAATACGAAACCGTCACGCATTATTCTGCCGACGGTTCCGTAGCCGAAATGGTACGCACCGTGCGCGAAAGCGACTCCGACAGACTGATAACCGAGTTTTTGCTGTATGCCGGTTGTATGACAGCGCGCCTGCTTAATTCGCACGGTGTGCCAAATATATACACACGCTGCGACGCAATGTCACGGCAAAATGCCGTATATCTCGCAAAACTGTCGGATTTTGATATACCCAAAAGCGATTTTGACGCCGAAAAAGCACAACGTGAACTTGCGTCACATATTTCTCTGCATTCAATGCAGGATGTGCTCGCCGCCGAATATTCCGCCGCCATGCCCGAGATTTATTATTCACAAGAATACGGCCGCAACTGCGCACTCGGCATAACGGGTTATATGCGCATATCTCATCCTACCAGCAATTATCCCGACTTGATAGGGCAACGTATTATAAAGGCGTGGATAAAATCCGGCGGATCGGTGTCGAATATTGATATAAACCGTCACAAGCGAATTATTGCTTCGCTTTTGCCCGCATTCAACGCAAAAATGCACCTGATCTCACAGGCTCGCCGCGAAGCTTTTGAGCGCGACCTTGCACAGCTGGTAAGCACGCACGACCTTGAGGCGTATTATATAGGTGACGGACGCATTCTGTTGCAATGCGGGGCTCACGGAACCTTGCAGGATAAACCGGATCTGAAACCGCTTGACCGCATAACCGTAAGCGCTTTGGATCCCGAAAGGATGATGTTTGTTTCACGTGAAACATTTTAAAGTCATGAAAAAACACATTTTGATTTTGCTGATCTCATTGCTCCTGATCACGTCAGCCGCATCGGGCTGCGCCAACATAGACGCAGACAGCACATCCGACGGCAATTTGAGCGGCGAAGCGCAATCATCGACAGATATCTCGGATGTCAGCCTGCCCGATTACAACGGATTTTCGGACATTATAACAATAGCCACCACCGACACATCGCCTTTTGTGGCATACGAAGACAACGTCGGCACACTTTCGGCGGCGATAGACGAACGCAACAGAAAGTTGTCGCAAAAATATTCGGTTGAAATAAGAACGTCTTATTATACCGAAGAGCAAGTGCTTGCCGACTCGGCAACATCGGGGCTTTCGGGGCTGAAATTTGCCGATCTTTATTGCTTTTCGGCAGACATAACGATGCAACTGGGTATGTCCGGCAGACTTTGCGACATATCGTCTTTGCCTGATTTTGACAAAATCGTCGAAACGGTAGGAGAAAAAAACGTAATATACGGCACAGACGGCTCGGCAAACGCGCTTGTGCATTCATCAACGCTTTATCAGCAATCGGCATACTGCGTGTTTTATAACAGACAAATGATAAAATCGGCCGGACTTGCCGATCCCGCGGTGCTATGTGTTGAAGGCAAATGGACATATGACGAGTTTTTGCGTTATTCGCACACGGTTGCATCCGAAATAATGAACAAAGGTTCGATAGATTATGAAAACGATGTGTTCGGATTTTCGTTTGCCGACACATCCGAAACGCTGACATCGGTTTTATGGCACTCACAAGGGCAAAGCCTGCTGTCGGGCCTGTCGGGCGAACCGACAGAGGCCGCAGACCTAACTGCGCAAAAAGAAGTTGCGGCGATGCTTAACGGCGTCTTTACAGACAGATCGCGTTATGACAGGGAAGGCAGCAAGGCGGCCGAACTGTTTAAGAACGGCAAATGCGGAATGCTGATATACAAGCTCGATTATTGCAAGTCGCTTGACGACGCCGATATAGAATACGGCATAATTACATTGCCGGGCGAACGCGGATATGTTGACGGCGACGCACTTGTTTATTCATTTTCGTCAACCGCAGAGCCCGAATATTCGTCGGCGGTCATATTAAGTCTGCTGATAGCATCCGGAGATATGTTTAAAACCGCGCTTTGCGACAGTTATACCCTGCTTTATTCGCGCAACAACGCCATGACTGTAATGATAGAGCATGTCATCTCGTCGGCGGGACTCAATAACGAATATCTGCTGTCCGCGGCCGACACGACATATAAAAAACTGATAAGCGACAAAATATACGGCGCCGTCGCAAAAGGATACGACCTTGCCGATAAATAGCAAAATCCGGCCTGCAAAACGCAGACCGGGTTTTTTGCATATACGGCGTTAAAGTTTTGCCGTTTCGCCGCAATCGAACACCGCCGAATATTCGCACAACGCACACAGACCTGTGCCAACGGCGTTTGTGCTCAAAAATCCCGCACGGCAGGCGGGCGCGTCACACAAAACAAACACCGCGCCGGATGCAAGCTTTGTTTTGGCACCGTTTCGCGCAATCACCGCGCCCTCGTTTATCAGCGCCGAAAGCGCGCGAGTGACCTCAAAATGTTCGGCACCCGCGTTTTTAAGCATAATAACACAGGCGGGATTATCGGCTATAAACCTGCCGAGTATTCCGTCGCCGCCGTTTTCGCCTATAAGTTCATACAAAAGGCATCCGTCGGAATAGTGCGCAAGATCGACGGCAAGCAGTTTGTCATCACCGCCAAACAGCATTTTGGCAGTATTTTTTGCAAACCGTTCTCCGCCGCCGTCGCCCAAAAGCGACGCCGAAAATACCGTATCACCGTTTTGCGCATCGGCAAACGCCGATGTCATGGCGTCGCACAAAACTTTTGCACCGTCGCCGCGGCACGATTCGGCAACCGAGTCAAGCGCCGTTTTTATTGCCGTTTTGTCACAGCGCAGTATTGCGGCGGGTATACCGGTGATGCTCTCGGCCGCTTTTGCAACATCGTCGGCTGTCAGTTTTTGTTTGCCTAAACGTGCGGCAAGCGCGGCCGATTCATCCATCAGATCTATCGCTTTATCGGGCAGACATCTGTTTTTAATAAACCTCGTCGCTATATCCACCGCGGCATCGGTCGCGCTCTCGGTTACAAGCACACGGTGAAATGTTTCGTATCTGTTCTTGATGCCGTTTAATATCGAGATACATTCGCCCCGTGAAGGCTCTTTTACCCTTACGGGCTGAAATCTGCGCTCAAGCGCGCTGTCGCGCTCGATATACTTGCGATATTCGGCCGACGTAGTCGCGCCCATTACTCTGATCTCACCTCTTGCAAGCGGCGGTTTTAAAATATTAGATGCGTCTATCGCTCCTTCGGCGGCTCCCGCACCCACTATCGTGTGCACTTCGTCAATAAACAGTATCACGTCGTTTGCCTTTGCCGCCTCTGCAAGAATATTGCCGAGTCTTTCTTCAAATTCACCTCTGTATTTTGTACCCGCGACTACCGAAGACATATCAAGTGCCATTATACGGCAGTCGCAAAGCGCGGGCGGCACGTTGCCCGATGCTATGCGCAACGCCACCGCCTCGGCGACGGCGGTCTTGCCGACTCCGGCCTCACCCACAAGGCAGGGATTGTTTTTTGTTCGCCTGAGCAATATACCTATGACGCGTTCCTCTTCGGCATCGCGGCCTATAACGGGATCTATCAGCCCGTCGGCAGCCCGTTTTGTAAGATCGCGCGCATATTTGTCAAGCACGGGCGTTGCCGCGTGTTGCTTTTTTTGCACCTCGGAAGGCGATAAAAAAACATTTTTCTCTTTTTGGGTATCAAACCCCATGCCTTGCAAAAGCTTAAGCGCCACACAGTCGCTGTGCAACAACGAATTAAATATGCACACACAGTCGATATCGCCCTTTGACGGCGCCGCCACAGACGAAAAAATTATCTGTCTGCAGGTAGGCGTCATATCTTCGCTTGACGGATCGCTTTGCATGCCTATGCCCACCATGGCTATTATTTTGTCTTTGACATCGTCGGCGGTTATGCCCTTGTCTTTAAGCATTGCCGCGCAATCGCGCGATTCGGTGATAAGTCCCAGCAGCAAATGCTCGCTGCCGATATACGAGTGCCCCATTTCGCCCGCTATGCGTGATGCCGTTGCTATGGCGCGCTTTGCGTCGTATGCAAATTTTTTTGCCATGATCCACCTCTGTAAGTTATTTGCTGATTTATAACGATAATTGTATGTTGACTGTTGATTTTTGCTTTGCAATATTGTAAAATATAAAATGCAATACGGTATACATAACCGTATATCAAACATCAAGGAGGTCACCGACGTGAACGGTATGCCGCAAGATACAGCGGTTGTAAAAAAACCGGTTAAAAAACGCAAAAAACGTTTTGGCCGCACCGCACAGACGTTTGCGGCGGTGGCGGTAGTGATGCTGACGCTGATAATTTTGTTTACGGCGGCAGGCGCGGGTATAATATACAAGATATACGACAGTACGTCTGAAAATTCGGGGCTTTACAGCCTTAAACTTACCAAAAACGGCAAAACGATAAAAACCGTCTCGGCGTCTGCGGCCAACAACGTCTACGGACTTTATGTCCCTTACAGCGCCGTATCGCAAATAGCCGATATCAGCGTTGCGGGCGACAGCCGAAAGATAAATTTGGTATGTCTGCCCTCGCAAAGCATGATAACCTGCACCGACAACTCGACGCAAATATATATCAACGGCTCGTCGGCAAGACTTTCGATACCCGTGATGTTTACCGAAACCGACTATCTTTTGCCTATCGAACTGTTTCAAAACTTTGTGTTCGGCATAGACGTTGAGTTCGGCACAAACGGTGTCTGCACGCTTGCGCGCAATGACGCAAGCGGCGATATAAAGCTTAAAATGTCGCCCGTTTCGGAAATGCAAAAAGCATATTTCCCCGAGAGTTATAAAAAATACGAATAAATTCGTCTGCGCCGTCGGTTTATATTATGCCGCAGACGCGACACGCGTTACAAACAATGTTTTTGACGTCGCACGGCGTGATTATTCAGTTTAAAAGCGATTATTTTAAAATACAGGCACATAATAAATGCTTATGCGGCAATAATAATCAAAGCCTCAAGGCTATAAAAACTTAAGGAGAGCAAACAATATGAAAAAAGCAAGATATCTTGCGTTGATATTGGCTGTCATAATGTCGGCGGCGTGCTTTTTGGCGTCATGCGATCCCAACGACGGCAATGTCAGCGGCAGTGCGACATCAAACGGTGTGATATCAAACGGCGAATCGAGCGTCGACGATTTATCCGCGGACAGTATATCCGAAACACCGTCGGAACCCCCACAGTCGGATATATCCGACATATCCGAAATACCGAATGAATCGAGTGACGTAAGCGGCGTGTCCGCTTACGCCGAACCCAAGGAAGGATATAAATTGAAAGTAAAAAAACTTTCGAGCACTCAATATCGTTTTACGTCTTATATTTTCGACGACCGCAAAGTCGCACTCACGCTTGACAAACGTCAGTGGGGCACATATATCCTTGGCTCGTGGACATTGGCGACCGAGGGCGGCAACGTCAACTTTACGGGCGGATCGACCGACATGGAGTATGTATATCGCGCTTCGGATAAAAGCACGGGAGGATACGTTTGGTCGGGCGGCAATCACGGCAACGAAACGCTTGTTTCGCTTGAGTTTTATGACGGCGAAACATTACTTGACCTTGAATCGGGCAACGAATATGAGGTCGATGCGCTTACCGTTATACAAAAAACGCACCTGCACCTGGGCGATCCGAATACATATTACGCCGCAGTAACGCGCACTTATACGATAACGGCAGAGCAAATCAGACTTGACTGCGAATACGATCACGTCAGAGATATTTATTGGTATCTTTCTTACACCTGTATGATGCCTATAATCAAGGCATACGGCACTCACGCCGATTTTTACAGTGACGGCAAGCTTGTTTATCAATGCGAGACCGGCGAAACATGCGAAAAAGAATATGCGTCCGACACGTTCTATGAGGGCTACGGCGCCGACTGCGTATTGCTTTACGGTAACAAAAACCCCCGTTATAAGATACAGGTCAGAGTGCTTACACCCGAAACGTCAACGGATAATTTCGCCAACAACCGCAAGACGATGTTTTGGGATATGAATAAAACGCACAACAAGCTTTATTTCAGCAAATATAACGAAGATACGCCGACTTTGGTCACTGCGGGCACAAGATATACCACGTCGTGCACATGGCTTTTGATAGACAGTCAAGCATAAGAGAGGGCAAAAGTATGAAAAACAAAGCTATAAAATCAATATCTTTGCTTGCGGCAATATTAATGCTCGCTTCGGCGCTCGTCGTTTCGGCCGAGCAAGAAAAACTGTCTAACATCGCGCTGGACTGCCCTTATACATGCGACCCTCAGCCTTATCAAGGTGAAAACCCCAACGGATACGTCAATGTTGACGGCAAAGAACTGACCGACGGTGCCGTCGATGACGGCGGCGACGCGGGCAGCACCATATGGGTCGGTTGGAATTCGGGCGCACCCATAACCGTAATCATAGACCTTTTGCAGGTCAACGACGGCATAGTGAGAGTTTCGTCACGTGTCGAAGAAATGACCTCGTGGGGCATAAGTTATCCTCAGCGCATAACCTATTATGCCTCTGAAGACGGCAAAAATTATACCAAGCTCGGTGACGGCAAAAAAGTTTCCACCGATTCAAGCCGCATATCCGAGATAAGATATACCGACAAAAACGGTTTTTCGGCAAGATATATCAAAGTCGAGATATACCGTGCGGGAGGCTTTGCGTTCTGTTCCGAGATAGAGGTGCTTGTCGGCACGGTAGGCGATGATGACGACACAAGCTATGAAGACACGATAGGCTATAACGACTCGGACTATGCAAATCCGCTCGACAAGACAGCCACCGCAACAGGCAGCACGCCGGATTTCGATTCGTTGCGCACGATGTATAACTCGGGCGAATATATCGAAACGAATAACGGCACAAAATATGTCAGAGGCGTCAGGCCCGGTATGTCGGTAAACGATTTTCTGTCGACTATGGCACACGCCGACTGCAAACTCACCGACAAAAACGGCAAATCAAAAACCAAAGGCATTGTTGCCACCGGCGACATCGTCACATTGGGCAAAGACAAAGCCGCTTTAATAATCGACGGCGACATAAACTGCGACGGCAAGGTGGGCGTTATAGACGTCATCGCCTGCAAACGCGCAAAAAGCGGAAATTATACGCTTTCAGAGACCGCCAAAAAAGCAAATGTAAAATATAACGATATAGCAAACCATGTTCGCGGCGTTTCGAACCTTTATCAAAAATATACCGATGCCGACAGATCCGAAACTTATAACATGACGATCAAAAAAACGTCGGATTCAAATGTCGATATCTCTTGCAACGACAAAAATCTGGGCAACGTCTCGATATCGCTTTACAAGACTGCATGGGGCACATGGAACCTGGGGATGTGGAAAGTCGGCGGCACGCGCGTTGCCGGCGGATATACCGACTGGGAATATGTCTACCGCGCGGGCACTACCGCCTCAAGTCAACCTTTCTCGGGCGGCAACCACGGCAGCGAAGACCTTATAAGCATAGAATTTTTTGACATTGAAACGGGCAAAAAATTAGAGCTTAAAAACAATGTCGCCACCGAGGCAAACGGACTTAAAGTAATAGAAAAAACCAAAATACGCGTTGCCGACACGGCCACCGAGTATCTTGCCGTAACACGTACATATTATTTTGTCGGCACTCGCATAACGCTTGAATGCGACTGCGAAGTTTTGCGTGACACATATTTTTATCTGTCTTACAGTTGCATGTTTGCCGTCCCCAAGACGCAAGGCAGGTTTATCACGTTCCACAAGACAAACGGCAAAGATGTTTCTTACACTTCACTCAAGATCGGCTATGCCGATTATTCGGGCGTAATGTACGGTTGCACCAACGCGACCTCGGCAACCATAAGCGGATATACGGGCGTAAATGTCAAATTTGACGTCGAAGTATTCGGCACCGATGCTCACCACAACTTTAACAGCAAGGCAAAAACAGAATATTGGGATATGAACGCCAATGAAAACAAACTTTATTTCTCGGTATTCGGCGATTCAAAGTCAACTCTTGTAAAACAAGGCGTCCGTTGGTCGACAAAAGCAACGTGGAAAGCGTATAAATAAGCCTTAAAACATACAAAAAAAGACCGTCTCGGACGGTCTTTTTGTTTTGTCAAAGCTCTATAAGTTCTTTAGGCGAATGTGTAAGGTCCTCGCAACCTGTTTCGGTTATAAGCACCATATCTTCTATACGCACTCCGTATTTGCCGGGAATATACGCACCGGGTTCTACGGTAAGAATATTTCCCGCAACCGTTATATCGTCGCACTTGGGTGAATAACACGGCGACTCGTGTATCTCAAGGCCGAGCGAATGTCCCAGTCCGTGACCGAAATACTTATCAAGGTCTTTTGTTTTAAGATAATCGCGCACGGCTTTGTCAACATCGGCACAGCGTACACCGGGTTTTGATGCCGCGATACCTATGTTTTGAGCCTCTAAGATGCTGTTGTATAAATATTTCATCTCGGCAGTCGCCTTGCCGATGACCACGGTACGAGTCATATCCGAGCAATACCCCTGATAAGAAGCGCCGAAATCCATTGTCAAAAACACACCGTTTTCAAGCACGGTATCGCCGGGAACACCGTGAGGCAGCGAACTGTTTTTGCCAGAAACGGCTATTGTTTCAAAAGCAAGTCCCGTTGCACCGTTTTTGCGCATAAAATATTCAAGTTCGGCAGCGCACTCCGTTTCGGTAAGTCCGGGACGCAAAAACTCAAGCATATGGGCAAAAGCCGCGTCGGTTATCTGCTGAGCAGCTTTTATCTTGTCTATCTCTTTTTGAGATTTTACGCGTCTGATGTCTGTGCAAAGATTTTCAACGGGAACAAACACCATTTCGGGTGAATTTTTTTGCAGTCGGTCGAGCTGTTTTACGGTAATACGTTCGGGATCGTATGCCGCACGTGTAAGGCATCTGCGTTTAAAATAATTTGCCAGGCTACCGTAGTCGCTCATCAAATACGGCGCAACGCAATATTCCATTTCGCCGCTTGTTTTAAGTCTGCGCGCCGCCTCGATATAGCGGCTGTCGGTAAGCAGCGCCGTTTCGTCGCCGCATACAACCACCACGCCGTCGGTGGTATAAAAGTCGCTGAGATACTGCTGGGCGGTCTCGTCAAAAAACACGGCACAGTCGCAACCCAACTTTTTGATTTTTTCAAGCAATATTTTGCTGTTCATTTTTTTAACGACTCCTCAAGCAATTTTTTAAGTTCTTGTTTTGTATATTGATATGTCTTGTCGCAAAACTGACATCTCAGTTCGGTAGGTGCGGGATCATTTATAAGTTCTGTCAAATCGTCTCGGCCTATGGCTATCAGCGCTTTGTCTGTTTTTGCACGGCTGCACTCGCATCTGTATTGAGGCTTCATCTCGTCAAAAATGTCATAAGGCATATCTTTAAGCAATATTTCAAGCAAGCCGTAAGGGCCTGATTCAAGCATCACCGACGTAACAGACTTAAGCGACCTTGCGTTGTGCTCCAAAAGGTCGGTTATCTCGCTGTCGGCAAACGGCAAAAGCTGCACCAAAGCTCCGCCCGCGGCAAGACACGATCTGTCTTGACCTATCAGCACTCCGAGCGCGCACACGGTTGGCAATTGCTCGGATATTGCATAATAATATGCTATATCGTCGCCTATCTCGCCGCTTATTATGGGCGATGTTCCCGAATACGGCTCTGCGGTGCCGGTATCGCGCAATACGCACAAATTGCCTCTGCCGACGCATGCCGCAACATTCAGTTTGCCGTCGGGACGGCGCGGTGGGTCGCACAACGGATTTTGTATATATCCGCGCACGTTGCCCTCATAATCGGAGGAAGCCAATATTCTGCCGCCCTCTCCGTCACCTCTTAACGACAGCGTGATAAGGTCGTTTTTTTCGGGCATAAGGCAGCCCATAAGCGATGCGGCGGTAAGAGTTCTGCCGAGTGCGGCCGAAGCCGTCGGCATTGTGTGATGTATATCTATCGATCTGTCGACTATATCGCGTGAATCTATGACTGCAGCTCTTACGGCGCCGTCAACGGTCATAGCGCGGATGATGTGTGCCATAATTTTAAACTTCCTTTCGGCAACAATAATAAGCCTTTGTATCGGTGTCGCAAAGCGGATGCATATCAATGCCGCCGTAAACGTCGGTCACGACAAATCCGTGCTTTTTTAACAGCCTTTTTACGGTGCGATCACTCCATATGCGTTCGGTTATGATCTCGTCGCGTCTGGCAAAAGCACCGCCGTGTTCGGCAAACTCGGTAAGATAAAACACGGCTTTGTCACCTGCGACCGCCGACTGCCATATCAGCATATCGTTTTTATGCTCATAACAATATGTTCTGCCGTCGTACACCTCTCGCGCACAATATGCGGTGTTGACATCAAAAACAAATATTCCGCCGTTCTCGATAAACAGCGAAACGTTTGCAAACGCTTTATCAAGGTCGTTTGACGTCAACATACAGTTTAAACAGTCATAAGACGAATAAGCGCCTTGCACGGTACCGTAAAGGTCAAGCAAACGCATATCGCCCTGTATATACAATATATTTTTGTGACGTTTTGCCGCCGAAAGCATATCGTATGAAATATCCACGGCGACCATATCATAGCCTTTGTCTGCAAGTTGATATGTTATGCCGCCGGTACCGCAGCCCAAGTCGAGCACTTCGCTTATGTTTATATCCGCGTTTTTAAAACATTTGTCCAAAAAATCGG
Source organism: uncultured Ruminococcus sp. (assembly GCA_964402515.1). Classification (GTDB taxonomy): domain Bacteria; phylum Bacillota; class Clostridia; order Oscillospirales; family CAG-382; genus Coliplasma. Next base: position 557 of record CAYOCM010000026.1, on the reverse strand, counting down.
CATAGCCTTTATATTGGTCTGTGTTTATGCGGTCATACCAATCGGATAATATGCTCATACGCCTATACGACCGAGCACTATGGCATATCCGTTGCTGCCGGATTTTAAAGCGCGGTTTACGCGCGTTATCGTAGCGGTGGAAAGCCCCGTATGATCCGAAACCTCGGCATATGTATAACCTTCGCGCAGCATTATTGCCGCTATCAGACGTTTGCTCATCTCGTTGACCTCGGCCTGTGTACAGATATCGCCGAGAAATTTATATGCTTCGTCAAGAGTTTTTACCGCAGTCAAAGCACGCGCCAACATCTCAAGACGTTTATCATAAATGTTATCAATATTGTCTGTCATAATAAACCTCGTGCGGTGAATTTATGATATGTCACCTAAAGTATTATACAACATTTCTTTTGTTAAATCAATAGAAAGTTAAATACAAGGGCAACGGTAAAAAGTTTTATACTATGTGCGAAAGGTAGAACGCCTCTCTCAAACACCCATATTCCGGTGTGTGAAGGCAACTGCCCTTCGCACATTATTTTTTTGTGGAGGCCGAA
>CAYOCM010000025.1:0-15692 GCA_964402515.1 uncultured Ruminococcus sp. | reverse complement strand
AAACCGTGTTTTATGTCCACGGAGGGTCATATTGGACTCATATAACCGCGTTTCACTATTCGTTTCTCAGGCGTATGATAAACCGCACCGGAGGCAGAGTTATAATTCCCGTTTATCCAAAGGCGCCGCTTCACACATACCGTGACGTCTACGAAATGATAGGCAATGCATATCAAGAAACCTGCCGCCGATACGGCGGTGAAAGCATAGTGTTGATGGGAGACAGTTCGGGTGGCGGATTTGTGACGGCGTTTGCTTTGCTGCTTTCAAAGCAAAACAAAAAAGTTCCTCCGCTGATAGCCGTTTCGCCTTGGCTCGACCTGACGTGCAGCAACCCGTCGATAGCCGAGATAAACGATCCGTGGCTCGATGTTGCGACGCTTAAGACCTGCGGCAGATATTATGCGGGTGGCAAAGACCTGCACGACCCGCTGCTTTCACCCATATATTCGGATAATTTCAATCTCGGCGAGACTTATGTATTTATAGGCATGTGCGACGTGCTTTATCCCGACTGCTTAAAACTGCATTCGGCAAACAACGGCATAAACCTTTATGTATATCCTGCGATGGACCACGTTTTTCCCATATATCCTTTCGGCAAAGAAAGCCTTGATTCGCTTGACAAAATAGTTAAAATAATCGTGTCGCTTTAAACGCGGCAACAAAACAAAGGTATGAAAAGAACTAAAAAATGGTATAAACTCGACAATGCGGCAACGATATATCCTTCGGTGCGCACGCGCCGCTGGATGGCAATGTTTCGCCTGTGTGCCGAACTTAATGAAAAAGTCGACCCCGCCGTGCTCGAAACGGCACTGCGCCACACATTGCGCCGATTGCCCACATTCGGCGTCTGCGTAAAAAAAGGTCTGTTTTGGTTTTATCTCGAAGAAATCCACGGCATTCCTCCGATAGAACAGGATGTCGCCAACCCCTGCCTGCCGATAGACTCTAAAAAAAGTCACGGATTTTTATTCAGAGTCAGATATTATGACAAACGCATAGCGCTTGAATTTTTTCACGTGCTTGCCGACGGCACCGGCGGACTTGTGTTTTTAAAAACGCTTTTGGGCGAATATTTAAGCCTTAAGCACGGGCTGATAATCAATTACGGCAACGGCGTACTCGACTGCGGTCAAACGATGTCAAACCGTGAGGCAGAGGACAGTTTTTTGCGTCACGCAGGCAAGGTCTGCATGGCGAGAGGTGAAGAAGACGCATACCGCATTCCCGGCGAAGACGAACTCGGTGGATTTATGAATATAATAACAGGCACGGCAAACACCGCCGATCTGCTTGACGCCGCACACAAATACGGCGTTTCGCTGACGCATTATATAACCGCGTGCATGATAAGCAGCATTGCGGACATACAAAAAAACGAGCGCTCCGCCGCAAAACGCAGGCGTCCCGTAAAGATATGCGTTCCGGTCAATCTGCGGGCAATGTTCGACTCCGAAACGGTACGCAATTTTGCGTCATATGTCAATCCCGGCATAGAAAGCAAATACGGCGAGCATTCGTTCAAAGAAACATGCACGGCGGTAAAATGCTATATGGGGCTTGAGGCGACACCGCAAAAGATGCGTGCCAAATTCAGCGGCAATGTCGACGCGGTGCGAAATCCGTTTTTAAAATGGACTCCGCTGTTTATAAAGATACCCGTTCTACGCGGCGTATACCGTGCAACGGGAGATATACAAACCTCGGCGCTGATGTCAAACCTCGGCGTGGTGACATTGCCCGAAGAAATGTATGAATATATATCGCGTTTTGATTTTCAGGTCGGACCGCTGTTTCAAAACCGTGTAATGTGCGCCGTTATATCTTATAAGGGCAAGACCAACATCAATTTTACACGCACGTTGCGCAGTGCCGAAACAGAACGCGGCGTGTTTACCCGCATGGTATCGGACGGTGTGCCCGTGACTATTGAAAGCAACCTGCGAGAAAGGAGCCTTTATTAATGTCATATTGTGTAAATTGCGGCGTCAAGCTTGCCGAATCCGAGGCAGTTTGCCCTCTTTGCGGCACCGAAGTGCTTAACCCGAACATCAAGCACGGCGTCGTTGATTATAACCCCTACCCCTCGCGCATCGAAAAGCAGCGCGAAAGAGTCAACCGCGGCTTTGTGGCTGTGCTCGGAACGGTGATACTTGCCATTCCCGCCGCAGTCGCATTGCTTTTGCAGATCATAGACGGCTTTGATCAGATCTGGCCGATATATGTTTACGGAGGCATAGCGTTATGTTTTTGCTATGCTTTGTTGCCTCTGTTTTTTTACAAGCCCAACGTGTATATACTGCTGACGATAGACGGCAGCGTTTCGGCGCTGTTTTTGGCGCTGGTCGCATGGATAAACGACGGTATACTGTCATGGTATCTGCCTTTCGCCTTGCCCGTGGTTGCCGAAATGTTTATTTATATAGGCGTTTCGGTTTTGATATCGCGCATAAAAAAACTCGGTGTCCTGCCCAAGACGGCAATAATACTGTTTATCTTCGGCGGAATGTCGGTGCTGTTTGAAATGTCGCTTGCATTTGCGTTTTACGAAACGTTCATGCTGAGATGGTGCTGGTTTATTCTTGCCGTTGTCGGCATATTGGGCAGTGCGATGTTTATGATAAATTCACGCAGCGGATGGATCGATATGTTGCGCAGACGGTTATTCAGATAAAAAATCGACGGCCGAGCCGTCGATTTTTTATACCGGGACTATACTTGCAGCATACACAGCAAATCTGTGATAAGATCATCGATATTTTCAAGCCCGGGCGACAATCGCAAAAGGCTGTCGGTTATGCCAAGTTCGTCTTTTTGACGCCGCGAAAGCGAAGCGTGCGTTTGACTGCTCGGATGAGTTATCAGCGAAACACTGCCGCCGAGACTTTCACCGAATCTGATTATTTTGCCCGCGCGCAACACCTTTTGGGGATCTATGCCGTCTTTTAGCCTAAACGACACCATTCCTCCGCCGCTTTTGCTTTGCCGCATATTGACGGGGTCGGTATCTGGATACATAACCTCATATACCGACGGATGATCGCGCAGTATATTTGCCAGGCTCGATGCCGCAAGGCAGTGCCGCGGCATACGCAAATGCAATGTTTCTATGCCGCGTTTTATCAAAAAGCAGTCAAACGGATCAAGCATATTGCCGCAAGTGCGTGAAATCAGCGAGATCTTTTGCGCCGTTGCGTCATCGTTTGATATCAAAAGTCCGCCCATGGCGTCGTGATGTCCGCACAGATATTTTGTTGCCGAATGAATTACTATATCGGCACCCAAAGACAGCGGATTTTGCAAAAACGGCGTCATAAACGTATTGTCTACGGCCAGTATTGTGCCGTTATAACGGCAGATCTCGGCAAGTTTTTTGATATCGCATACCTTTAAAAGCGGGTTTGACGGTGTTTCGACCAACATGATTTTTGCGCCTTCGCAGGCGCGTGCCGCCTCGCATGTGTCGCACGGATCGATATAAATAAATTCTATGCCCTTATCGCACAGCACGTTTTGAGCAAGCCTCAAGGTGCCGCCGTAGCAATCACGCGAAATGACCGCGCGGTCGCCGTCGCAAAGCAGCAAAAGCACCGCGCTTACGGCTGCCATTCCCGATGCAAACGCAAAAGCATATCTGCCGCCCTCAAGTGCGGCGGCCGTGCGTTGCAACGAGTCGCGAGTGGGGTTTGACAGCCTTGAATATGAATATTCGTTACCGCCCTCAAATGTTGTCGAAAAATAAACCGGCGGGCACACGGCCCCGTCAAGTCTGTCACGGTCGTCACGCATGACCGCAAGAGTTTCTATATCAAACATTGCACTTATACCTCCGCCGCATTATATGCGACGCGAGGTGTTTTTTGACACGCATAAATAAAATTTCGGCAGGATATCCTGCCGAAATCTCGTTTATATTTATTTTTCGGTTATATAAGTAAAAGGCGGAAAACGTTTTTCAAATATGTTTTTTGTATTACCGCTGTCAATCAGGCCGTCGTCGACCAATTTTGCTATGCGTTCATCGATACTATACGTTCCGAGCTTATAGCGTTTTTTGCAAAGTGTATCGGCAATTGAAACGGCACCGTCGCCGTTGATATCACCGTATTTGACCACGGTTATCGCCACCGAATCCGATGAGCCGTCGAAAACGATATAATCACCCGTGGCAAGATATTGGTTACTTTTTTGCTCGCCGTCTGCCGAATATACGGTCATACTTCCCGCGTTTTTAAGCAGTTTACTTATGCGTGAGGCCTTTATGTCGTCGTATATAACCAGGCATCCGAGTTCGTCATCGCGTTTTACGCTGTCGTCGCGCAATTTAAACGCCGCAAGGTCGTCGCCTGTGTCGGAAACCACAATGTGATACCACATCAATGCATCGCGATATTTGACAAGCACGGTCTCTCTGCCCGCGCCGGTAGCCCTTGAATTGACTATCTCATATCCGCTGTCTACCGTAAACGATGTGCCGTCGGCGTAAAACAACATTATCTCAAGACCGGCAGAATCGATCTTTTCACCTTCAACATAATAGTATTTTGCGGGAAACGCCGAAACGGTTGCGGCTATAACTCCGTCACTGAGCAACGATTTTGTTTCGGTACTTCCGCCCGCGGTATATAAATATTCGCAATATTTAAGCCTTATGTATCCGTCCTGTGAATAATATGAAGCCAACGCCCATGTTTCGCCGCCCGACACGATTTTTGATTTTACCGACAAAGCACCGCCCTCGGGTACTGTCGTTATCGCCGTGCCGTCTATGCTGTCATAAAGTTGTATTCTTTGAGTTGCGCGATATACATCGCCCGTTAAAACATCGGTCTGATCGATATACGTGCCGACGGGTTCTGTGCCGGCCTGCCAGCCCCAACCGATATAAAGGTCCCAAAAGGAATTTGATATTTCTTGCTCGACAACCCTTGACAACGCATGTATCATACGGTTGTTGCCGAGATATATTGCCGAATGAGCATATACGCCGGTGTCAAAATAAAGTACCGCACCGACCGGTATATTGTCACGTGAGGTAGAAACCATCCAATTTTCGCACGCTTCTCGCGCCGAAGAGACTGCAACGGGTTGCTCAATGCCCGCCGCCTCATAACACACTCTTACAAACCTTTGACAGAATGTGCTGTATTTTGAACTGCCGATTTGCGATCTGGCATAAGCTATAATTATATTGACTTGCGAATAGCCGTTTTGTATCATAATTTCTGTGCTGTCAGATCTTGCGGCGCAAGGCATGGCATATATCAACATAAACACCGCTATCAGCAAAACACACAGCAATTTGCGTGATTTAAACATCTTTTACCTGCCGAAATTTATTTGCCGAAGACTATAATATTATATTTTGCGCATTTTGTCAACCCATATCGAAAAAAGCACGCCGAAGCGTGCTTTTCTATGGACCCGGAGGGGGTCGAACCCTTGACCTCCGCGTTGCGAACGCGGCGCTCTGCCAACTGAGCTACGAGCCCGTATGCCGCAAAAAGCGGCGCGATATATTATTGTGCTGTAAAATATTCGATATATTCAAGGCAAAATTCGTCTTTGCCCGTCAGCGCAAGATACGAACGGTAAGCCGACATCATTCGTTTTGAAAGCGGATTTATTATCGCGGCATCAAGTCCCGCACACAGTGCGGCGGTCAAAAATGCAGAACCGAGCTCTTCACGACAAGGCAAACCGAATGAAATGTTAGAAACGCCCAACACGGTCTTTGCGCCTATATTGTTTTTGATCTCGGCAAGTGCTTTAAGCGTAATATCCGGACCGCCATCGCCCATGCACGCCGCGGTGGTCAGGGCATCAAACAGCAGTCTGTCGGCAGCGATGCCTTTTGACGACGCACGTTCGGCTATTTTATGCGCAAACGAAACGCGCTCACCCACCGTCATCGGAATGCCGTTTTCGTCCATTACGAGACATATCAGCATTGCGCCGGAATCGGCGGCAATGTCAAGCACCTTGCTTAAAGACTCTTCGGATGCATTTACCGAATTGATTATCGGTGTTTTTTTGCACAGTTTTACGGCAGCCTTAAGCGCCGAAACATCGGATGAATCGATCACTATCGGCAGATCACACACCTCTTGCACGGCGTTTACGGCATTGCACAGCAACAAGGGCTCGTCAAGCCCGGCAACGCCGGCGTTGACGTCAAGCATATCTGCGCCCGCCTCTGCCTGCAATATCGCCTCTTGCTTTATAAGCCGCATATCCCCGGTGCGATACGCATCGGCAAGTTTTGCTTTGCCCGTGGGATTGATGCGCTCGCCTATTATTATAGGTCTGTCAAAACCGTATTCCGTCATATACAGCCTCCGCAATCTCGGGTTTGTTCATAGTATATACATGTATGTTACGCACTCCGTGCGCGACAAGGTCGTTTATCTGATCGCGGGCAAATTCAATGCCGGCCGACCGCATTGCCATACGGTCGTCTTTAAACTTTTGCGCGGCATCAATAAGTTTTTGCGGCAACGTGCCGCCCGAAAGCGATGTTATGCGCTCAAACTGCGATGCCGATGTGACCGGCATTATCCCCGCAACTATCGGAACATTTATGCCGTTTTTTTGCAACATCTCGAGATAACGATAAAGCAAAACATTGTCAAAAAACATTTGAGTTATCAAAAACTCGGTGCCGGCATCAAGCTTATATTTTAAATTTTGTATATCTCGATCTATGCTCGGCGACTCGGGATGTCCCTCGGGATAGCAGGCACCGCCTATGCAAAAATCGCCGTGCCGTTTTATAAACGCGGTTAAATCGGATGCGTGTTTAAAATCGCCCGGTTTTGCATCACCCACTATATCGCCGCGAAGCGCCATTATGTTTGAAACGCCGTAATGTTCAAGTCTTTTAAGGTCGTCTGCGACCGAATCGAATGTTGCGGCAACACAAGTCATATGTGCAAGCGCGTTTACGCCTCGCCGTGCTCCCATTGCGGCTATGGCCGCCGTGTCACGCCTGTTGCCGCCCGCGGCACCGCATGTAACACTGATGAACGACGGTTTAAGCGCCGCGACGCGCGTTATTATCTCATCGGCTTTTTGCAGTACCTCACCGTCTTTGGGCGGAAAAAGCTCAAACGAAATATTGATTTTGCCGTCCGAAAGTACGTCGGATATTTTCACGACCTGCCTCCTTGCCGAAAAACTGGTGTCATTATAACGCAAAAAATATCCAAAGTCAACCGACTTATGCCGCATGTTTGCCGCAAAACAAAATTTTTTTAAAAATACCGTTTTGCCTATTGCATTTTAAAAACGAATATGTTATAATACCTTATCGATAATAATTATCAAATAAAACATTCATATTACGGAGGTACTTAAAATGAAAAAATGGAGATGCACCGTTTGCGGTGAAATAGTCGAATCGCCCACAAGACCCGAGGTTTGCCCTCTTTGCAAAGTTCCGGGTGAAAAATTTGTCGAGGTCGTCGAGGACGAACTTGATTGGGCTGCCGAACATGTTGTGGGCATAGCCAAAGACGCTCCCGCCGATATCATCGAAGGTCTGCGTGCAAACTTTAACGGCGAATGCACCGAGGTAGGTATGTATCTTGCAATGTCGAGAGCAGCCGCAAGAGAAGGATATCCCGAAATTGCGGAATATTGGCGCAGAGCCGCGCTCGAAGAGGCTGAACACGCCGCAAAATTCGCCGAATTGCTCGGCGAGGTGGTCAGCGATTCAACCAAAGAAAACCTCACTGTCAGAGTAACGGCCGAAAACGGCGCAACGCTCGGCAAGTTTGAGCTTGCAAAACGCGCAAAAGAGCTCGGGCTCGACGCGATTCACGACACCGTACATGAGATGGCTCGTGACGAAGCACGCCACGGTAAAGCATTCAAGGGCTTGCTTGACAGATATTTCGGCAAATAAAAATCAAAATGCAATCTTAAAAGTCGGCGGATATCCGCCGACTTTTATCGTTTACCGCGCAATTGCAAAGGCTAAAATTTGCCGCCTCTGCCGCCGTGGCTGCTGCCGGACGAGCTGTGATGGCTGCCGCCGCCTCTGCTACCTCCGCTGCCGCTGTCGGGCTCGGGACGTTTTGTTTTGGTAACATTGCGATATAAAAACTGCTCGAACGCATAAGTTATGTTTATGCCGCCTTTGGCATAACTGTCGGCAACGGTGCTTTTTTTGACGTTGTTCATATTGCTTTTCATAATAAGCAATATTATCAGTGCCGCCACCAAACCTATACCTATGGCGATAAGCGCATATTTAAAATAATTTGTTTCGCTTGCCGACACATCGGCATCGCCGCTCATAACCGAAGCAACCGACCTGCCGAACGCGCAAACGGCGTTATACCAATCGTCGTTTGCGAGATAAGCGATTATCGCGGACTCGACAACATCGAGCTGAGAATTGCCGAAAACGCTTATCGCTCTGCCACCCGTGCATATATAATAGTCACGCGATGTCGGGCAAACAAGCAACAATATGCCGTCTTCGCTGCCGTCGTACCCGCGCGACCGGCTGTCATACCAATCGTCGGCGTATTGCATCGAACTTTTTCCGTCAAGCGAATCTACAAACAGCGCCGCGATGTCAAGTCGGTATTCGTCCGAATATCCCGCAAGCAGGCTGTCAAGATACGCGGCATTCTCGGCGCCCGTATATCCGTTTTCGTCAAAAAAGTGACCGTTATCCGCAAAAACGGCAAAAACCGTAAGCATAAACGCGGATATCAGCGCCGCCGCGACAACATACAAAAAACGTTTTTTCATCACGCGGCACCTCCGATTATAAGCAACAGCAAAAATACCGCCGCCGAAATTATGCCTCCGTATATGGCAAACCATTTCCAAAACAGTTTATAATCAACGGGCAATCTGCCCACGACTTTGCCTGTTTGGCCGTTTACGGCAAACATAAAGTTTTCACCCTTATATGAGGTGCCCAGCATCCAGACCGGCAAAAGCACATATTTTACGACGCGATCCGACAAAGCGAACGTGCTGTTTTGCGGAACAACAGAGTTGTATCCGACAACCGTGGACGTTATCATACGTTCGGTGCTTTTTTGCATACGTTCTTTTGCGCGAGCGCTGCATGCCTCGCTCGAAACATCGTATCTGTCGGCCAAAAAGCCCGAGAGATACGCCGTTTTAAAGTCGACCATATCGCCATAAGAAAACGGCTCGAGCGAATCCATCAAAGCATCGTCCATTTTGTTTGAAGCATCTACCGGCACACGTTCAAACACCGCCGTGCCGTCACGCCGCACCAAATAATGCGATGTCTCGGTATAATCGTATTTTGAATCGGACCAGTGTCTGATACGCGTGGTTCTGAATGCCATTTTGCCGTCGGCAACAGCCGAATAAAGCCAAAAAGGAACATATACGCCCTGCACCTCGTTTATATGATTGTTTGCGCTGAACTGTTTGGGCAACAGTTTTTTGCCCTTGCAAAAATCTTTAAGAGCTTTTTTGGCCGCCTCTTTGTCAAGTTTAAACGGCAAAACAAAATCGGGCTTTAGATCGTTGCCGACCTGATCGGCGATTATAACGGGATTTCCGCAAAACGGGCACGCCGTAGCCGCCGTGGTATCTGTGCCTATGACCTCGCCGCCGCAGGATTGACATATATAATGCTTAAGTCCCGCGGTCTCGTCCGGCGTCCATGCGTTACTCTCGGCCGCGTCCCAATGTATATCGTCGTTTTGGTCGGATGTATCGCCGAGATCAAACTCTTTTATTTTTTCAATATCAAAGCTTGAGTCACAGTAAGGGCAGACCAAGGTCTGCCCGCCGGGTTGAAACTCTATCTTGCCGCCGCAATTGGGGCATTTGTATTCAAGAACATTAGCCATATCAACCGCCGAACGGCTGTCCGCATTCGGGACAGAATTTGGGCGGATGCGCAGGATCCGGTGCCTTGTATCCGCATCCGGGACAGGTTGTGCCGGGCTTTTTGCTGCCGCATTCGGTGCAGAACTTGCCCTCGTTTACCTTACCGCAGATGCAGGTCCATTGGCCGTTTGCTTCGGATGTCGGTTTTTTGCTGCCGCACTGAGGGCAGAAATTGCCCGTTGCCGCAGTACCGCATTTGCATTGCCACGTATTTTGAGTCTGCTGCGTCTGCTGCTGTTGAACGCCGGCATTATAAAGGTTTTGCGCGGCTCCGAAACCGGTCTGGCCGCCCATACCTACCATGCCCATGCCCATAAAGCCCGTCATGGCGCCGGAGGCGTTGCCCGCGGCGGTTTCCATCGCATCGGCCGTGGCGTCGGTCATTCTGCCCGCCATCATAAACGGATTTGAACCGAGGGTTGCCGCATCCTCAAGTTCATTGATCTTTTTGATATCGTCGTCGGTAAGTGTGATGGGATTAAGCGCTATCTTGCACACCGAAATACCGCGCGTATCGACCCACTCTTGCTTGAGCGCGCCGTTCATGGCATCCTTTAGGTCGCCTGCTTTTGCGGGAATCTGCGCGGGACGCAATTCCTGCTCGGAAAGATTGCCGAACGCAGGTTGCAAAGCGTCGATAAACTCGGTCTTTAATTGTTCGTCTATCATGCTGCGGGTAAAATCGCCCGAAACATTGCCGCAAAGTCTGGTATAAAACAGCAAGGGATTTGAAATGATATAAGAATATATACCGTTGCACCTTACTTGCACCGTTCTGCTGAGGCCTATGCGCTTGTTTATGACCTCAAACATTATGGGGTTGGGCGTGCCGAATTTGTTGTTTAATATCTCTTTGGTATTGATATAATAAACTCTTTGATCCTTGCCCGTGTCGCCGCCGTAAGCAAAGCGTTTGCCTATCGTCTTGAACGTGTCGATAAGCGACTGACCGAACGAGCCCGAGAATACCGACGGTTCGGTAGAAGAATCGTATGTAAATTCGCCCGGTTCGGCGCACACCTCAACAACTTTGCCCTGATCGACTATGATCATACATTGACCGTCGGCGACGGCAATGCCGGACCCGTTTGATATGATATTGTCGTTGCCCTTGGTGTTTGACGATCTGCTTGTTATCTGTTTTTGTCCTTTGCGCATAAGCACGTCGTTTGGCAGCGCTTCGCAATAAAAGAATTCTTTCCACTGGTCGGCAAGAGTTCCGCCCAATGCGCCTATGCCTGCTTTAATAAGTCCCATAATTGACTCCTTTCAAAAAATAAACTCGGTATAAATTATTTGCGTTTGATTATTATTATGACTGCCGCGGTAATGACGCACGCCGCGACTGCCGAAACGATAAGCGCCGTATTGCCGCCGTCTTTGCCGTCATTCTGCGGCTGTGACGTCAAAGCGCTTGATTCGGTCATATTGTCCGACTCGGCAGACGTGATATCGTCTTTGCTTTGTTCCGGCGATGCGTTTTGATCTGCCCGCGATGAAATATCAACCGTTTCGGACGTCGCGGATGGTTCGGTGTCTGACGGAATCAGGCTTTCGTCAGATGTTTCGGGCTGTGATGAAACACCGGGTTTGTCGGATGTTTCGGATATATCCGAGGTTTGGCCGCAGCCCGATGTTGCAGGTGTTGACGAAATCTCGGCGCCGGATTTTTCGGGGGTGCTTGACATCGCGACGTTGTCGGATGTCTCGTTAAACTGTGACGGTTCATCAAAGCCGGACGTTTCGGAATAAGATACGTCTGACGGCCGCGACGAGCCCGTATCGATAGGTTGTGACAGCGTCATACCGAGGATAAACTCTCTGCCGAGCGACGAATAAGACACGCTGAATTTGCACTTTACACCGGCAAAACCGGCTATTTTGAGCCAATTGTTGCCGTCTGCCAACGCGCTTTTGAATTCGGCTGTGCTGCCTGTGACATATATGCGTGCCGTAAAGCCGTTTGATTTAAGCAGTTCGGCAAGTTTCTGAGCATCAAACGATGATATTTTGGTGCCGCTGTATTCATAATAATCATATTTTGTCGCGGTGCATTCCGGCATATCAAAGCCTACGTCATATATTACGTGATCTTCTTTTATGGCGTTGTCGGTCTTGTTGAAATACGCATAATAAATATTATCGTTCTGGTCGTCCCATGTCAGATCTACGTGATACCAATCGCCGTCTATTTTAACTATGTTCCAGCCGTGAGCGACGCCGCGGCTTTCGCCGATTACTATCGCCGACTGTATGCCCAGCCTGTGCAAAAGGTACTGAAACGCCTTTGCATATCCCTCGCAAACAGCCTCGCCCTCAACCAACGCGCCGTATGCGTTATGTGCGTTTTTTGCCGAGATCTCATAGGCCGTGTTTTGCGCAAGAATATCGTGCAGGGCTTTTTCTTTTTCAAAATCGCTTGCCGACTTATCTATCTTGCTTAAAATATCTTCAACCGCACCGTCAAACATTTTTCGGGCTTTTGTCAACGCGTCACCCGCAAAAGAATAGTTGGGTGTCACCGAAAGAACGGTATTTGCGTTGCTTGATATGCCGCAACCGCTGTCAAGCCAAAAGCACTCGGTGTGATCATACTGATATGCACTGTATACGGTCTTGATCTCATCGGCAGACAAAGCGTCGACACCGTTATAAACCGATATTTTTTCGCACTGTGCGGCAACACCTTCGGCTATGCGATCGTATGCATAAATCAACGCGGCCGAGTTGGGCAATTTTGCAATAGCGGTCCTGCAATAATATTCGACCTCTGCCGATGCCGCAGACGGAATAACGCAACATAACGCCGCAATGACCGCAGCCAATGCGAGCACTCGGGTAAAAACGCCGTGTTTCTTAACCTTTGTCATAGATCACAACCCCTTTATTTAAAATATCGCGCTTAAGTTTGCAGTATTTCTATCACGGGTTAACAATTTGTGCTATTTATTATTGTATACAGTATATCATAGCGCCGACACCGTGTCAACAAAAAAATCGTGTCACAAAGCACCGTGCACACGTGGTTTTCGGTGTTGACAGGCAACGCTTTATTGTGATATAATTCTACGTTAATATGCTAACTTAAGGGGGATATCACATCATGTGGTTCTTTTATGCGCTGATAACCATGATCGCGTGGGGATCGGCCGATCTGTTTTACAAAAAAAGCGCCGACGCAGGCGCAAAATACGCGCACATCAAAACATCGATAGCCGTCGGCATCGTCATGGGCGTTCACGCCATATACACATTGCTTACAAGCGTGCCGGAATACGATTTTGCAAACCTTTTGGTATATCTGCCCGTTTCGCTGTGCTATATACTGTCGATGGTGGTCGGATATTACGGCTTGCGTTATCTGATGCTGTCGGTCTCGTCCCCGGTGCAGAATTCATCGGGCGCGGTCGCCTGCATACTCTGCGTGGTATTTTTGGGTCAGGTGCTTGACGTTCTCAGCATAGTGGGCGTTGTTATCATATGCGCCGCCGTGTTTATGCTCGGAGTGCTTGAAAAAAAAGAATTCGACCTTGAAGAAAAGAAAGAAGGTCATAAAAAAGGTATCGGATTTGTCGCATTTCTTATGCCCGTCATTTATTGTGTCATCGACTCGCTCGGCACGTTCCTCGACGCATTTTATCTTGACGACATCGAGACCACACCGCTTTTGGGCGTTACCGAGCAGACACTTGAAGACACGGCAAACATATCTTATGAATTAACTTGGTTTATCGCCGCGGCAGTGCTTGTGATATGGATGCTTATCAAAGGCGAAGCAAAAACCAAAGTTCCCGGTTCGGCGTGGGCTGCGGCCGCTCTCGAAACCGCAGGTCAGGCAACTTATGTATTCGCAATGAGCGGTAACGGAGCCGTCGCCGCACCGATGATAGCTGCATATGCAATCGTTTCGCTGTTACTTTCACGCGTGTTCTTAAAAGAAAAACTGACGGCAAAACAATATATCGTTATATTTGCGGTCATAGTAGGTATCATACTGTTGGGCATCGCCGAAGGTTTGGCCGAATAACTAAAACGGAGCAATATATCAGATATGAACGACATCAAAAGCTTAATTGCAGAAAAAACGTCGAAATACCTTGAATCACACGGAATCGAGGGCATCGAAATCATGCCGCTGTTTGAGACACCGTCCGACTCATCTATGGGCGATGTTGCTCTGCCGTGTTTTAAATTCAGCAAGGTACTGCGCAATGCACCTCAAAAAATAGCGGCCGAACTTGCCGAATGCTTTGCGGACGTCGACGAAATAAAAGCAAATCCCATAGGCGGATATCTTAACTTTTTTATCTCGCGTTCGTTATATTCACAGGCGCTTGCCGACGCGGCGGACGACAAAGATTTCGGCAGATCCGCCGACGGCAACGGCAAAACCGTATGCCTCGACTATTCTTCGCCGAACATTGCCAAGAGGTTTCACCTCGGTCATTTGGGCACAACGGCAATAGGCAACAGTCTGCGCAACATATTTAACTTTTTGGGTTATAAAACGGTTGCCATAAACTATATAGGCGACTGGGGTACGCAGTTCGGCAAGCTGAGCGTGGCTTATAAAAAGTGGTCAAGCAAAGAGCGCGTCGAGCAATACGGTGTCAAAGAACTCGAAGACATATATGTCAAGTTCGGCAAAGAGGCCGCCGAAGACCCTGCATTGGTCGACGAGGCACGCGCGGCATTTGCAGCTCTCGAGCGCGGAGATCCCGAACTGCTTGAGATCTGGCAAAATTTCAAAGATATTTCGCTTAAAGAATACAAAAAGACCTATGAACTTATGGGCATGGATTTTGATTCTTATTGCGGCGAATCGTTTTTTACCGACAAAATGCCCGCGATAGTGCAGGAATTAAAAGACAAAAATATGCTTAAGATAGACAACGGTGCGTCTATTGTCGACCTGTCGGAATACAACATGCCGCCCTGTCTTATACTTAAGACAGACGGATCTACGCTTTACCCGACCCGTGACATCGCGGCGGCAAAATGGCGCAAGCAAGAGTATGATTTTGACAAATGCATATATGTCACCAGTGCCGGGCAAAGCCTGCATTTCGCCCAGTGGTTTAAAGTAGTCGAATTGATGGGATACGACTGGCACAAAGGGCTTGTGCATGTTCCTTACGGCACGATGAGCATGGGCGGCGAAAAGATCGCATCACGCACGGGCAATGTCGTTCACCTTGACGACCTTTTGCAAGAGGCTATCGCAAAATGCGAGAGCATCATCGCCGAAAAAAATTCATCTCTCAAAGACAAGCGCGCCGTCGCCGAAGCGGTCGGCGTAGGTGCGGTAATATTCGGAGCGCTTTCGTCAAGCCGTATAAAAGACACCGATTTTAACTGGGACGACGCTCTGTCGTTTGAAGGCAACTCGGGGCCTTATCTGCAATACACATACGCACGTTGCTGCAGCGTCTTGCGCAAAACCGACGAAAAAGGCGATTATCAAGGCTATGAGCCCGACAGCGCCGAAACCGAGCTGGTAAAAAAAGCGCTTGAATTTCCGCAGGCGGTCAAACGCGCGGGTGCCGAATATGAACCCAGCGTCATCGCGCGCTATGCACTTTCGCTTTGTGCGCTTTATAATCAGTTCTACCACGGCAACACCATTCTCGGCAGCGAGGGTAGGACGAGATATTTCAGGCTCACGCTTACGAAATTCGTAAAACAGATACTCGGTTCTTGCCTTGCGTTGCTCGGCATGAAGGCAACCGAAGAAATATAACAGGAGGTCACGACGATGTCAGGACATTCAAAATGGAAAAATATAATGCATAAAA